>NZ_SZWZ01000065.1:0-197866 GCF_005281025.1 Citrobacter sp. wls714 | reverse complement strand
AAGTGTCTAGATTATCTGTGGCGATTCAGCCTGAATTCGCTATCTATTCATTGATTTTCCAGTATTGCCCAGCTTCAATGTAGCTTAGCCCGATGCGTTGGGATGCTCGCTTGTTATCATTAATAAGATAAAAAATATCTGAAAGCACAGAACGTTCTTCGCTTGGGTAACTATGGCCTATAAAGCTAGTATCAACGCTGGTTGCGTCAATCGATTCTATTCCAGGATAATAAATCAAACCAGTAGACGAATCACCCGCTCGCGGATAACGGTGTATCGCCTGGGATGCGGCTAACGCCTTATCTGTTGATGAAGCATACAAAGTAACAGGCTCTCCTTTTGCCACCAATGCAGGGGCAATGTCTCGTTTGAAAACATCGGCATCTATGTCAGGAGCAGTTAGAATGACCTCTTTTATACGATTTCGATAATCTGGATTTGTATTCAATACATCAATAACCGCCCGCGATAAAATTCTATTACCCATACTGTGGGCTATCAGGTAAATATTTTTTGAATCAGATTTCTCAAGAAAATCGATAAGGAAATGTTTTAGGTTGGTTTGTGTCCACTCAGCATTTTGCTCATCAATGGTATAAGCAGAGGTTCTGGCTTGTGAAGGCCAACTATAAAAAACAGGGACCATATCGATGTTTAAATCATAGTATATTTGAGCTGTTTTTCTGGCTGCTTCGGCGAATGAAACATTATACCCATGAACAAAAATGAAGGTCTTTTTCTCTGGTGTATTGCTTACTGTAGACACAAGGTAATTGAAAAAATCATTTTTAGCTAAAGGCGTTACACCAAGTAAGGCTACGTGTTTTTTAGGGTCTTCTTTGAACTCAAGTTTTAAAAATGAAGGTTGTTCAGTTACTCCTATAATGTGGTGTCGAGGAATGCTAACTTCACAGAATCCATAGGAGATTGAGGCTCGATTGATTCCATATGATTGGTTGGGTGGTGCGCCGCTGTTCTGATTTCTATCGGTGGCATACAAAACCTTGACAATGGCATAATCTGGTTTTTGAGCTAATATATCTATTTCATTGCTGCTGGATGCCATACTGGTAACACCAGTGTTGGACGTGCTGCAACCACTTAGTATAGCGATAAAAATACTGAAAGCTATGTATTTTAATGTTTTCATTTTACTTGGCCTTGCTTCAAATTTGGTTAGAGCGCCTTTACCTTTATTGATGTTTTTCTGAATATTGCCGACTAAAATTAAGTGGGGGTAATTAATATTTACGTGTTTTCGCAGGGGATGACATTAATAAAATGGTTTAATTTTGACTGGCAGGATAATAATATTTTATTAGTGGCTGTTTATTAGATGACGCATGTAGTTAGGCAAAGAGTATGCGACTTCTGATTGATACCTCGCGAGTAATTACTACGAACTTCTTACCGAATACTCACTGTTTCTGACTCATATTTTCAGGAAGCAACTAGCATGGTTTCTGCGGTCGGTTGATCAAACGCTCTTCACTATGAGGGAGACAGCATGTTTGGACTTGAAACGCTTGATATATTAATTGGGATGATGACTGTGTATTTCATTTTTGGGATAGCGTGTACCGCGATTGTTGAAACTATTTCTGCGTGGGCCTGTATTCGTAGTCAAAATCTTGAAGTGGCGCTGAACGAGTTCCTTTCAGGCGAGTTGGCGCAAAATCAGCAATTTATTACTCAGTTTTTTGAACATCCGTTAATTCAGTCCCTAAGTAAAGGAAACCAGGGGCGTCCTTCCTATATTCCCCCAGACATTGTCGCGCAAGTCGTGGAGGCGTTAGTTGTCAGCAAAAGTGCGATGGCAACGCTCTCCGCTGGAGTAAACGCGCTGCCGGGAAATGCCAAAAATAACCGGATCAAAGGCATCCTCGAAACAGTGGTGGCGCAGACGGGCAATAACGCGGCCACGTTTCGCAACGCGGTTGCAAAACAGTTTGATGCGGTAATGGATCGCGCCTCGGGTTGGTACAAACGAAAAATGCAGACCATCACGTTGATTGTCGCCACCGTTTTGGTTCTGGGGGGAAATATTGACAGCCTCAATCTTGCGACGGTGCTGGCCTCCAATCCTGAGGTTCGAGAAAAAATGGTGGCGATCGCGCAGCAGGAAGTCAATGAGGCGAAAAATCAGGCTCAGGACGAGGACCGTATCGCGACAGCTGAAGGTAAATATAAACACGCGATTGCCGTTATGCAGTCTGCAGGTTTCGAACTGGGCTGGAAAGGATGGCCTCAAGGGGCTGCGGAATGGCTGGCAAAAGTGATGGGACTGCTGGTGACTATTTTCGCCGTCTCACTTGGCGGACCTTTCTGGTTCGATATTCTTCAACGGGTTATGCAAGTCCGTTCCACAGGCCCAAAACCCGCAGAGCAGGGTAAATCCGACAGCATGAAAAAGTAAGTTAAGTGTAATGATTAACTATCAATAGAGAGGAGCATCATGATACTTACGCCAGCACAGAAAAGTCTCTGTGAACGAGTCCTGAATGCGTTTGAAACCGGCTCGGCCGAAGGTGATTACTCGGCTATCGCGATATTCCATGATGGCCCTCACGGGATCAGGCAGATCACTTACGGTCGTTCACAAACTACGGAATACAGCAAATTGCAGGATCTGGTGACCCGTTACGTTAATGAAAATGGGCGATTCAGTGCCGATCTTGCTCCGTTTGTTCCAAAGATAGGTAATATCGCACTGGTTGACAATGAACCGTTTAAAGACTTATTACGACGAGCAGGGCGCGATGATCCGATAATGAAATCGGTACAGGATCGGTTCTTTGATGAGCGCTACTATCTGCCTGCGCTGAAATGGGCACAGGACTTTGGTTTTAAAGATGCGCTTTCACTTCTGGTCATCTATGACTCATTTGTTCATAGCGGCGCTATTTTGACGTTCTTGCGCGCCCAGTTTCGTGAAGTGCCTCCAGCCAGTGGTGGTGATGAACATACCTGGATTTCCCAGTATGTTGAAGTGAGAAATTCATGGTTAGCCAACCATAGCAACCCCGAACTTCATCCTACCGTTTATCGTACAAAATGTTTGCGATTTGAAATAGATCGCGGCAACTGGGATCTTTCACAGGTCCCCATTAATGCCAACGGTATACTCGTCGGGCCATCACCTGATATATCAATCACTCAGACGTCGCTACCTCCGGTGGAACAACCCAGCGTTCCGTATTTTGGCGAGGAAACACTCGTCTCTGGTTTTGCAGATAACGCCGCGTCGATCGCAACTGACGAGTGGCTGTTTTTTGGCGAGCAGCGCTACAACCGCAATGGTGGCCTTCTTCATTCCGGACACAAAGAGGGTGAGGATGGCTGGTGGCAACGTGTTGGCCTGTATTGGGCAAAAATCGGGCGGGACGATCTGGACGGGCGAGATCATGACTGGCCGTGGTCGGCGGCGTTTATTTCATGGGCCATGCGTCAGGCTGGCGCGGGGGAGCGTTTTTCCTACTCCGCTTCGCATGCGACGTACATCAGCAAATCGATTCGCGACAGAAATCAGGGCAATGCCAAAGCGTTGTACTGGGGATACAGGCTGAATGAGCATAAACCGCAGGTGGGGGATTTAGTCTGTTGGGACAGAGATCCCGACAAAGTCGTTGATTACGATCATCAGCATTTGGGCAACTACAGTAGTCACACCGACTTAGTTGTTTCCGTTGGCACTAATGAGATTGAAATTATTGGCGGTAATGTTGGTAATTCGGTGACGCGACGCCCGTTGGCGCTCACCGCCGACGGGTTCCTTGCCAGCGATGTACAAGGAGGGGAAACGCTGTTTGCCATCATGGGGTATCGCGGAGAGTGAAAAATGAAACGATCTAATATAGTGCTTAATTCCGCTGCCCGGATGATGTTGTGCACTTTCCTTTTACTGAGTGGGTGTGCCTTATTCGTTTCACACTACGATGCAGGAGCGTACCAGAACTTCACAAATTTGAAGGCGTTCCACCTTAAATTTCTCGAAGATAATACAGCTAAACCCGGGAATACCTTTGATGAAACTAAGGTAAAGGCTACCTGCGATACCGGGGACCTCAAGTTCCGTGAAGCGACTGAATATGCTGCAGGCAAGCATGATGACTCACGTGTACGGGCTATTCATTACCTCGATAATGTCTTTGAGAGTGATTGCCGAATGGCGATGAAGGATAAAAAGTTATTTAGCGTCGCCTATGTGAACGAAAAAATCGATGTAGTTAAGTTGAACTACGATCTGGCCATTCGGGGAGAAACTTCCCGCGTGGGGTCTGTTGTAAAATAGGGGATGAAAAATGTCAGATATTGATGATGCCATGAATGCGATTAAAAATGAGGTTGCTGAATCCATTAAAGAACAACTGAAAGCGCTCTTGCTCTCAGCTGCAAAAGATACGAATGAGGTAATAAACGATACCGGTAAGAAAGTTGCATACTGGCTGCGTCTTCGTGGGCAGGGAAAACTGAGTGACAGTGAACTGGAGGCGTTGCTCTACGCCAGAGATCAACTACTGCGACAATATAAAAACACGGTGGCAATTACAGCAAGAGCTCAGGTTGAGAAGATTGCTATTTCGCTGGTTAATATTGTGCTCGACAAATTATTGGGCATTGCCTTTCACCAGAAATGAGGCACGGCATAGGGCGAACAGGGAAAAAAATGGTCGGTTTTCTGCGTTACTGACGGATATGGTACAGGAGTACCTCCCTGAGAGACCACTATTTTTTATTATCCACAACCTATAAATATTACATATATTTCAATGGCATCTATTCTTAAGGTGGGCATGTTTAGTTAAACATGCCACAATACAGGCCTAAACCGGCTTAAATTTTGCTAAATCAGGATATTAACTACCCATGAAGGGTAAATATAAAGCCGTTCTGGCACTCCTTTTATTATTGATTCTCGTGCCGCTGACGCTGGTGATGACGCTTGGCTTGTGGGTCCCGACCCTGGTGGGCGTCTGGTTACCTGTGGGGACACGTATCGCGCTGGATGAGAGTCCACGGCTGACACGGCATGGGCTGCATATCCCGGAACTCCGCTATCTGGTCGATGATTGCCCGCTGGCGCGCATTACTCAGGCGGACCTGTCCCATCCCAGCCGCTGGTTGCTCAATGTCGGGACAATTGAGCTGGATTCCGCTTGCCTGGCCAAATTACCGCAGACAGAAGCGTCTCCGGTAGCACCCAAAACGCTGGCTGAATGGCAATCGATGCTGCCCAATACCTGGATTAACATCGACAAACTTATTCTTTCTCCCTGGCAGGAATGGCAGGGGAAACTGTCGCTTTCGCTAACGCCCGCTACTCAGCAACTGCGCTACCAGGGTGAAAAGGTTAAATTCCAGGGGCGTCTGCATGGGCAAAATCTCACGGTAAATGAGCTGGATGTTGCAGCATTTGAAGGGCAACCGCCGGTAAAACTGGTCGGTGAATTTACTATGCCGCTGGTTCCGGATGGGTTACCAGTGAGCGGTCATGCCGTTGCGACGCTGAGCTTGCCGCAGGAACCCACGCTTGTGGATGCCGAACTGGAGTGGCAAGAAAACAGCGGACAACTGATCGTCATGGCGCGGGATAGTGCCGATCCACTGCTCGATCTTCCGTGGGAAATAACCCGCCAGCAGTTGACCATCAGCGATGGTCGTTGGAACTGGCCTTATCAGGGATTCCCGCTAAGCGGGCGGCTGGGCATGAAAGTTGAAAACTGGCAGGCAGGGCTGGAAAACGCCGTGGTGAGCGGGCGTCTGAACATTCTGACGCAAGGCGATGCCGGTAAAGGAAATGCCGTTTTAACGCTGGGGCCAGGTAAGTTGGGTATCGATAATAACGAGATGCCGTTACAGCTGATCGGCGAAGCGAAACAGGGCGATCTGATCTTCTACGCAAAATTACCCGCCAAACTCACCGGTAGCCTGAACGATCCGCAACTGGCGTTTGAGCCTGGGGCGCTGTTGCGTTCGCGGGGGCGGGTAATTGATTCGCTGGATATTGACGAGATTCGTTGGCCGTTGGCGGGCGTAAAGGTAACACAACGCGGGGTGGATGGCCGTCTACAGGCTATTTTGCGTGCGCATGAAAACCAGATGGGGGGCTTTGAACTGCATCTGGATGGTCTGGCAAATGATTTTCTTCCTGATGCCGGTCGTTGGCAATGGCGCTACTGGGGCGAAGGCAGCTTTACGCCGATGCATGCTCGCTGGGACGTGGCGGGTAAGGGGGAATGGCATGACAACACGCTGAAGCTCTTTGATCTCTCCACCGGATTTGATCACCTGCAATACGGCACCATGACGGTGGAAAATCCACGCCTGGTAATGGATGAGCCTATCGTCTGGGTACGGGACGCGACCAAACCGACGTTTAGCGGCGCACTATCACTGGACGCAGGAAAAACCGTCTTCACCGGCGGAAGCGTCTTACCTCCCTCAACGCTAAAGTTCAGCGTGGAAGGCAGCGACCCGACGATTTTCCAGTTCAAGGGCCAGCTTCACGCGGGTGCGATTGGCCCCGTACAGCTAAATGGTCGTTGGGACGGGATCCGTCTGCGCGGGCAGGCCTGGTGGCCAAAACAATCACTCACCGTGTTCCAGCCGCTGATCCCGCCTGACTGGAAAATGAAACTGCGTGAAGGTGATCTCTATGCGCAGGTCGCATTCTCGGCCGCGCCGGAACAGGGCTTTGAAGCAGGCGGTCATGGGGTATTAAAAGGCGGTAGCGCCTGGATGCCTGATAACCAAATTAATGGCGTCGATTTTATCTTGCCGTTTCGGTTTAGCGAAGGCGCATGGCAACTAGGTACGCGTGGGCCTGTTTCACTACGTATTGCGGAAGTCGTGAATCAGGTGACGGTGAAAAATATTACTGCCGATCTGCAGGGCGCGTACCCCTGGAGTGAAGGCAATCCATTACTGCTGAGCGATGTCAGCGCCGAACTGCTGGGAGGCAAAGTCATCATGCAGCAACTGCGGATGCCACAGCACGACCCAGCCTTATTAAGGGTGCAGAATATCTCCTCCAGCGAGCTTATTAGCGCGGTTAACCCCAAGCAATTCGCCATGTCGGGTCCGGTCAGTGGCGCGTTGCCATTATGGTTAGATAACGAAAAGTGGATCATCAAAGACGGCTGGTTAACCAACCCAGGTCCAATGACGCTGCGCATTGATAAAGACACGGCGGATGCCGTCGTTAAAGATAATATGGCGGCTGGCGCGGCAATTAACTGGCTGCGCTATATGGAAATAACCCATTCCTGGACGAAAATAAACCTGGATAACCTGGGCGTCTTAACGATGCAGGCAACCGTTACTGGCAATAGTCGAGTCGATGGCAAAGTGGGTACGGTTAATTTGAATTACACCCACGAGGAAAACATCTTTACGCTATGGCGCAGTTTGCGTTTTGGTGACAATTTACAGGCATGGCTTGAGCAAAATGCAGCGCTGCCGGAAACCCATTGCCTGGAAGGCAAGGAATGTGAGGAACAACAATGAAAACGATAGCCGCCATGCTGAGTTTGCTGGCTTCATCTCTGGTGGTAGGTTGTACCCCAAGAATCGAAGTGGCTGCGCCAAAAGAGCCGATCACGATTAATATGAACGTCAAAATTGAGCATGAAATCCATATCAAAGTTGATAAAGACGTTGAGAGCTTATTGAAATCGCGCAGCGATCTGTTCTGAGGTAATGATGAAAAAACAGCTTGCAGCGATCCTGGTGGCGCTGAGTTTTATCACCAGCAATGCGTGGGCGTTGACCCTGAATGAAGCCAGAACCCAGGGGCGGGTGGGGGAAACACTTAATGGTTATCTGGTGGCATTACAAACCGATGCCGAAACGCAGGCGCTGGTGAGTGAGATTAATAAGGCGCGAAGCGCCAGTTATCAGCAACTGGCTGAGAGCAATAATATTCCGCCAGAGGAAGTGGCAAAAATGGCCGGACAGAAGTTAGTTGCTCGCGCTAAACCGGGGGAGTATGTGCAAGGTATAAACGGTAAGTGGTTGAAAAAATAATGGATTGTTGTTTATAAAATCCGATTTTCAATTGACTCGCTAAAAAGTAATAGGCGGCAGCGATTAATTAATACACTATAGTTCATTCAGTAATTATCAAGGAATGATGATGACGCTTTATCAGATAAAACCCGCTTTTCAGGCGCTTTTACGCCCATTAATGTTCTGGCTTCATAAAAAGGGCGTCACAGCAAATCGCGTTACTCTTGCTGCGATGGCGCTCTCTTTTGTGACCGGCGGCGTACTGGTGATTTTCCCCCAGCCTGAATACTTTGTTCTCCTGCCCATCGTGCTGTTTATTCGAATGGCGCTCAATGCCCTCGACGGTATGCTGGCGCGTGAATGTCACCAGCAGTCGCGTCTTGGGGCCATTCTGAACGAGAGCGGGGATATTCTTTCAGATATAGCGCTTTATCTGCCGTTTATGCTGCTTCCTGACAGTAATGGATTGCTGGTTATGGTGATGTTGTTCTGTGCGGTGATGACGGAGTTCTGTGGCGTTCTGGCACAAACGATTAATGGCGTTCGCAGTTATGCCGGACCGCTGGGTAAAAGCGACAGAGCGCTGGTATGTGGTGCGTGGGGGCTGGCGCTGACTCTGTGGCCGCAGCTTGTACAGTGGAACAATGTGCTGTGGAGTGTTGCTATTCTCCTGCTGCTATGGACAGTGATTAACCGCTGTAGAAGCGCATTACGCGAAGAGGTGGCGCAATGATGATGCTGGAGAAGTCACTCGCGGTCATTTTTGCACTGCTGCTGGCTGCAACAGTGGTTAATGGATTACTGGTGTGGCGACGACCGGATAAAGACTGGCGGGAACTGACATTACGTATACGCACCTGGTGGATAATCATCGTCCTGTTTTCTCTGGCGATTTTAAGTCCGCACTGGTTGGCGCTGACCTTTTTCGCGCTGGTCAGCTTCATGGCGTTAAAGGAATTTTTAACGCTGGCGCCGTCGCGTCAGACCGATCGCATGCCGCTGCTGTGGATGTTCATTGCTATTCCAGTCAACTACTGGCTGATCGGTATTAATTGGTACGGCATGTTTGTGGTGTTTATCCCGGTATACGCATTCTTATTCTTACCCGTACGAATGGTCATTGCGGGCGATACGCAGGGGTTCTTGCGCTACGCTTCGCAGCACCACTGGAGCCTGATGACCACCGTTTTTGCCTTCAGCCATGTCGCGTTTTTGCTGGTTCTGCCGGATGACGGCAAACAAACCGGCGCATTGCTGGTGCTGTTCCTGGTTGGCTTAACGGAATTCAACGATATCGCGCAGTACCTGTGGGGCAAATCGATTGGGCGGATCAAAGTGATGCCCACAGTCAGCCCTAATAAGACGCTGGCGGGACTGGTTGGCGGCGTAGCGACCACCACGCTGTTGGCCGCGTTGTTAGGACCGTTGATGACGCCGCTAAGCATACCGCTGTCGCTACTGGCTGGCTTTATTATCGGTATTAGCGGTTTTTGTGGCGATGTGGTGATGTCGGCTATCAAACGTGATATTGGCGTGAAGGACAGTGGAACACTGCTGCCTGGCCATGGCGGGATCCTCGATCGGCTTGACTCTCTGATCTTCACCGCCCCCGTATTTTTCCATTTCATTCGCTACTTTTGCTACTAACTTATGCTGAGTTCAATTCTGCGAACGCTGTTTACGCTGTGTATCGTCTGGCCGGTGATTTGGCTGTGGCTGGGGCTGCGTATCAGACATCGGGAGCGTTTGCCCACCCGCGGACCGGCAATTATTGTCGCCAATCACAACAGCCATATGGATGTGTTTGCGCTGCTTTCGCTTTTTCCGCTGCGCCGTCAGGCGTCGGTTCATCCGGTGGCTGCCGCTGACTATTTCCTGCGTAATAAAGCCATGGCCTGGTTTGCGCTAAATATTCTCAACATTATTCCCATTTCGCGAAAGGGCGGAGAAGCCAATCCGCTGGCGCAGTGCGAACAGGCATTACGCGACGGCAAGATCCTGATCCTCTTTCCGGAAGGTACGCGGGGTGAACCAGGGAAGCTGTCGCCGTTGAAGTCAGGGTTATGGCATCTGAGCCAGCACGTACCTGAGGTACCGATTATTCCCGTCTGGCTACGTGGCACCGAATCTGTCATGGCGAAAGGGAATCGTATACCGCTCCCGCTGTTTATTGATGTCAATATTGGCAGTGCTTTGTATTTTCATGGGGATAAATCTCTCTTCATGGACGGGCTCAGACAGCAACTGTTGCTGTTGGAGCAACAAACTAAAGGATTACATTCGCATGAGTAATACACGCGTACCTGACGAACGTCATTTTGTGACCAGTGACAACACCGAATTGTTTTATCGCTACTGGCCGGCAATTGCCCCTGACGCAGCGCCTAAAGTGATCGTCATGTTCCATCGCGGACACGAACATTCCGGGCGCCTACAGCATATTGTGGATGAGTTAGCGATTCCGGATACCACATTTTATGCCTGGGATGCGCGAGGTCATGGCCATTCTCCGGGCCAACGTGGCTATAGTCCTTCTTTGGCGCGTTCAGTTCAGGATGTCGAAGAGTTTGTGCGTTTCGCCGCCGCAGACAGCCATGCCGCAATGGAAGATGTGGTGGTCGTGGCGCAGAGCGTTGGCGCGGTACTGGCCGCGACCTGGGTACATGACTACGCACCCGCTATTCGTGGACTCGTACTGGCATCTCCGGCCTTCAAAGTGAAATTGTATGTGCCGTTTGCCCGTCAGGGGTTGGCATTGATGCACCAGTTGCGCGGCCTGTTTTTCGTCAACTCTTATGTTAAGGGTAAATACCTGACGCATGACGTCGATCGTGTGGCGAGCTTTAACCTTGATACCCAGATCACCCGGGCTATTGCGGTGAACATCTTGCTGGATCTCTACAAAACGGCGGAACGCATTGTCAGCGATGCTGCCGCCATTTCGTTACCAGTGCAGTTACTGGTGTCCGGAGATGATTTCGTTGTGCATCGCCAGCCGCAAATTGATTTTTATCAGCGCCTGAGAAATCCCCTCAAGGAACTGCACGTGTTGCCGGGGTTTTACCACGACACGCTGGGCGAAAAAGATCGGCATCTGGCGTTCGATAAAATGCGTGACTTCATTTCTACGCTATACGCCATGCCGCCGCAGCGTTTTGATTACAGTAACGAAGATCGCTGGAGCCCTGGCGCAGATACCTGGCGGATGCTCAGCGGGGGACCTGCGCGATATTCTCTTGACGACATTGCCTACCGTGGTTTGCGCTATGGCATGAAGCTGTTGGGGACGCAATCAGCAGGTGTTCGTCTGGGGTTTGACACCGGTTTTGATTCTGGCAGCACGTTGGATTACGTCTATCGCAATCAGCCGCAGGGCAGTAGCGCACTGGGGCGTTTAATCGATAAAAATTACCTTAACAGCGTAGGCTGGAAAGGGATCCGTCAGCGTAAAATTCATCTGCAAATGCTGATTAGTCAGGCGGTTGCACAGCTGGCGGAGCAGGGCATGTCGGTACATGTGGTGGATATTGCTGCCGGACACGGACGTTATGTGCTCGACGCGCTGGAGGGAGAAAAGGCAGTACGTTCAATTTTACTGCGCGATTACAGCGAACTGAATGTGAATAAAGGCCGGGAAATGATCGCCAGCAGAGGCATGGCTGAGATTGCTCGTTTTGAACAAGGCGACGCCTTCAACCGCGAACAGCTGGCGGCGCTTGAACCTCGTCCTGCTCTGGGGATTGTCTCCGGTTTGTATGAGCTTTTTCCTGAGAATTCACTGGTCAAAAATTCGCTGGCCGGGCTGGCTGAGGCGATAGCGCCGGGCGGAATATTGATTTACACCGGACAGCCCTGGCACCCGCAGCTTAAAACGATAGCCTGGTCGCTGACCAGTCATAAAGACGGTAAAGCGTGGATTATGCGTGTGCGTACGCAGGGTGAAATGGATGCGCTGGTCCGCGAAGCGGGCTTTGAGAAGTGTGCGCAGCTGATTGATGAGTGGGGTATTTTTACCGTTTCCATGGCGGTACGCCGTGCTTCCTGAACAGCGTAAAATTATGGTGCAGGCAGTCGGGTGGTTGCTGCTGCTGGCCCCCTTTTTTTTCCTTACGTACGGCAAGGTGAATCAGTTTACCGCCTGGCAGGATGCTAAATATCAGAACGTTGGCAGCATCGTTTTTAGTTGGGAGTCTGCCATTCCTTTTATTCCATGGACCATCATTCCGTACTGGAGTCTGGATCTGTTATACGGATTGTCGCTGTTTGTTTGCACTACGCGTTTCGAGCAGCGTCGACTGGTGCTCAGGCTGGTGCTGGCATCAATAATTGCCTGCGGCGGCTTTTTACTGTTTCCGTTGCAGTTTAGCTTCACCCGCCCCGAAGTGACGGGGGCCGCGGGGTGGCTGTTCGCACAACTGGAACAGTTCGATCTACCCTATAACCAGTCGCCGTCGCTGCATATCATACTCGGCTGGCTGCTGTGGCGGCACTTCAGTCGCTATCTGTCCGGCGGCTGGCGCTGGCTCTGTGACGGCTGGTTTTTACTGATCGCCATATCCGTGCTGACCACCTGGCAGCATCATTTTATCGATATTATCACCGGCGTGGCGACAGGGATGCTGATTGACTGGCTGGTACCGGAACAACGCCGCTGGCGCTGGTGTAAGCCGGATGCTGCGCGCCTGAGGCTGATGCGTCGTTATCTGTTGGGTTCAGCATTATGTTTTATCACCGCCGCATTGCTGACGCCGTGGTTGTTATGGCCTGCGCTGGCATTGCTGATGGTTGCGTGGGGTTACGCTGGTTTCGGCGCGGCGGTGACGGCTAAAGATCCGCAGGGCCAACTGCCACCCGCCGTTTACTGGCTGTCATTACCGTGGCGAGCGGGAATGTGGCTGTCGATGCGTTGGTTTACCCGACGTCTGCCTGCGATAAGCCCGGTGGTGGCTGGCGTGTATCTCGGCAGTTACCCGCACAGCGTGCCTGCGCAAAATGCGGTGCTGGACGTGACCTTTGAGTTTCCACGTGGTCGTGCGACGGCTTCGCGTGTTTATCACTGCGTACCGATGCTGGATTTAGTGATCCCGAATGAGTCCGAACTGCAGCAGGCGGTGAATACGCTGGAGACTCTGCGTGAGACGCAGGGCTCGGTGCTAGTTCACTGTGCCTTAGGTCTCTCGCGCAGTGCGATGGTGGTTGCGGCGTGGTTGTTACGTTACGGTCATGCGGCGACGGTAGGGCACGCCGTGGCGCAGATTCGGGCGAGTCGGCCACAGGTGGTACTGACAGATAAACATCTGGAGATGCTGCAACAATGGCAACAGAAAGTGACGACGTAACAGAAAGTGAAGATCTTCAGAGTGGTTTGTTGCGACATACGTTAGCGAGCTGGCGCTTCATCCTGCTTTTTTCCCTGCCGCCGCTGGCGTGGGTGCTTTTTGTCGCGCCGCCAGGAATACTGCGAGCCGTTATCGCCCTGTTATGCGCCATAGTCTGGTTTGGCTGTTGGCGATTATGGCTCGACGAACGTTATTTTTCGCTGATCACCGCACAAAACAATACGCAGGCTGGAGAGGCGCTGTACTTTATCTGGCGACGTGAACGACTGAAGACACTCACGCTGGCCGATCGCCAGTCAGGCGCATTAAAACAGTATCGACATACGCTCTGCATGGTTGCGGTTCAGTGGGCTTTCTGGCTCGTGCAGTTGGTATAGCATTCATTCGGATTATTCATCGACATCGCAATAGTTGCCACACGGCATCAAACTGATGTTGATATAGTTCAACACCGGTCGCGTCGTGGAGTGAAATCATGTGGCTTCTCAAGTGGTATGTCTGGAATCGTTGGGTGTTCAAGCTGTTAAGCCGGGATGTCGCGGAGCCGGAACAATTTTTACTTCATTGCTGGGAAGAAAATCTGGCGAAGTGCAGGGAATATGCCACCATCTGGCGTGATATTAATCGCATTCACGGCAAGCAGGTACATGTGCGGGCAAAGAAGTAGGTACCGAGAATCCCTCCCACCGGATGGTGAGAGGGGGAATTATCAGGCAGCAACCACGCTGTCGATAGCGGCTTTCGCATCGGACTGTGCTTTAGATGCCACTTCCGGGCCGTAAGCGATACCTTCAGCAAAGACAACGTTCACGTCGGTGATACCGATAAAGCCCAGGAACACGTTCAGGTACGGTGTGATCAGGTCAGTCGGCGTATCTTTATGAATACCACCACGGCTGGTCAGCACCACTGCGCGTTTACCGGTCACCAGACCTTCCGGACCTTTCTCGGTATAACGGAAGGTCACGCCAGCACGGGCAATCAGGTCAAAGTAGTTTTTGAGTTGCGTCGGAATGTTGAAGTTATACATCGGCGCGGCGATGACAATCACATCATGCGCTTTTAGTTCAGCGATCAACTCGTCAGACAGCGCCAGCGCTTCTTGCTGACGCGGCGTCAGCGGCGCATCGCTTGGGCGCAGCGCACCCACCAGTTCGCCATCCAGCACCGGAACAGGATTTGCAGCCAGGTCGCGGACGGTGATTTCATCAGCAGAGTGCTTTTCACGCCACTGTTCAACAAAATAATCAGACAACTGACCAGACTGAGAGTACCCTGCCAGAATACTGGATTTAAGAACTAATACCTTGCTCATGGGTGTTTCCTTTTATGTGTTTGAAGGGGTAGTGCCCCGTTGCTTGTTGACACTTTATTCACAATCCTGTCGCAGTGATAGCGCAATATATCGAATCCTATGTTCGAAATTATTGAACAACACATGAAAAGCTCCGATGTGGTACTCTATATCTATCATCTAAAAGAGATTTAACCCGGCAGAACTCTGCCTTTTAACGCTATGACAGAACAACCAAAATTAACCTTCAACATGCTGCAACAACAGCTGGACTCGCTGATGCTGCGCGACAGGCAGCGTTTTGCGCGCCGTTTGCACGGCGTGAAGAAGGTTAAAAATCCTGATGCACAACAGGCCATTTACCAGGAGATGGCAAAAGAGATCGACCAGGCAGCCGGTAAAGTTGTGCTGCGTGAAGCGGCGCGTCCGGTCATCAGCTACCCGGAAAACTTGCCCGTCAGCCAGAAAAAACAGGATATTCTGGAAGCCATTCGCGACCATCAGGTGGTGATTGTGGCTGGTGAGACCGGTTCAGGTAAAACCACCCAGTTGCCGAAAATCTGTATGGAGCTGGGACGCGGGGTAAAAGGGCTGATCGGCCATACCCAGCCGCGTCGTCTGGCGGCGCGTACTGTGGCGAACCGTATCGCGGAAGAGCTGCAAACCGAGCCGGGCGGCTGTATCGGTTATAAAGTCCGTTTTAGCGATCATGTTAGTGACAACACCATGGTTAAGCTGATGACGGATGGGATCTTGCTGGCGGAAATCCAGCAGGATCGGCTGCTAATGCAGTACGACACCATCATCATCGATGAAGCGCATGAACGCAGTCTGAACATTGATTTTCTGCTTGGCTACCTGAAAGAACTTCTGCCGCGTCGTCCGGATCTAAAGATTATCATCACTTCGGCGACCATTGACCCGGAACGCTTTTCTAAGCATTTCAACAATGCGCCGATTATCGAAGTCTCTGGCCGAACCTATCCGGTGGAAGTACGCTATCGACCGATTGTTGAAGACGCAGATGACACTGAGCGCGATCAGCTACAGGCAATTTTTGATGCCGTAGATGAGTTAGGGCGTGAAAGTCAGGGCGACATTCTGATCTTCATGAGCGGCGAGCGCGAAATCCGCGACACCGCCGATGCCCTGAATAAGCTGGATTTGCGTCACACCGAAGTGCTGCCACTGTATGCGCGTCTCTCCAATAGCGAGCAGAACCGTGTATTCCAGTCACACAGCGGTCGTCGTATTGTGCTGGCCACCAACGTGGCGGAAACCTCGCTGACCGTACCGGGCATCAAGTATGTGATTGACCCGGGCACTGCGCGTATTAGTCGTTACAGTTACCGCACTAAAGTCCAGCGTTTGCCGATTGAACCGGTGTCGCAGGCCTCTGCCAACCAGCGTAAAGGCCGCTGCGGTCGTGTTTCAGAAGGGATCTGTATTCGTCTGTATTCTGAGGACGACTTCCTGTCGCGTCCGGAGTTTACCGATCCGGAGATCCTGCGTACCAACCTGGCGTCCGTTATTTTGCAGATGACCGCGCTGGGGTTGGGGGATATCGCGGCGTTCCCGTTTGTTGAAGCGCCAGATAAACGCAATATTCAGGACGGGGTGCGCCTGCTCGAAGAGCTGGGGGCGATAACCACCGACGAACAGGCAACCGCTTATAAGTTAACGCCGTTGGGCCGTCAGCTGTCGCAACTGCCGGTGGATCCGCGTCTGGCGCGTATGGTGCTGGAAGCGCAAAAACATGGCTGTGTGCGTGAGGCAATGATCATCACCTCGGCGCTGTCCATTCAGGATCCGCGCGAGCGCCCAATGGACAAGCAGCAAGCTTCCGACGAGAAGCACCGCCGCTTCCATGACAAAGAGTCTGATTTCCTGGCGTTTGTGAACCTGTGGAACTATCTCGGCGAGCAGCAAAAAGCGCTGTCGTCAAACCAGTTCCGTCGCCAGTGCAAACTTGATTTTCTGAACTACCTGCGCGTGCGTGAATGGCAGGATATTTACACCCAACTGCGTCAGGTAGTGAAAGAGTTAGGGATCCCGGTTAACAGCGAACCCGCTGAATACCGGGAAATCCACGTCGCATTGTTGACCGGTTTACTGTCGCATATCGGGATGAAAGATACCGATAAACAGGAATTTACCGGTGCGCGTAACGCCCGCTTCTCGATCTTCCCGGGTTCAGGTTTGTTCAAAAAACCGCCGAAGTGGACGATGGTAGCGGAGTTGGTGGAAACCAGCCGCCTGTGGGGACGTATTGCCGCGCGTATCGATCCCGAGTGGGTGGAACCAGTTGCGCAGCATCTGATTAAACGTTCATACAGCGAACCGCACTGGGAACGCGCGCAGGGCGCGGTCATGGCGACAGAAAAGGTCACCGTCTACGGCTTACCGATTGTTGCCGCCCGTAAGGTGAACTACAGCCAGATCGACCCGGCGCTGTCACGTGAACTGTTCATTCGTCATGCGCTGGTGGAGGGGGACTGGCAAACGCGCCATGCTTTCTTACGTGACAACCTGAAGCTGCGGGCGGAGGTGGAAGAGTTAGAACATAAATCGCGCCGTCGCGACATCCTGGTCGATGATGAGACGCTGTTTGAGTTTTACGACCAGCGTATTAGCCATGATGTGGTTTCTGCCCGCCACTTCGATAGCTGGTGGAAGAAAGTCTCCCGCGAGACCCCGGACCTGCTCAACTTTGAAAAGAGCATGCTTATCAAAGAGGGCGCGGAAAAAATCAGTAAGCTGGATTATCCGAACTTCTGGCACCAGGGCAATCTCAAACTGCGTTTGAGCTACCAGTTCGAACCGGGAGCCGATGCGGACGGTGTGACCGTGCATATTCCGCTGCCGCTGCTCAATCAGATCGACGAAAGCGGTTTTGAATGGCAAATTCCAGGCCTGCGCCGCGAGCTGGTGATCGCCCTGATTAAGTCGCTGCCGAAACCGGTACGACGTAATTTTGTGCCTGCTCCGAACTATGCTGAGGCATTTTTAGGCCGCGTGACGCCGCTGGAACTGCCGCTGCTGGACGCGCTGGAACGTGAACTGCGCCGGATGACCGGTGTCACCGTTGACCGCGATGACTGGCATTGGGATCAGGTACCCGATCACCTAAAAATTACCTTCCGGGTGGTGGATGATAAGAACAAGAAGCTACAGGAAGGGCGTTCGCTACAGGATCTGAAAGACGCCTTGAAGGGTAAGGTTCAGGAAACGCTGTCCGCGGTGGCGGATGACGGTATCGAACAGAGCGGATTGCATATCTGGAGCTTCGGGCAGCTTCCGGAAAGTTACGAGCAAAAACGCGGCAACTATAAGGTAAAAGCGTGGCCAGCGCTGGTCGATGAGCGTGACAGCGTTGCCATCAAATTGTTTGATAATCCGCTGGAGCAGCAACAGGCCATGTGGTGCGGTTTACGCCGCCTGTTGCTGTTAAATATTCCTTCGCCGATTAAATACTTACACGAGAAGTTGCCTAACAAAGCCAAGCTGGGGCTGTATTTTAACCCGTATGGCAAAGTGCTGGATTTGATTGACGACTGTATCTCCTGCGGTGTGGATCGGTTGATCGACGCCCATGGTGGTCCCGTGTGGACAGAAGAGGGCTTTGCGGCGTTGCATGAGAAGGTGCGGGCTGAACTGAACGATACGGTGGTGGATATCGCGAAGCAGGTCGAACAGATCCTGACCGCGGTGTTTAATATCAATAAACGTCTGAAAGGGCGTGTGGATATGACCATGGCGTTAGGGCTTTCAGATATCAAAGCGCAAATGAGCGGGCTGGTGTACCGCGGATTTGTCACTGGTAATGGTTTCAAACGCCTGGGTGATACGTTGCGTTATTTGCAGGCTATTGAAAAGCGTCTGGAAAAACTGGCCATCGATCCACACCGTGACCGCGCACAGATGCTGAAAGTGGATAGTGTGCAGCAGGCCTGGCAGCAATGGTTCAATAAACTGCCGCCTGCACGCCGTGAAGATGACGACGTCAAAGAGATCCGCTGGATGATAGAAGAGCTGCGCGTCAGCTACTTTGCCCAGCAGCTTGGTACGCCGTATCCTATTTCAGATAAACGTATTCTGCAGGCGATGGATCAGATCACGGGATAACGCGGTGCGGGACTGTAGGCCGGACACGGCGTAGCCGCCATCCGGCCTCTGTACCCGGTAAAGAATAAACACCAGGAGTCATGAATATGAGTCAGTTTCCGACGCTTTCCGCGACCACGCTGGCGGCGATTAATACTGTAGGGCAATGGCTGGCGCAGAGCGATTTTACGGGGGGCATCACGGTTCATTCAGATTGCGTAATTCTGGCGGGGAACGCGGTGATCCCGACCATCGACGCCGCCTGTCGGATCGCGAAAGACCAACAGGTTCCCTTATTGATTAGTGGGGGGATCGGTCATTCCACGCGCTTTCTGTATGACGCGATTGCCCGACATCCTCGCTACAATATCATTCGAACCACCGGACGTGCGGAAGCGGCGATCCTTGCCGATATCGCTCACCAGTTCTGGCACATTCCGGGGGAGAAAATTTGGGTGGAAGACCAGTCAACAAACTGCGGTGAGAATGCCCGATTTAGCTGTGCGTTACTGAGCCAGGCGACAGAAAGCATTCATACCGTCATTGTGGTACAGGATCCGACCATGCAACGCCGCACGATGGCCACGTTTCAGCGCGTAACCCGCGATGAGCCGCATGCACCGCGCTGGTTGGGGTTCCCGGGATTCGTCCCTGAGTTGGTCCAACAGCGCGACGGCGTGGACTTTGCGCCAACGGTCGAAGGACTATGGTCGGTAGATCGCTATCTTTCGCTCATTACCGGAGAGTTGCCGCGCCTGCGAGACGATGTTAATGGCTATGGTCCCTGTGGCCGCGATTTTATCGTGCATGTGGATATTCCAGGTAACGTTGAGGCAGCCTGGCAGCAACTGAAAAGCGATACCGCGTTGTCAGACTTACTGGAGAGCCGCTCTCTGTGATCTCCGCTGCCCGTTTGTAAGCGTTTTGCTGCAAACGGGCATAAATCCCGCCCGTTTTTTCCTTTCATCATCGCTTTGCCAGGCGCTTTTATGAAGCCGCTCACAGAACAGTCACTGTAGTGATAATTCATCAGGCATGATTGATATTAATTAACAATAGTTTTACTTGTTAAAAACAAATCAATCACAGGAGAAGCGCATGTCAGTACCCGTACAACATCCTATGTATATCGATGGGCAGTTTGTGACCTGGCACGATGACGCCTGGATTGATGTCGTCAATCCGGCCACGGAAGAGGTTATCTCACGTATTCCGGATGGACGTGCCGAAGATGCGCGTAAAGCGATAGACGCCGCCCAGCGCGCTCAGCCTGAGTGGGAAGCGCTGCCTGCCATTGAACGGGCGAACTGGCTACGCAAAATATCTGCGGGTATCCGTCAACGCGCCAGCGAAATCAGCGCATTGATAGTGGCTGAAGGTGGGAAAATACAGCAACTGGCCGACGTTGAAGTCGCATTTACCGCCGATTATATCGATTACATGGCGGAGTGGGCACGTCGTTATGAAGGCGAGATCCTGCAAAGCGATCGCCCGGGCGAAAATATCCTGCTGTTTAAGCGCGCTCTGGGCGTGACGACGGGCATTCTACCGTGGAATTTTCCGTTCTTCCTGATTGCTCGCAAACTGGCCCCCGCGCTGTTGACGGGCAATACCATTGTTATTAAACCGAGTGAGTTTACGCCCAACAATGCCATCGCTTTTGCCAAAATTGTTGATGATATCGGCTTGCCGCGCGGGGTATTTAATCTGGTCCTTGGACGCGGTGAAACGGTCGGCCAGGAACTGGCCGGAAACCCGAAAGTCGCAATGGTCAGCATGACCGGTAGCGTTGGCGCGGGCGAGAAAATTATGGCTGCAGCGGCCAAAAACATCACTAAAGTCTGCCTGGAACTGGGGGGGAAAGCCCCGGCGATCGTGATGGATGATGCTGACCTTGAACTGGCCGTGAAGGCAATTGTTGACTCACGGGTGATCAATACCGGACAGGTATGCAACTGTGCCGAACGTGTGTACGTCCAGAAAGGTATTTATGACCAGTTCGTTAATCGCCTGGGGGAAGCGATGAAAGCCGTACAGTTCGGCAATCCGGCTGTGCGCAATGACATTGCGATGGGACCGTTGATTAACGCCGCTGCGCTGGAACGAGTAGAGCAGAAAGTTGCGCGAGCGGTGCAGGAGGGGGCCAGAGTGGTGCTGGGCGGTAAGGCGGTAGAAGGCAAAGGCTATTACTATCCACCGACATTACTGTTAGATGTGCGCCAGGAGATGGCGATTATGCACGAGGAGACATTTGGTCCGGTGCTGCCTGTGGTGGCGTTTAATACGCTGGAAGAGGCGTTGACGATGGCCAACGACAGCGATTATGGATTGACCTCATCGATTTACACGCAAAATCTGAACACGGCGATGAAAGCGATTAAGGGGCTGAAGTTTGGCGAAACCTATATTAACCGTGAAAACTTCGAGGCAATGCAGGGCTTCCACGCAGGGTGGCGCAAGTCCGGGATTGGCGGGGCAGACGGTAAACACGGTCTGAACGAATATCTGCAAACGCAGGTGGTTTATCTGCAGTCCTAAGTTTTTAGCCGGGTGAGTTTGTACGTCACCCGGCGCAATTCTTACACTTTGGCGGCTATACCGTTCATTCGACCTCCGCCACAACGTCAGAGCTTGATAAATTTATCCAGCGTACGAATAAGTTGGGTCACAAAACCGTACTCGTTATCGTACCAGGCGACGGTTTTTACCAGTTGCAGATCGCCCACTTCGGTAATCTCGGTTTGTGTCGCATCAAATACCGAACCGAAATGTGAGCCAATCACATCTGACGAGACAATCTCCTCGTCGGTATAGCCAAATGACTCATTATTCAGCGTGGCTTTTTTCAGCGCGTCATTAACCTCTTCAGCGGTAACCTTTTTACCCAATACCGATACCAGTTCCGTGACGGATCCGGTTTTCACCGGTACGCGCTGGGCGTGGCCTTTTAATTTTCCGCTCAATGCCGGAATCACCAGGCCAATCGCTTTCGCCGCACCGGTGGTATGGGGAATGATGTTCTCTGCCGCCGCCCGCGAGGCGCGCAGATCTTTTCCGCGAGGGCCATCTACCAGCGATTGTGTCCCCGTGTAGGCATGGATGGTTGTCATGGTGCCCAGTTGAATACCGAAGTTGTCATGCAGGGCTTTCGCCATCGGCGCCAGGCAGTTAGTGGTGCACGATGCGACAGAGATAATTCGATCGTTCGCATCCATCGTGTCGTCGTTCACGTTAAAAACAATGGTTTTCATGTCCCCGGCAGGGGCGGATATCAGGACTTTTTGGGCCCCTGCGTCCAGGTGCGCGTTGGCTTTTTCCGTTGAGGTATAAAAACCGGTACATTCGATGATGATCTCTGCGCCAGTGGTTTTCCACGGGATATTTTTGGCCTCTTTTTCTGCATAAACAGCGATTTTTTTACCGTCGACAATCAGCGCGTCTTCGGTAAAGTCGATACTCCAGGGAAATGGACCGTAATTTGAGTCGTGTTTTAACAGATAGGCGAGAATTTTGGGCGAGGTCAGGTCATTAATGGCGACGACCTCCACGCTGCTTTTGACCTCCAGTAGTCGACGCAATACCAGACGACCGATACGACCAAAACCGTTAATGCCAATTTTACTCATGGTTTTCTCCTGTCAGGATGAGGCGGTACGACATATTTTCCCTACCAGGCATAGTCCAGTCAGGCATCCGGGGCAATAGCTGTTTTTGCGCTTAAACGTAACTGACTGATAATGGATGAACAAAAATTAATGAATTTTTAACAAAAGCCCGTTATGTTGACGCATTATTATTTTTATTCAGGAAGTGTTATGGGGAATAAGTATTCTGGCCTGCAAATTGGTATTCACTGGCTGGTTTTTTTGTTGGTCATTGTGGCCTACAGCGCCATGGAGTTTCGCGGGTTTTTCCCGCGTAGCTATCGTCCCTTGTTCAACATGGTGCACGTATCCTGTGGCATCACGATTTTAACGCTGATGGTGGCGCGTCTGCTGGTCAGGCTGAAATATCCGGCGCCGCCGATTGTGCCAAAACCGAAACCGATGATGACCGGAATGGCGCATCTGGGGCATCTGGTTATCTATCTGTTATTTATTGCGTTGCCGATTATTGGTCTGGTGATGATGTACAACCGGGGGAATCCGTGGATTGCATTTGGCATTGTCATGCCATATGCGGCAAAAGCCAACCTTGACCTCGTGGAGATGCTGAAGTCCTGGCACGTGACGCTGGCAAACCTGGGCTATTTTGTTATTGGTTTGCATGCCGCGGCTGCCCTGATGCATCACTACTTCTGGAAGGATAATACGCTGCTGCGCATGATGCCGCGTAAGCGTTCCTGACGTAACGCCCCGCAAGTGTGGGGCTTTTTTACCCCTTTCAAATCGAGATACCTTTCGTCTTTATCGTTCCGGCTAAATGAACGTCTTCCTCTGCCGAATAAAACAGAAATTATTTTTCCAGACGTGATAAAAGCTTACCGACGAGATGGTTAAACAACACCCAGTTCGCTACTTTCGTCACTTGATCGCCGTCCTCATTAAAACTACTGTATATAAATACAGTTAAGTGAGAGGCCGATTATTATGTTGTTTTTCCAGCCTGCAAAACGTCGACAAACGAAACATTTTCCCCTGTTCAGCGACCTTGTGCCCTGTGGTTTTCCTTCTCCAGCGCAGGACTACGTTGAGAAAGGTATCGATCTCAATGACCTGCTGGTACAGCATCCCAGCGCAACCTATTTTGTTAAATCATCGGGTGATTCTATGGTCGGGGCGGGGATCGGTGAGGGTGATTTGCTGATTGTCGACAGCGCCAGAAACCCGGCTCATGGAGACATCGTGATTGCCGCCATTGAGGGAGAATTCACTGTTAAACGTCTGCAATTGCATCCAATTGTGATGCTCAGGCCAGAGAACAGAGCCTACGCGCCCATCATAATCAGCAGCGAGGATTCGCTGGATATCTTTGGCGTGGTGACCTTTATCGTTAAGGCGGCTGGCTAATTATGTTTGCCCTGGTGGATGTTAATTCGTTTTATGCCAGCTGTGAGATGGCATTCAGGCCCGATCTGAAAGGCAAACCGGTTGTGGTTCTTTCCAATAACGACGGTTGTGTTATCGCCTGTAGCGCGAAGGCTCGGGCGCTTGGCGTGACAATGGGTGCTCCGTACTTCAAACAGAAAGATCTGTTCCGGCGCTACGGCGTGGTGTGTTTTAGTTCCAACTATGAACTGTATGCGGATATGAGCGGCCGGGTCATGTCTATCCTGGAAGACCTCTCTCCACATGTGGAAAGGTACAGTATTGATGAGGCCTTCTGTGATTTGACGGGAGTAAGAAACTGTAGGGATCTGACGGATTTTGGTCTCGAAATAAGGGCCACAATTCTACAGAAAACACGACTTCAGGTTGGCGTTGGCATCGCCCAGACCAAAACGCTGGCAAAGCTCGCGAATTACGCCGCCAAAAGATGGCCGCAACAGACTCGAGGAGTGGTGGATTTATCAAATATTGACCACCAGCGTAAGCTGATGGCCGCACTCCCTGTTGGTGAAGTGTGGGGCGTGGGCCGCCGTATCAGTAAAAAACTGGACGCGATGGGGATTAAAACCGTCCGTGACCTGGCTGATACCGACATTCGTTTTATTCGCAAACACTTCAACGTTGTTCTTGAAAGAACCGTACGGGAATTGCGCGGTGAGTCGTGCCTGGCGTTGGAAGAGTTTGCGCCGGTTAAACAGGAAATCGTCTGCTCACGATCGTTTGGTGAAAAACTCACGGACTATAACGCGATGCGTGAAGCAATTTGCACCTATGCCTCACGTGCGGCGGAAAAGCTGCGCGGTGAGCATCAGTTCTGTCGATTTATCTCTGTGTTTATCAAAACCAGTCCATTTGCCCTAAAGGACCCTTATTACGCTAACAGCGCGTCGGTAAAACTGCTGATCCCGACCCAGGACACACGGGAAATTATGAGTGCGGCAACGCGCAGCCTGGACGCTATCTGGCGAGAGGGGCAACATTATCAAAAAGCGGGTGTGATGTTGGGCGATTTTTTTAGTTCTGGCGTGGCACAACTGAATCTGTTTGATGGCAACGCCCCCCGGCACGGCAGTGCGGAACTGATGAGGGTGATTGATCGGCTGAATAAAAAGGGGCGCGGGACAATCTGGTTTGCCGGACAGGGGATTGAGCAGTCGTGGCAAATGAAACGAGAAATGCTCTCACCTCACTATACGACACGTTTTACTGATTTACTGCGCGTGAGGTGAGTATTAATACCGGTTGATTCAAATCTTAATGTATCGATGACGGGTAGTAAAGATAAAGAGCTGGTGGTCGTTCCGGGGGCTAACCGAACTGGAGGCGAGAAGTATTTCGCTAATTATGCCACCCAGAAAAACACTCGACGATTATATCAACAATGAATTCGACCCATCTGACTTGGCTGCAATTTATAACGTGTGTCGCCTGAAGTGTGAGGTGAGATTTAAGAACGCTTGCCACGCCTCTGGTATAGCCATTAAGGGAGGAGTGATGTTACAGCAAACCATTTTGGACGTGTGTTGCGGCCCCCGCATGTTCTGGTTTAACAAACTGGACACCCGCGCCGTGTTCGCAGATACATAGCACAATAAAAAAGCAGGATAATAATCCTGCTTTGATCTGTGGTTTCTTAGTTATTTTCCAGACAGTTTTCTCCAGATACTCTGGCTAATGCCAAAAGCAACAGCTAAGAAAACAAGACCAGACCAACGCTCTATCCCTTGCGCCATCACCAGCATAGCAACTCCGATACATCCAAGAGGAATAGCAGTGATAACAAAAAGAATAATACCCCAAAAAAATTGGCCTGCAGTGGGCTCTTGAGACATGACAACACCTTTAATGAAGGAAACCGTTAACTAACGCGCCATTTTTTATGGTTATTATATAGTTCCATGTAGCACTGAGGCTTCTGTGTTTGCTGTACCTTCCCTGGGCGTGTCTGCTAATTTTACAAAAGTAACTAGTTGTTTCAACTCCTATTTATGGTGGGTGTTATGCTTCCCACGTTTGTCTGCTAAGTCACGATTAACCAGCCTCTACTCCTGAGTGGGGGTAAATCACGCTGGTGGTTTGAGTGTACAACAGCAAACGATCTGGTTGTTGTGGTCGGCGGCGTGGAATACCCACTAACTTTCACGGTAAACGGTAAAAAACCCGACGCCAACGGGAATGTTACTATCAGCACCGGCACAACTGCTGCTGTAACAGACGTTCGTTTGGGGACGGTGATTTCGACTAACCTCATTTTTAGGAATCCGGGGCGCAGATTTTGGGGGCATAGAAAAGACTGCATATGTCCGCATATGGCTGATAGCGACTTAACATAAGTCTATGATATTTAATAATTCTTATATTTTACAAATATGTAAAAATTCTGATAGTATACCCCCCTATAGTATCAGGAGGGCGTATGCCACATTCACCTGAAGATAAAAAACGTATCCTCACCCGTGTTCGTCGTATTCGCGGTCAGGTTGACGCGCTTGAGCGCGCGCTGGAGTCCGGCGAACCGTGCCTTGCGATCCTGCAACAAATTGCCGCTGTACGCGGCGCATCCAATGGCCTGATGGGCGAAATGGTTGAGATCCACCTGAAAGACGAACTGGTCAGCGGCGAGACAACGCCAGACCAGCGAGCCGTACGTATGGCTGAAATCGGCCATCTTCTTCGCGCTTATCTAAAATAACACCATCACCTCGCAATAATGGGAAGAGACAAATGAAATCACGTGCAGCAGTTGCATTTGGCCCCGGCCAACCGCTAAAAATTGTCGAAATCGACGTCGCACCGCCAAAGAAAGGTGAAGTTCTGGTTAAAATTACCCACACTGGCGTGTGTCATACTGACGCTTTTACGCTCTCTGGCGACGATCCGGAAGGGGTATTCCCGGCGGTGCTTGGTCATGAAGGTGGCGGTATTGTGGTTGAAGTGGGCGAAGGCGTCACCAGCCTGAAAGCGGGCGACCATGTCATCCCCCTGTACACGGCTGAATGCGGTGAGTGTAAGTTCTGTAAATCGGGGAAAACCAACCTGTGTCAGGCTGTACGCGCCACCCAGGGCAAGGGCCTGATGCCGGATGGCACGACTCGCTTCTCATATAACGGTGAGCCGATTTATCACTATATGGGTACCAGTACCTTCAGTGAATATACCGTTTGCGCGGAGATCTCTCTGGCGAAGGTTAACCCGCAGGCTCCGCTGGACAAAGTGTGTCTGCTGGGCTGTGGCGTCACTACCGGGATCGGTGCAGTACATAACACTGCGAAAGTGAAAGAAGGCGACACCGTGGCCGTATTTGGTCTTGGTGGCATCGGCCTGGCGGTGATTCAGGGCGCGGTGCAGGCGAAAGCCGGACGTATTCTGGCCGTTGATACCAATCCGGAGAAATTCAAACTGGCTGGTGAAATGGGTGCGACTGATTTCATCAACCCGAATGATTACGATAAACCGATTCAGGATGTGATTGTTGAGCTTACCGATGGTGGTGTGGACTTCAGCTTTGAATGTATCGGCAACGTTAACGTGATGCGTGCGGCGCTGGAATGCTGCCATAAAGGATGGGGCGAGAGCATCATCATCGGCGTGGCAGGCGCCGGACAAGAAATCAAAACGCGTCCGTTCCAATTGGTTACCGGACGCGTCTGGCGCGGTTCGGCGTTCGGCGGCGTAAAAGGGCGCACTCAACTCCCGGGAATGGTCGAAGAAGCGATGAGCGGGAAAATTCAGTTGGATCCGTTTATCACTCATCGCTTACCGCTGGAGCAAATTAACGAAGCATTCGATTTAATGCATCAGGGTAAGTCCATCCGTACCGTTATCCATTTTGGCGATAACTGATTCATTGGCCAGCGGATTTCTCCGCTGGCACTTTCCTGAATTTTTTAGAATTATGTTGTGAAAGTGTGACGAATCCGGCGCTTTTTGCGGTAAGTAAACCTCACGGATTGCCGATGACTATCTAACGGGCGTGTTTTCACGCATAAACCCTACAAGAGAGTCGACGGTCATGGACAACACAACATCGATGCAGGCCCAGCATAAACTGGGTTTTTTGCATCAAATCCGACTGGTTCCGCTGTTTTCCTCCATTCTCGGTGGCATCCTTCTGTTGTTCGCCTTAAGTTCAGGGCTGGCAAGCTATTTTCTTATGCAGGCCGATCGCGATCAGCGCGATGTGACCGACGAGATTCAGGTCAGGATGGGGTTATCTAACAGCTCTAACCACTTACGCACCGCACGTATCAACATGATCCATGCCGGCGCGGCGAGTCGTATTGCCGAAATGGATGACATGAAGGCCAATATCGCCGAGGCAGAAAAACGGATTAAGCAATCGCAGGACGGCTTCAATGCTTATATGTCGCGTACGGTGAAAACGTCTGCTGATGAAGCGTTAGACGCCGAATTAAGCGCCAGCTTCAAAGCCTATACCGACGGTTTACAGCCAATGCTGAAATACGCTAAAAACGGCATGTTTGAAGCGATTATCAACCACGAAAATGAACAGGCCAGACCGCTGGATTCTGCCTACAACAAGGTGCTGCTGAAAGCCATTGAAATCCGCACTGCCAGGGCGAATAACCTCAGCGAGCAGGCGCACCGACGTACGCAACTTGGTATGGCGTTTATGCTCGGCGCATTTGCCCTCGCGCTGGTGCTCACCGTGATGACGTTTATCGTTCTGCGCCGCACCGTTATTCATCCTCTGTTACGTGCAGCCCTGCGCATCGAGCAAATTTCGGCAGGCGACCTGACTATGCCGGAGGAGCCGACCGGGCGCAGTGAAATTGGTCGCCTGAGCCGTCATCTGCAAACTATGCAGCATTCGCTGGTGAAAACCGTGGGTACGGTGCGCCAGGGGGCAGAGGAAATTTATCGCGGTACCAGTGAGATTTCTGCAGGGAATACCGATTTGTCCTCACGTACGGAGCAACAGGCCGCGGCGATTGAAGAAACGGCGGCCAGTATGGAAGAGCTAACGGCTACGGTGAAGCAAAACGCTGACAACGCGCACCATGCGAGCAAGCTGGCGGAAGATGCTTCCGGCAAGGCGAGTCGTGGCGGTCAGATGGTTTCTGGCGTGGTGAAAACCATGGGCAATATCTCAGGTAGTTCGAAGAAAATCTCTGAAATCACAGCCGTTATAAACAGCATTGCTTTCCAGACGAATATCCTGGCGTTGAACGCGGCGGTAGAAGCGGCGCGGGCAGGAGAGCAGGGACGCGGGTTTGCCGTGGTCGCCAGCGAGGTGCGCACGCTGGCGAGCCGAAGCGCTCAGGCGGCAAAAGAGATTGAGGGTTTGATTAGCGAATCGGTACGACTCATTGATCAGGGATCCGATGAAGTAGTCGCAGCGGGTAATACCATGACGGATATTGTCGATGCGGTAAAACGCGTGACCGATATCATGCTGGAAATTGCGGCGGCCTCTGATGAGCAGAGCCGGGGCATTGTGCAGGTGAGCCAGGCGATTTCGGAGATGGATAAGGTGACGCAGCAAAACGCCTCTCTGGTTGAAGAAGCGTCGGCCGCAGCGGCATCGCTGGAAGAACAGGCCGCACGTTTAACTGAAGCCGTCGGCACATTCCGCTTGCAGGGCGCAAGTGCGATAAAGCGCGCTCCTGGTACCAAAACGTCGAGCCATTCAAGTCCGCAGGCAGCAACGGCCAGTGGTGATAACTGGGAAACGTTTTAACACGCTATAAGGGACCAGATGGTCCCTTAATTTTTGGTATCAAAACGGTATGGTTTTGCGTATCGCGCCAATGAGGATTTGTGCGGCAGAGGAAAGCTGCACGTCTACACGGGTAAGAATGCCAATAGGTTCACCCGCCCCGTGGGTGGGAATCGGCAATGATACCAACGTCGCCTGACGTAAATCTTCCCGGACCGCGCCTGACGGCACAAACCATACATAGTCGTAGTCAACCGTCAACTGGCGGGAAAGCGATGCTGACAGCGTTTCGATGCAGCCTGGCGGCATTTTGCAACCCTGGCTTTGCAGCAGCGTCTCCGCGTGCTGACGAGGAGCCGTTCCTTTTGGTGACACCACAACGGGCCATTCCATCACCCGACTCAGCGTGATGGTTTCCTGCAACAACGGGTGGTTAGGTCGCACAACCAGTTTGAGCGACTCAAGGAACAACAGCTCGTAATTCAGACCGACCATTAATTCCGGATCGGCCATCCGACCGATACCGAGATCGATTTCTCCCGATTTTAAACCGGCCAGAATCATGGGATTACTCATGGTGGCAACTTGTAGCGTCGTTTCCATTTGCTGCTTATGGAACGGACCGATTACCGCCGGAAGAATACCCAACGCAGCGGTGGGTAAAGCCCCAATCCGTACGACGTCAGTCTGCGACTCTTCGCGCTGGTTTAACGCCTGTCCGGCAGTATTGAGCGCGTCCAGTACTCTCACCGCGTGGGTAAGAAACTGCTCGCCGGGCAATGTTAACTGCGCGCCAAGGCGACCGCGTTCAAAGAGCCGGGTACCGGTCAACTGCTCCAGTTCATTTAGTGTTTTGGAGAGGGCCGGTTGGCTCAGATTAAGGGTTTCAGCCGCGCGCCCCAGCGTTCCCTGTTGTGCAACGGCGACAAAAGTATGCAGGTGGCGCAAGCGAATGCGCTGATTGAACAGAACATTTTTTTCCATAAGCGATGTTAAAAACAGAGCCGTATCGGTGACAAGTGAAGTTGTTTGTTTTTGATAACTTGATAGCAAAATATTATTAACATTTATCATGTTTTACTTACAACTTATTTATTTTGCTTGTGTTTTGTACAGTCAGGCAGGGTGGTGGGATCATGGAAGGGAATGTATCCGGTCGTTATACTTTGAATATTGTTTGCTTTTGCACCCTTTATCTTCACAAGGCACTGATTAATGATACATGTAGTAGGACACCATAATCCCGATAGCGATGCCATTTGCACTGCCGCAATGACGGCGCGTTGGCTTACCTTACGCGGTCAGCAGGCAACGGCATGGCGTCTGGGGGAAGCTAACCGCGAAACGCAATTTATCTTTGCGCAAGCGGGGCTGACACTGCCTGAACGACTGACGTTTGAATTGACCGATCGTGACGTCTGGTTGGTTGATTTCACCGAACCTGCCCAGGGACCGCAATCGCTGGCAGACTGTAACGTCGTGGGGATTATCGATCATCACCGACTTGGGGGATTAGTCACCCGTCTGCCGCCAGAAGTGTGGGTGAAGCCTGTCGGCAGTAGCGCAACGCTGTTATGGCAACTGATGTCGGAAGATGAGCGTAGCCAGTTATCTCCTGCGGAGGCCGTTTTGCTGCTGGGTGCCGTGTTGAGTGACACTGTCACGCTTCGTTCACCCACGACCACCGCCGACGATCGCCTGGCGGTCGATGCGCTGACTCAAAAGGCTGGTGTAGACCTTGATGCCTTCAGCCGTGACCTGCTGTCTGCCAAAACGAGCGTGGAAGGAATGAGTGCCCGCGAACTCCTGCAGAAAGACATTAAAACCTTCACTATCCATGGGCATCAGGTCTGTGTGGCGCAACTTGAACTGTATGCACTGCAACAGGTTGATACAGTGCTGGATGAATTACGCCAGGAAATGGCGCGCTATGCGCAGGAAAAAAATGCCGCGCTGGTTGTGCTCATGCTCACCGATATTAATCTGGGCGACACCAGTCTGTGGTTTGCCGGTTCTGAGCTTTCAGACATCCCGCAGCCCTGCAAGGTGGAAGGTATGCTCAGCCGTAAAAAACAGATGCTCCCCTGGCTGGAAAGTCATTTAAAACCACGCCAGTAGGTTCTGTTCGCCGTCTGTATAGGGTGGGAAATTTACGCGGGGTCACACTTTGTAAATTCTTCCCACCGGACTTTGCAGCGTTCTCTACACTCCAGGTAATATTCACTGGAGGCATGACATTATGGCGAACACCATCACGGCAGATGAGATTCGGGAACAATTTTCGCAGGCAATGTCAGCAATGTACCAGCAGGAAGTCCCGCAGTATGGCACGTTGCTGGAACTTGTCGCTGATGTGAATCTGGCGGTACTGGAAAATAACCCGACGTTGCATGAAAAACTGGCTAATGCGGATGAACTGGCCCGGCTAAACGTTGAGCGCCACGGAGCCATCCGGGTGGGTACTGCGCAGGAACTTTCTACGCTGCGCCGGATGTTTGCCATTATGGGCATGTATCCGGTGAGTTATTATGACCTCTCTCAGGCCGGCGTCCCTGTACATTCCACGGCTTTTCGGCCCATCGACGATGCATCGCTTTCGCGCAACCCGTTTCGGGTATTCACATCGTTATTACGGCTCGAATTAATCGAGAACGTAGCGCTGCGGCAAAAGGCTTCGGAGATCCTCGCGAAACGCGACATTTTCACTCGTCGTTGTCATGAACTGCTGGATGAGTTTGATGCGCAGGGCAGTTTTACGCCTGAGCAGGCGCAGGAGTTTGTCCATGAAGCACTGGAAACTTTCCGCTGGCATCAGCACTCCACGGTAGATGAAGCGACCTATCACGCATTACACAACGAACACCGGTTGATTGCCGATGTGGTGTGTTTCCCTGGTTGTCACATCAACCATCTGACGCCGCGCACGCTGGATATTGACCGGGTACAGTCCATGATGCCGGAATGCGGTATAGAGCCGAAAATATTGATTGAAGGGCCGCCGCGCCGCGAGGTGCCGATTTTATTACGTCAGACCAGTTTCAAAGCACTGGAAGAACCGGTGATGTTTGCCGGTGAAATGCGCGGTACTCACACGGCGCGTTTTGGTGAGATTGAACAGCGCGGCGTAGCGCTCACGCCGAAAGGCAGAGCCTTGTATGACGAACTGCTGAATAAAGCGGGAACGGGAAAAGATAATCTGACGCATCAGTTACATCTTCAGGAGGTTTTCAAGGCGTTCCCGGACAGTGAGTTTCTGCTGCGCCAGCAGGGACTTGCCTGGTTTCGTTATCGACTGACGCCATCAGGCGAAGCGCATCGCCAGGCTATTCGCCCGGATGACGACCCGCAACCGCTTATTGAGCGCGGCTGGCTGGTTGCGCAACCTATCACCTACGAAGATTTCTTACCGGTGAGCGCTGCGGGGATTTTCCAGTCAAATCTGGGTAATGAAACTCAGGCTCGCAGCCATGGGAATTCCAGCCGCGATGCGTTTGAACAGGCTCTGGGTTGCACGGTATATGACGAGTTTATGCTGTATCAGGAGGCGGAGGAGAGAAGTAAACGGCGGTGTGGTTTACTTTAACGGAATTTACACGGGATTCGGTCTGTTCCCATCGACATAAAATATTTTCGATTTTGTACAGATAATCGGCGACCAACAATTGGATTATTAATGAATTTTGTCTAGAGTGAGCGGTCAGAAATGTGCACTCTCTTGCCGCAGATTTTGACCGGCGCGGGACCATTTACACGACCAGAAGGACTCACTTTCAGGCATGAATCGCAGACGATTTATTAAAGGTTCAATGGCAATGGCCGCCGTGTGCGGAACCAGTGGTATTGCATCACTCTTTTCCCGCGCCGCCTTTGCGGCAGAGTCTGACATTGCAGACGGAAAAACCGTACGTTTTGATTTTTCCGTTCTGCAATCGATGGCCCACGACTTAGCACAGAAACCCTGGGGCGGCGCGCTGCGTGCGTTACCCGACACGCTGGCGAAATTGACGCCGCAGGCCTACAACAGCATTCAATATGACGCAGAGCAGTCTCTGTGGAACAATGTTGAAAATCGTCAGCTTGATGCGCAGTTCTTCCATGTGGGAATGGGATTCCGCCGCCGGGTTCGCATGTTCTCGGTCGATGACAGTACGCATATGGCGCGTGAAATCCACTTCCGTCCGGAGCTGTTTAAGTACAACGACGCGGGTGTGGATACCAAACAACTGGAAGGGAAAACTGACCTCGGATTCGCGGGTTTCCGCGTGTTTAAAGCGCCAGAACTGGCCCGTCGTGATGTGGTTTCTTTCCTCGGCGCCAGCTACTTCCGCGCAGTGGATGACACCTACCAGTACGGTTTATCGGCGCGTGGTCTGGCGGTAGATACCTATACCGACAGCAAAGAAGAGTTTCCTGATTTCACCGCTTTCTGGTTCGAAACGGTCAAACCGGGAGCGACCTCCTTTACCGTGTATGCGCTACTTGATAGCCCAAGCGTAACAGGCGCCTTTAAGTTCACGATCCACTGCGAGAAAACGCAGGTGATCATGGATGTACAAAACCATATCTACGCGCGTAAAGACATTAAACAGCTCGGCATTGCGCCGATGACCAGCATGTTCAGTTGTGGCAACAATGAACGCCGGATGTGCGACACCATTCACCCGCAAATTCATGACTCCGATCGTCTGGCGATGTGGCGGGGCAACGGCGAGTGGATCTGCCGTCCGCTGAATAACCCGCAAAAACTGCAGTTCAATGCCTATACCGATAACAACCCGAAAGGGTTTGGTTTACTGCAGCTCGATCGCGACTTCTCTCATTACCAGGACATCATGGGCTGGTATAACAAGCGTCCGAGCCTGTGGGTCGAGCCGCGTAACCAGTGGGGCAAGGGGACCATCGGCCTGATGGAGATCCCGACGACGGGCGAAACGCTGGATAACGTTGTCTGCTTCTGGCTGCCGGAGAAGTCGATTAAAGCCGGCGATGAGCTGGAATTTAAATATCGTCTGTACTGGAGCGCGCAGCCGCCGGTACGTTCGCCGTTAGCTCGCGTGATGGCGACCCGTACCGGCATGGGCGGCTTCCCGGAAGGATGGGCGCCGGGCGAGCACTACCCGGAGAAATGGGCGCGCCGTTTTGCCGTGGACTTCGTCGGTGGCGATCTGAAAGCCGCTGCGCCGAAAGGCATTGAACCGGTGATTACGCTCTCCAGCGGTGAAGCGAAACAGATTGAGATCCTCTACGTGGAGCCTATCGACGGCTACCGTATCCAGTTTGACTGGTATCCGACGTCTGACTCAACCGACCCGGTAGATATGCGTATGTTCCTGCGTTGCCAGGGCGACGCCATCAGCGAAACCTGGCTGTATCAGTACTTCCCGCCAGCGCCGGATAAACGTCAGTACGTTGACGACCGTGAGATGCGTTAATCACGACCGCAATGGCTCTCCAGGTGGAGAGCCATATCTGCAATCTTTCTGAAAATAGTCTGTACGCTATTTACTCGATCCTGTTCGCATTTTTCTGTATGGCAAATGGGTACTCTGGGGCTGTGTATTTCTTATACACGTTCTTGTCCACTAACAGGGAGAAAGTATGTTTCCAGAATACAGAGACCTTATTTCCCGACTGAAAACCGAGAACCCTCGCTTTCTGTCCTTATTCGAAAAACACAACAGCCTTGATCATGAGATCTCCAGACTGGAAGGTTCGGATGGTCGGGGGTATAGTTTGGACATTGTTCGCCTTAAGAAACAGAAACTCCACCTGAAGGAAGATCTGCTCAAAATTTTGCAAAAAGAGAGTGTCGGTGAGAGCTAAGTAAAACAGCGCTTGCTGTGTAAAAGGGCTTCCAAAAGGGAAGCCCTTCCTGTTTTATTGTGAGCAGAATTAGCTGCTTAACGAGCGTAACGGAAAGAAAATGCCAGAAGTGATAACCATTAGTGACACGCTGGAACTGCGTGCCGTAGAAGAACAACACGTCACCCCTCTGCATCAATTGGTGCTCAAGAATAAAACCTGGCTCCAGCAGTCGCTGAACTGGCCGCAGTTTGTGACGTCAGAGGAGGACACCCGCAAGAATGTGCAGGGCAACATGATGTTGCATCAGCGCGGTTACGCCAAAATGTTCCTGATTTTTGCACAACAGAATGTGGTAGGTGTCATCGCGTTTAACCAGATAGAGCCACAGAACAAAGCGGCCTATATTGGTTACTGGCTGGATGAAGCTCAGCAGGGTAAGGGCATTATGTCCCAGGCGCTGCAGGCATTGATTCATCATTATGCGCAGCGCCAGGAAATTCGCCGTTTTGTGATTAAATGCCGCGTAGAGAACGTTGAGAGCAACCAGGTGGCATTGCGCAATGGCTTCCAACTGGAAGGATATTTACGTCAAGCGGAGTTCCTCAATGGTGATTACCATGATGTGAATCTCTATGCCCGCATCATTGATGGTCCCTCAGAATAAGCCTGCGATAGGTGTGCGCGTAATGCGTTGCTCAGCGTTGATCACCTTCGGCCCGCGCAGATGAATAGCATCGCCATCAAACGCTTCAATGTGCGCCTGGCCGGTTATCTCAATGTGATTCTCGACTAACACTTCTCCAAGAACGCAGGCGTGACCTTCAACCAGGATATGATCGTCTAGCTGGATTGGTCCGCCGCGTAATGTAGCATGTCCCCCGACCAACACATGGTGCTTCAGCACGCAGTTACCCTCGACTACCGCGTGTTCCGCCACCTGTGAGCTGTAGCGCAGGGTAGGAATCGCATCTTCATCGGTTCCGGCGATGACGCGCGCATGTCCGTAGACTTTGGCGCAATCGCAAATCCAGACATTATTCTCTTCATTACCTTCCACCTGGGCGAAATCAAAAACTTCCGCCCGATGCTCAATAAAGGCATAGTTGATATTCGCATCGCCATAGATCTGCGCCTGATGCACTATGCGTGAGTGGCTGACGGTCGCCCGATCATAAATCTGCAGCAACTGGTCGTTTTCAAGAGTGAGTCCCCTGGCGGCAATGATTTCGGACCCACATACAACGCGTGCATTACCGTGCAGAAGGCACTCGCCGCGAATAACAGAATTCTGAATCGTGACGTTGTCACGTATTTGTGCGTGATGGCTGATTTCTGCCCGGTCAATCCACACGGCATCGCCTATTTGCGCGCCATCTCTGACTACGCTTGCCTGAGTAACCCGGGCGTTTCCGGTTATCGATGCGCCGGAAAATGCGAGCGCATTCTCATCGTAAATCCAGCAATCACCGCTTTGCGACAAGACGCTTTCATCATCAATCCAGCCGCCAGGCGTACCGGCGGTAACATCATTAAAATCAATGAGGGCAATGATTTGGCGTAGTAATACGCTTTTTTTATTGCCATTATCCTGGTAACTAAAGGAGCGAAGCTCATCGCTGAGTCGATATTTGGTCATTGCTCATTTCCATGTTGCGCACCTTAGTTAAACGTAGCAAAGTTTTCCGCACTGGCTAAACCAACTGAAATTCCATAAAATGCATTTCAAATATACTTTAAAAAATAAACAAAATGAGTAAGAGCAAACAGAGTGAACGGGTTCTCAATCTTCCGGCCGGTTATTTTGGCATGGTACTGGGGACAATCGGGATGGGATTCGCCTGGCGTTATGCCAGCCAGATATGGCCGGTGAGCCACTGGATTGGCGATGGGTTAGTGATCCTGGCAATGGTCATTTGGGGGCTGCTGACGCTGGCTTTTATGTATCGCTTGCTGCACTTCCCGCACAGCGTACTGGCTGAAATTCGTCACCCGGTGATGAGTAGCTTTGTCAGTCTGTTTCCGGCCACAACCATGCTGGTAGCAATTGGTTTTGTTCCCTGGTATCGACCGCTGGCGATCGGGTTATTCGGCATTGGCGTGGTGATACAACTGGCGTACGCGGCCTGGCAAACGGCAGGATTATGGCGTGGAGCGCATCCAGAGGAGGCCACCACGCCGGGTCTGTATCTGCCGACCGTCGCCAATAACTTTATCAGCGCAATGGCCTGTGGTGCACTTGGTTTCAATGATGCCGGATTGGTGTTTTTGGGGGCCGGGGTTTTTTCCTGGCTCAGCCTGGAACCGGTGATCCTGCAACGTTTACGTAGCTGCGGGGAGCTGCCATCGGTCTTACGGACTTCGCTTGGCATTCAACTGGCGCCCGCGCTGGTCGCCTGTAGCGCCTGGCTTAGCGTCAACGGCGGAGAGGGTGATACGTTAGCCAAAATGCTGTTCGGCTATGGTCTGCTGCAGCTTCTGTTTATGCTACGTCTCATGCCATGGTATCTGTCTCAACCATTTAATGCCTCGTTCTGGAGCTTCTCGTTTGGCGTGTCGGCCCTGGCGACGACGGGCCTGCATCTCGGACACGGCAGCGAATCAGGATTTTTTCATACGCTGTCTATCCCACTGTTTATTTTTACCAATTTTATCATTGCATTATTACTGATACGTACGCTTGCTTTGCTGATGCAGGGAAAGCTGCTTATCCGCACAGAACGTGCTGCATTACTGAAATCTGAGGATAAATGATGACTCATTGCGACGAAAACTACTTTACTGAGAAATACGATTTAACCCGTACGCATTCCGATGTTGTTGAAGCGGCAAAAGTGGTCGCGCCAGGTAAAACATTAGATCTGGGCTGCGGTAATGGTCGTAACAGTCTGTACCTTGCGGCAAACGGCTATGACGTTACCGCATGGGATAAAAACCCCATGAGCATAGCGAACCTTGAGCGTATTAAAGCGGCGGAAGGACTGACCAACCTGCATGCGCAGGTCGCAGATCTTAACGCCTTACGCTTTGATGGCGAATATGATTTTATTCTTTCTACCGTTGTGCTGATGTTCCTTGAGGCTAAAACTATCCCAGGACTGATAGAGAATATGCAGCGCTGCACGAAGCCAGGCGGATATAATTTAATCGTTGCGGCAATGGACACTGATGATTTCCCGTGCACTGTTGGTTTTCCGTTTGCCTTTAAAGCGGGTGAATTACGCAACTATTACAGCGGGTGGGATCTGCTGAAATACAACGAAGACGTGGGTGAACTTCATCGTACGGATGAAAACGGTAATCGCATTAAACTGCGCTTTGCCACTATGCTGGCACGCAAAACTGCCTGAACCTCCTGTCTGGGTTAACTCTCTCTGCGTTCAGCATTTTTTATGTTGAGCGCAAAGATAAAATTGTGCGGTCCTTACCATTTTTAGTGCATCCAAAATGAATCTGTTTTGCTATTCTTTTTAGGCATCATTGCGAAAACTAAAGGGATCGTTTCATGCGTACTCATACTTTATTTAAAGTTGCAGTGCTTACTGGCTTGTTGGCATTATCCGGCTGTGCGTCAAAAGTAACCGAACCGGATAAATATTCTGGGTTTTTAAAAAATTACTCTGATCTGAAGGAAACAAAATCGGCAACCGGACAAACGGTACTCCGTTGGGTTGACCCGAACTACAACGAATCCAAATATGACAACATTGTATATAACCCGGTAACGTATTATCCGGTTCCTAAACCTACTACGCAGGTAGGGCAGAAGGTTCTTGATCAACTACTGACCTACACCAATACACAGTTGAAATCCGCAATCAGTAAACGTAAACCCCTGGTGACTACCCCTGGGCCACGTAGCCTGATTTTCCGCGGGGCAATTACCGGTGTAGCGACCAGTAAAGAAGGGCTGCAGTTCTACGAAGTGATCCCGGTTGCGCTGCTGGTTGCGGGAACGCAAATGGCAACGGGTCACCGTACCATGGATACCAACCTCTACTTCGAGGGTGAGTTGATTGATGCGGCGACCAATAAACCGGTTGTTAAGGTTGTACGTAAGGGTGAAGGTAAAGATCTGAACAACGAAAGCACGCCGATGGCGTTCGAAACGTTGAAGAAAGTTGTTGATGACATGGCGACTGATGCTTCCATGTTTGACGTGAACAAAAAAACACAATAATAATGATGAACGCACCATCTAAGGATGGTGCGTTTTTTTATGCCGCCCGGCGACGATATACGAGTTTACCCATCAGCGCTTCTGGTCGGGCAAACATCACCAGATTCCCCAGCAAAATCAATACTAATCCCACAATCGCATTTACCTGCCAGATATACCCTTCATACAATGTTGACAGCGTCAGTGCGACCAGAGGAAAAAGCAGCGTACTGTATGCGGCCTTACTGGGACCAATACGACCGACCAGTGTGAAATAGGCGCCAAAGGCAATCACCGAACCAAAAATAGCCAGGTACAGCAGTGCGCTAAGATAGCTGAAAGTCCACTGCGGAGTGAAGTCATCGCCACGCATTAGCGCAATAGCGGCGATCAGCAACGTGCCGTACAACATGGCCCAGCTATTGGTGGTCAATACTTCCAGCCCTTTTTTCTGGTGGCGCAGACTTATCATGTTGCCCAATGAAAAACCAAAGGTTCCCAGAGCGCTTAAGCCGATGCCCAGCAGAAGTGAATGGTTGAACCCACTGTTGAGCAAGTCCTGCCAGAACAGGGTGACAATGCCGGTCAGACCGAGACCGGCGGCAATATAAAAGCGCATCGGCGGTTTTTGGCCGAAAAACAGAAAGCTATTGACCGCATTGAACAGGACGGCCATCGAGAAAATCACCGATTCAAGGCCCGTGTTAATCCACGCCGCAGCCGTATAAAAACACCAAAAGTTAAAGCAAAAAACGCATCCGCCTTGTAACAGACAAAACAGATGGTCACGACCAGATAGTTTGCGTAATTTACCGCTAACCAACAGGATTATTATCATTACCGAGCTGGCAACGGCAAAGCGCCAAAAGATAGATACCGGCGCTGAAACCGGCCCTTGCTGCAGATAAATGGCAATCCATGTCGTTCCCCAAATCACTACCACCAGGCAGTACAATAGTGCGTTCATACAACTCTCTCTTTTTGGTCTTCAGGCGCACACTGTGTCACGTTGGGTAGCAGGGGGCTTTCATCCGATTGCGGTGGACTTGCAAAATCTTGCGCTTTTTTTCGCGCAAATGTGAAAAGGAAGCTGTTAACAATATGTAGCTGATATAGACTGAAAGCCTGCTAACTTATTTTGAATGTGATGGTATGTCTCAGCCCTACGGTGCCTTTGAAAATTTACGCAAACACAATGCCGTGCTGCACGAGTCGGTTGCGTTACATTCAGGGATCCAACTGGCGGCCTGGTCAAATAAGCGTGATACCATTACCCAGTATTGTGATCACCATACCCTCAGCTTATATGTCGCCGATGGCTACGAGAGTTACCACAAGACGGCCGGCGGCTGGAAGAATGGCGGTGGGCCGGACCGTTTTTGCCTGATGCCGAAAGAGAGCGAATCCAGTTGGGATATCCGCGACGATCTTTCCTTTGTGCATCTCTATTGTACAGACGGCCATTTGCGCGAAGTGGGGGAAAAAGTCTGGGACAAAAGCCCTTATAGCTTCACGCTGGATGAGCATACGTTTGGTAGCGATCCGGGGATAACAGCGGTTTATCGTCAGTTTTTACTCGGGAATGACTGGCAACAACCGGCCAATCATCTCACGCTCAGCGCCGCGTCTTCGCTACTGCTCACGCATCTGATTCAGCATTACAGCAACGTCCAATGGCAGTTGCCCGCTGTCACCGGGGGACTTGCGCCTGCCACATTGCGCAACGTGCTGGCCTACATAGAAGCGCATCTGGCGTACCCCATCACCCTGAGCGATTTGGCAAGCGAGGCGGCGCTGAGTGAATTCCACTTTGCCAGAATGTTTCGCCAGTCAATGAATATGGCGCCGCATCAGTACGTTATGCAACGACGTATGGTATTAGCCCAGCATCTGGTCTGTCATTCTTCCCGCAGTTTGTCGGATATTGCGATGGCTTGCGGGTTCAGTTCGGCGAGCCATTTCAGCAACCGGTTTAAGCAGGTGACGGGTAAAACGCCAACGCAGTTACGTGCGGCGAAATAAAGTAAACACCGCGTAACACATACCTCCGGCGATCAGCCCCCAAAATGCAGACCCAACTCCCCATAGCGTCAGGCCACTGGCAGTGACCAGAAAAGTAATGATAGCCGCATCACGCTCGGCTTCATGATGCAATGCCTGGTACAAGCTGCCGCTAATCGTGCCAAGCAACGCCAAACCCGCCAGCATTTGGATCCAGCTTACGGGCAAGGCTGCCATCAGTCCGGTGACCGAACCGCCAAACACCCCAGCCAGAAGATAGAAGACACCCGCCGCCGCCGCGGCTAGCCAACGTCGTTTGGCATCAGGATGCGCTTCGGGACTTTGGCAAATTGCCGCGGTTATAGCGGCAATGCAAATAGAATAGACACCAAAAGGGGAAAACAGCAGCGCCAGCAGACCGGTAAAGACAATCAACGGTGAAACGGGTAAAGCATAACCTGACGCCTTCATGGTGGCGATACCGGGAGCATTTTGCGAGGCCATGGTGACCAGAAACAGCGGGAGGGCGATGCTAATGCTGTGGGCAAATGAAAAATGCGGGGCAATAAACTCGGGTAACACTGGAGATAAACTTACCTCATTAGTGACAATGTCACCTTTTATAAACGCGATGATTATACCTACCAGCATCGCGGCGATCGTCGCATACCGTGGGGCAATAACTTTAAACGCTAACCATGCCACCAGCATGCTACCGCACAAGATAAGCTCACTGTTAAGGCTATTGAACGCCTGCAGGCCAAAGCGTAGCAGGATCCCGGCCAGCATGGCTGACGCCAGTGAGTGAGGGATTATTTTCATCAGTCGGGCAAAGAGTCCGGTTACGCCACACAGCACAATTAATGCGTTAGCCACGATAAAAATACCGATCGCATCCTGAATCGTTACTCCTTGCAGGCCCGTAACCAGCAGTGCGGCGCCGGGTGTTGACCATGCAGTGAGAACAGGGGCGCGATACCATAATGTCAGCGCCAGCGTGCTAACGCCCATCGCTATTCCCAGCGCGGTCATCCAACCCGCAATTTGCCCAGTCGTCGCACCTGCGGCCAGCGCCGCTTGCCAGATAATGGCTGCCGAGCTGGCGTAACCGACCAGCACCGCGACAAAACCTGATAGCACGGTAGGCAGAGGGATTGAAAATGTGCGCATAGCAACTCCGTGTGCGTTATAACGGTCAATTACTGTAGCACTGTGCGTTATAGCGTACAAGTGCTAAGCTGTAGCCTTGAGAAGGCAGGGCGAAGAAGGAGAAATATGGATAACTTAACTCACTATCTGGCGACGACGCTCAGAACGCTACGCCACCAGCGGGAATGGAGTCTCTCGCGTCTGGCGGAGGAAACCGGCGTGTCAAAAGCGATGCTAGGGCAGATTGAGCGCAATGAATCCAGCCCTACAGTGGCGACCCTGTGGAAAATCGCCACCGGGCTGAATGTCCCATTTTCGACGTTTATTTCACCACCTGATTCAGAGGGCTCCTCGACTTTTGATCCCCAACACCAGACGATGGTCGTCACGCCGCTGTTCCCGTGGGATCCTCAGTTGCGTTTCGATCACTTTTCGATACTGCTGGCACCCGGCGCGCTAAGTGAATCCACACCACACGAAAGCGGGGTTATAGAGCATGTAGTGGTGATTAGTGGTCTACTGGATATGTGCATTGATGGTCTATGGCGTACCATTAAAGCCGGTGAAGGTGTCCGTTTTGCCGGCGATACGGCCCATAGCTACCGTAACAGCGGTGAACAAACGGTTCACTTTCATTCGCTGATCCATTACCCGCGCAGTTGATCGGGAAAACTATTCCGAAATGCCGCGCTTGTGACTACAATAGCCGCCATTTTTACCGCTTGTGGATGGTAACAACTGTATGCGCCAGCAACCTCATCACCTTGAATTGTTAAGCCCGGCCCGGGATACCGCCATTGCGCGCGAAGCCATTTTACACGGTGCAGACGCCGTTTACATTGGCGGACCGGGATTTGGCGCGCGTCATAACGCCAGCAACAGCCTGAAAGATATCGCCGAACTGGTGCCATTCGCTCATCGCTTCGGGGCGAAAATCTTTGTGACGCTGAATACGATTTTGCACGATGATGAACTGGAGCCCGCACAGCGATTAATTACCGATCTGTACCAGACCGGTGTTGATGCTCTGATTGTGCAGGATATGGGGATTCTGGAGCTGGATATTCCCCCCATTGAGCTGCATGCCAGCACGCAGTGTGATATTCGCAGCGTCGAGAAGGCGAAGTTTCTGTCTGATGTCGGATTCACCCAGATTGTCCTGGCGCGGGAACTGAGCCTTGAGCAGATTAACGCCATCCACCAGGCCACGGACGCGACCATTGAATTTTTCATTCACGGTGCGTTGTGCGTTGCCTATTCAGGTCAGTGTTATATTTCACATGCGCAAACCGGGCGTAGCGCTAACCGCGGCGACTGTTCCCAGGCTTGCCGTTTGCCGTATACCCTGAAAGACGATCAGGGGCGCGTGGTGTCCTATGAAAAACACCTGCTATCGATGAAAGATAACGATCAGACCGCCAACCTAGGCGCGTTGATTGATGCAGGCGTGCGTTCCTTCAAAATTGAAGGGCGCTATAAGGACATGAGCTATGTGAAGAATATTACCGCGCATTATCGTCAGATGCTCGACGCCATCATTGAAGAGCGCGGCGATCTGGCCCGTTCATCAGCCGGACGCACCGAACATTTCTTTACCCCCTCCACGGAAAAAACCTTCCATCGCGGTAGCACCGATTATTTTGTCAATGCGCGTAAGGGCGATATCGGCGCGTTTGACTCGCCAAAATTCATTGGTCTGCCGGTTGGTGAAGTCCTGAAGGTCGCGAAAGATCATCTGGATGTTGAGGTCACCGAGCCGCTGGCGAACGGCGATGGTCTGAACGTGTTAATCAAGCGTGAGGTGGTTGGTTTCCGTGCCAATACCGTTGAAAAAACGGGGCACAATCGATATCGGGTGTGGCCGAATGAAATGCCAGCCGATTTGCACAAAGTGCGTCCGCATCATCCGCTGAACCGTAATCTCGATCATAACTGGCAGCAGGCGTTAACCAAAACCTCCAGCGAACGTCGTATCGCGGTTGATATTGAGCTGGGTGGCTGGCAGGAGCAGTTGATCCTGACGCTCACCAGTGAAGAGGGGGTGAGCGTTACTCATACGCTGGACGGCCACTTTGACGAAGCGAACAATGCAGAAAAAGCGTTGAGCAATCTGCAGGATGGTCTGGCCAAACTTGGACAAACGCTTTATTACGCCCGCGATATTCAGGTTAATCTGCCGGGGGCGCTGTTTGTGCCAAACGGTCAACTCAATCAACTGCGACGTGAAGCTGTCGATATGCTGGATGCGGCGCGTTTGCAAAACTATCAGCGCGGCAGTCGCAAACCGGTTTCACAGCCTGCGCCGGTGTATCCACAAACGCATCTGAGCTTCCTGGCAAACGTCTACAACCATAAAGCGCGTGAGTTTTATCACCGTTATGGCGTTCAGTTGATTGACGCGGCCTATGAAGCGCACGAAGAAAAGGGCGATGTGCCGGTGATGATCACCAAACATTGCCTGCGTTTTGCGTTTAACCTGTGCCCGAAACAGGCGAAAGGAAACATCAAGAGCTGGAAAGCCACACCGATGCAACTGGTAAACGGCGATGAAGTTCTGACGCTGAAATTTGATTGCCGACCGTGCGAAATGCATGTAATCGGCAAGATGAAACATCACATTCTGAAGATGCCGTTGCCGGGCAGCATCGTCGCTTCCGTCAGTCCTGAAGATCTGATGAAAACATTGCCGAAGCGCAAACCTTAACCCTGGTGAGTATCGGGTTTGCGTGATTTTTGCCAGTAATGATGTTCGCGAAGATCGGCGGCGGATTCTTCCGCCGTCACGCGCAGCTCATCGCTGTCGGCGGTGTGCCGTAATACGTGATCGGCATTCTGCACCTGAAGATATTCATGCCCCTGATTGGTTGCGAGAAGTTGACCTGAAAAAAGCGCGCTGGCCAGCAATAACACCGTTAATCCTTTCTTAAACATCTTGCACCCTCTGGTACGTTAGCAACGGAAGTGGCGATAATTTCGCCTAGTGACTATTCAATATTTTAATCGGTGAAATGGCAATCTCTGTTTTGCCAGTGAGATGTTTTTTGCATTTTTGTTTGGTTAACGTTGGGATTTGTTACAACCGGGAAGCATCGCGCTGCCCGGTTGTTTTCAGGGAGAGTCTCAGGACTTAAAGCCAGCAGCCGTCATCAGTAAACGAAAGAACATACCGACGGCGGCCAGGGCCAGCACGCTGCCACCCCAGAGGATCACTAGCCACATCAGGCGTTTCCAGATTGATTGTTGCATCAATGATACCCCTCACCATGTTGAACTTTGCCGCGGAAAACGTAGTAGCTCCAGGAGGTATATACCAGGATTATCGGGATAATCAGTAGGGCGCCAACCAACATAAAGCCCTGGCTTTGCGCTGGCGCGGCTGCCTGCCAGAGCGTAATGGACGGCGGAATAATATGCGGCCATATGCTGATCCCCAGACCGCTGAACCCAAGGAAGATCAATCCCAGCGTCAAAACAAACGGTAGTGCATGGCTGTGTTGTTGGTCCAGTGAGCGCCACAGCCACATACTGATCAACAGCACCAGCAGCGGAACCGGCATCAGGAACCACAGGTTGGGCAGGCTAAACCAGCGCTCGGCAATCGCACTGTGCGCCAGCGGCGTCCACAGGCTGATAATGGCGATAACAACCAGCATCGCCAGCAGCAGTTTTTTGGCCACGCGGCGCATTTTATCCTGCAACGGATTTTCGCTTTTCATCACCAGCCATGTTGCTCCAAACAGGGCGTAGGCCACGACCAGCCCAACACCACAGAACAGCGTGAACGGGGTCAGCCAGTCTAAAGGACCGCCGCTGTAGCTGCGTCCGGTTACAGAGAATCCGTTAAGCACGGCACCTACCACGATGCCCTGAGTGAATGTCGCCAGAATGGAGCCGCCGAGAAAAGCTTTATCCCAGAATGGTCGATGTGCTGGCGTGGCATTAAAGCGAAACTCAAAAGCGACGCCGCGAAAAATCAGGCCGAGCAGCATCAGGGTTAGCGGGATTGTCAGCGCATCGACAATCACTGCATAGGCCAGGGGGAAAGCGCCGAATAATCCGGCCCCGCCCAGTACCAGCCACGTTTCGTTGCCGTCCCATACGGGGGCGACGCTATTCACCATCACATCACGGTCATCAGCATCCTGAATTGCAGGAAACAAAATGCCGATACCGAGATCGAAACCATCCATCACGATGTACATCAACGTGGCGAACACGATAATGACAAACCAGATAACTGATAAATCGATACCCATTAGCGGTGAGCCTCCGGTTGAGAATCAAGAACTGCAGCAGAAAGCGGTCGTGCAGGCGTGCCGGATGGCGGCGTTGACGGATCATCTTCCTGTGGCCCTTTACGGATCAGGCGGATCATGTAGCTGTAACCGACGCCAAATACGGAGCTGTACACCACAAAGAATGACAGCAAGCTGATGCTCATATGTAAATCGCCATGCGCGGAAACTGCATCCGCGGTACGTTGCAGACCGTAGACCACCCACGGTTGACGGCCAACTTCAGTGGTTACCCAGCCAGCCAGAATGGCAATCAGACCGGAGGGACCCATCCATAATGCAAAACGCAGGAAAGGACGTGAGGTGTATAGCCGCTGCTTGTAACGTAGCCGCAGGGCGATCGCGCCCAGCAGGATCATCAGCATGCCTAGCCCTGCCATAATGCGAAACGACCAGAACACCATGGTTGAGTTGGGTCGATCTTCTTTAGGAAACTCTTTTAGGGCCGGGACTTGTTTATCCAGGCTGTGGGTCAGGATCAGACTGCCCAGCGCCGGGATCTCCAGTCCATAGCGGGTACGCTCCTGTTCCATATCCGGCCAACCGAACAGCAATAGCGGAGTAGGTTCACCGGGCGGATTTTCCCAATGTCCTTCAATCGCCGCAATTTTTGCCGGCTGGTGTTTCAGCGTATTCAAACCGTGCATATCACCAATCAATGCCTGTAACGGGGCGACGATTAATGTCATCCACAGCGCCATCGAAAACATAGCGCGAATAGCTGGCGTATTGTTTCCACGCAGCAAATGCCACGCCGCAGAAGCCGCGACAAATAACGCGCTGCTGAGGAAGGCGGCTACAGACATATGCAGCAAACGATAAGGGAATGAGGGATTGAAGATAACGGCGAACCAGTCGACGGGAACAACCTGTCCATTAACGATTTCATAGCCTTGCGGCGTCTGCATCCAGCTGTTGGAGGCGAGGATCCAGAAGGTAGAAATAATGGTACCCAGTGCAACCATACAGGTCGCGAAGAAGTGCAGGCCAGGGCCCACGCGATTCCAGCCGAACAGCATTACTCCAAGGAAACCCGCTTCGAGGAAAAAGGCGGTTAACACTTCATAGGTCAGCAGCGGTCCGGTGATGCTCCCGGCGAACTCGGAAAAACCGCTCCAGTTGGTGCCGAATTGATAGGCCATCACCAGCCCGGAAACCACGCCCATACCAAAGTTTACGGCGAATATTTTGGACCAGAAATGATATAGCGAGCGCCAGGTGGGATTTTTCGTTTTTAACCATAGTCCTTCGAGCACTGCCAGATAACTGGCGAGCCCGATTGTAATGGCCGGAAAGATAATGTGGAAGGATACCGTAAACGCGAACTGGATCCTCGCCAGGTGAAACGCGTCAAGACCGAACATGCTTAACTCCGCAGGCAAAATTGATTTGGCGCAATTCTAAGCCTGGGAAGCAATAGTGGGCAGAAACAGAACAGTTCTTTTTAACCATAACAGTTGCGCTATTGCTATGGTTTTCACAAAAGTAGGGACCTTCAATGTTGATGCCTTGATTAGTTCAAAAAGTGAATTAGCACTTTGTTATATTCGCCGCAAATAATTCATTGGAACAATAAAATGAGCGGAATCGACTTTGTCGTTTTGTGGGTTGACTCAAGTGATTTAGCCTGGCAGGATAGTTTTTCCCAACATAAAGCCGCGTGTTACCACGATGAGGGGGCTATACACCCGGCACGGTTCAGGGATATGGGTATCTTTAATTATTGGTTCAGATGTGTTGAAAAATATGCACCATGGGTCAGGAAGATACATTTAGTTACATGCGGACAAATTCCTGCATGGCTTAATGTTCATCATAAGAAATTAAATATCGTTTTTCATGAGCAGTTCATCGAAAGTAAGTATCTGCCGACCTTCAACTCAAATGCGATAGAACTTAATATTCACAAAATTAATGATTTGAGTGATAAGTTTGTGTTATTTAATGATGACACTTTCATCACGGCACCGCTGAGCGAAAACTTCTACTTTGATCACGGTAAACCTAATGACTTTCTGATTTTAAAGAGAAATCCACCAACCAATAAAGATGACCTTATCATGAGTTCATCAGATTTTCTCAATGTCAGCATCTTAAATAGCCACTTTAGTAAACATGTTACAATGCGAGAGAATAAGAGTAAATATTACAACATGTGTTACAAAAGACGACTATTGAAAAATTTTTCTAACAGAAAAGAAAAGTTTTTTGAAGGCTTTTACAGCCGACATATTCCACAGCCATTTTTGAAAAGCACATTTAATGAGATATGGCAGGTAGAAGAAAAACTGCTGAGAGAAACGATCAGCAAGAAATTCAGAGAGCCTTTGTGCTTAACGCAATATTTATTCCGTTACTGGCAACTGGCTAAAGGAACGTTTAACCCACAAAACCCCCTAAAGAGAGGGAAGTATTTTAATTTGTCTTCTAAAAGTATCAATGATGCTATTAAAACGCTAACCGATGGAACCGCTCAGGTCTGCTTTAATGATACAGAAATACTTAATGATTTTGATGCTGTGACCAATAAGTTGCGAACAGCCTTTGAGAAAAAGCTCAGTGAGAAATCAGAGTTTGAGCTTTAAAGTGATCGCTGCGCACCTTTCATAAAAAATCTAACCGTTATGAAATCTAATCAAATTTTGGTCATAACAGTTATAAAAAATGTCTTGATTATGTAAACTGATATACACAGTGGTAGTCACCAACACCGGTAATCAGGACGAAACATGAAAAAGTACCAGCGGCTGGCAGAGCAAATTCGCGAGCAAATCGCGTCTGGCGTATGGCAACCCGGCGATCGTCTGCCTTCTTTGCGTGAGCAGGTGGCCAGCAGCGGGATGAGTTTTATGACCGTTGGCCATGCCTATCAGTTGCTGGAAAGCCAGGGCCGGATTATTGCCCGGCCACAGTCGGGTTACTATGTTGCCGCCCGTCCCGAACGCGAGCTGGCAGCGCCGCCAGCGCAGGTGATGCGCGACGAAGCGGTGGATATCAACACCTACATTTTTGATATGCTACAGGCCAGTCGGGATGCGTCGGTGATGCCATTTGCCTCTGCGTTCCCTGACCCGCGTCTGTTCCCCCTCCAGCAGTTAAACCGCTCGCTGGCGCAGGTGAGTAAAACGGCCACGGCGATGAGCGTGATCGAAAACTTGCCGCCGGGGAATCAAGAGCTGCGCCATGCCATCGCCCGCCGCTATGCCCAACAGGGGATGACTATTTCACCTGACGAAATTGTGATCACCACCGGTGCGCTAGAAGCCCTAAACCTGAGCCTGCAGGCGGTCACCGAGCCGGGTGACTGGGTAATTGTCGAAAACCCCTGTTTTTATGGCGCATTGCAGGCACTGGAGCGATTACGTCTGAAGGCGCTGTCTGTTGCCACTGATGTTAAAGAAGGGATCGATCTTACCGCGCTCGAGCAGGCATTGCAGGAGTATCCGGTAAAAGCGTGTTGGTTGATGACCAACAGCCAAAATCCGCTGGGGTTTACGCTCAGCGCAGAGAAAAAAGCGCATCTGGTCGCATTACTGGAGAAATATCATGTGATGCTGATTGAAGATGATGTTTATAGCGAACTGTACTTTGGTCGAGAAAAACCGCTCCCCGCCAAAGCCTGGGATCGCAGCGATAGCGTTCTGCATTGTTCATCATTTTCAAAATGCCTGGTGCCCGGATTTCGTATTGGCTGGGTGGCGGCAGGGAAACATGCCCGGCGCATTCAGCGACTCCAGCTAATGAGCACCTTATCCACCAGTTCCCCCATGCAGCTTGCTCTCGTGGACTATTTGTCAACCCGACGCTATGACGCGCATCTGCGCCGTTTACGCCGTCAACTTGCAGAACGCAAACAGCAGGCCTGGCAAACGCTACTGCGCCATCTTCCGGCGGAGGTCAAAATTCACCACAACGACAGCGGCTATTTTCTGTGGCTCGAACTGCCGGAACCGCTGGATGCGGGAGAGCTCAGTACGCAAGCGTTGGCGCACCACATCAGCATTGCGCCGGGGAAAATGTTCTCAACCTCGGGAAGCTGGACACGTTTCTTTCGCTTTAATACCGCATGGCACTGGGGAGAACGCGAGGAACTGGCGGTGAAACAGCTTGGAAAATTAATTCGCGAAATGATGAAATAAAATCTAACGCGCTATTCAATATAAAAGAATAGTGCGTTCTTATTTTCGAAATAGAGAATACCGAACCCTGATGTTATTTATATCGGGTGCTACCATACAAAAAATCAATAGTTCTTACTATTGCCACCTCTACGCCTAACTCCTTGTCTATACTCCAGAAGATTAAAACACCCGGTCAGAATCAGTAGCGTAATGAGCGTTAGCTCACAACCTGATTAAATTTCCTTGCGCCAGCAGGAACGCTTAGCACACCCCGACTATTTTTAGGAAAGGACATATATTTACGGCAAGGCTGCCGCTCAATATTTTTTCGACAGGAGTAAGATGTTATGAGCAAGCAATTTGCCCTCAGTAGCCTGTGTGCGCTCAGTATGACGCTGATGACTGCACAGGCAGCCGAACCCCCTACATCATTAGATAAACCGGAAGGCCGCCTGGATATTATTGCCTGGCCGGGTTATATCGAGCGCGGACAAACCGATAAACAATATGACTGGGTCTCGCAGTTTGAGAAAGATACCGGCTGCGCGGTCAATGTTAAAACGGCGGCCACATCTGATGAGATGGTCAGCCTGATGGCAAAAGGCGGCTACGACCTGGTGACCGCGTCCGGTGACGCTTCACTGCGTCTGATTATGGGTAAACGCGTGCAGCCGATTAACACTGCGCTGATCCCAAACTGGAAAAGTATCGATCCACGCGTGGTGAAAGGCGAGTGGTTTAACGTTGGCGGAAAAGTATACGGCACCCCGTATCAGTGGGGACCAAACTTGCTGATGTATAACACCAAAACTTTCCCAACACCGCCAGATAGCTGGAACGTGGTGTTCGTTGAGCAAAAACTTGAGGATGGAAAAAGCAATAAAGGACGCGTGCAGGCCTACGATGGCCCGATCTATATCGCCGATGCCGCGTTATTCGTTAAAGCCACCCAGCCGCAATTAGGCATCACCGATCCCTACCAACTCACCGAACAGCAGTATCAGGCGGTTATCAAAGTCCTGAGCGATCAGCACGCGCTAATCCATCGCTATTGGCACGATACCACTGTGCAAATGAGTGACTTCAAAAACGAAGGCGTGGTGGCATCCAGCGCCTGGCCTTATCAGGCTAACGCCCTGAAAGCAGAAGGTCAGCCTGTTGCCACGGTATTCCCAAAAGAAGGGGTTACCGGCTGGGCTGACACCACCATGCTGCATAGTGCAGCGAAACACCCGGTGTGCGCTTACAAATGGATGAACTGGTCATTAACCCCGAAAGTTCAGGGCGACGTAGCCGCCTGGTTTGGTTCTCTGCCAGTGGTGCCTGAAGGATGTAAAGCCAGCCCGCTGTTGGGTGAAAAGGGCTGTGAAACCAACGGCTATAGCTACTTTGACAAAATCGCCTTCTGGAAAACGCCAATGGCGGAAGGTGGCAAATTCGTTCCTTACAGTCGCTGGACGCAGGATTACATCGCCATTATGGGCGGTCGTTAATTCCGCTGGGGGTTTTATGACGTACGCAGTAGAGTTTCATAACGTCTCGCGTCTGTACGGGGATGTTCGTGCAGTTGATGGAGTGAGTATTGCGATTAACGACGGGGAGTTTTTTTCTATGCTGGGGCCATCCGGCTCCGGCAAGACCACCTGTCTGCGCCTGATTGCCGGGTTCGAGCAGCTTTCAGGCGGCGCAATCACCATTTTTGGAAAACAAGCCAGCGAATTGCCGCCCTGGGAGCGGGACGTCAATACGGTATTTCAGGATTACGCGCTATTCCCACATATGTCGATCCTCGACAACGTCGCTTACGGGCTGATGGTCAAAGGGATTGATAAAAAACAGCGTCACGCCAAAGCCCGTGAGGCGCTTGATAAGGTCGCACTCGGTTTTGTTCATGAGCGCAAACCGTCACAGCTTTCCGGCGGACAACGTCAGCGCGTGGCGATTGCCAGGGCCTTGGTTAATGAGCCACGCGTCCTGCTGTTGGATGAGCCGCTCGGGGCGTTGGATCTTAAGTTGCGCGAACAGATGCAATTAGAGCTGAAGAAGTTACAGCAATCTCTCGGTATCACCTTCATTTTTGTCACTCACGATCAGGGCGAAGCGCTGTCGATGTCTGACCGTGTGGCGGTGTTTAATAACGGTCGCATCGAACAGGTGAACTCGCCGCGTGAACTGTACATGCGACCGCGTACGCCGTTTGTGGCAAGTTTCGTCGGGACGTCCAATGTCTTTGATGCCACGATGTCAGCGAACGTTTGCGGGCTACAGGGAATGTTTTCCCTGCGTCCGGAACACATTCGTCTGAATGATATTGGGGGAGAAGTCCAGGCTCCGGGCGTTATCCAGGCGGTGCAGTACCAGGGCGCGGCGACACGGTTTGAACTGAAACTCGCCGGCGGTGAAAAGTTGCTGGTTAGCCAGGCGAACCTGACGGGAGAAATGCTGCCCTCAACGCTGTCGCCGGGTCAGCAGGTGATGGCATCGTGGTCACGCGACGTGATGGTGCCGCTGGTTGAGGAGAGGTGAATGGCTATGAACGTCTTACCTTCGCCATCGCAACCGACAAATCTGAACAAGATCTCCGGTTTCTTCTGGCGTAATCCGGGGCTGGGGCTGTTTTTACTGCTTCTCGGGCCGCTGATGTGGTTTGGCATCGTCTACTTTGGCTCACTGCTGACGCTGTTGTGGCAAGGTTTTTATACCTTCGACGATTTCACCATGTCGGTTACGCCGGACCTGACGCTGGCGAATCTGCAGGCGCTGTTTAATCCCGCCAACTACGACATCATTTTGCGTACCCTGACGATGGCGATAGCGGTCACCATTGCCAGCGCGATTCTGGCGTTTCCAATGGCGTGGTATATGGCGCGCTATACCAGCGGCAAAATGAAAGCCTTTTTTTACATTGCGGTGATGCTGCCGATGTGGGCCAGCTACATTGTTAAAGCCTACGCGTGGACGTTACTGCTGGCGAAAGACGGCGTGGCGCAGTGGTTTTTAACCCATCTTGGGCTGGAGCCGCTGCTGCTTTCGTTCCTGACGCTACCTGCTGTTGGCGGCAATACGTTGTCGACCTCAGGGTTAGGGCGCTTTCTGGTGTTCGTCTACATCTGGTTGCCGTTTATGATCCTGCCGGTACAGGCCGCATTGGAGAGGCTTCCTCCGTCACTATTACAGGCTTCCGCTGATTTGGGCGCACGCCCTCGTCAAACCTTCCGCTATGTGGTCCTTCCGCTGGCAATACCCGGTATCGCGGCGGGATCTATCTTTACCTTCTCTCTGACGTTGGGCGACTTTATCGTGCCGCAACTGGTGGGACCGCCGGGGTATTTCATCGGCAACATGGTGTATTCGCAACAAGGGGCGATCGGCAATATGCCGATGGCGGCGGCATTTACTCTGGTGCCGATTGTGTTAATCGCACTGTATCTGGCGTTCGTGAAGCGTCTGGGAGCTTTCGATGCACTCTGAACGCGCACCCTGGTTACTCAAACTGGCGGCATGGGGCGGGGTTATTTTCCTGCACTTTCCCATCCTCATCATCGCCACCTATGCTTTTAATACTGAGGAGGCTGCTTTCAGTTTTCCACCGCAGGGGTTAACGCTGAAGTGGTTTAGCGTTGCGGCGCAGCGTAGCGATATTCTGGAATCAGTGACGTTGTCACTTAAAATCGCTGCGTTGTCGACGGCCATTGCTCTCGTTCTGGGGACGCTGGCCGCTGCCGCGCTGTGGCGTAGGGACTTTTTTGGCAAGAGTGCAATATCGCTGTTGCTGCTGTTGCCAATCGCGTTACCGGGGATCATCACCGGTCTGGCGCTGTTGACGGCGTTTAAAACCATCAACCTGGAACCGGGTTTTCTCACCATCGTGGTGGGGCATGCGACGTTTTGCGTGGTGGTGGTGTTTAACAACGTAGTGGCGCGTTTTCGCCGTACCTCATGGAGTCTGGTTGAAGCGTCTATGGATCTTGGCGCCAACGGCTGGCAAACCTTTCGTTACGTGGTGCTGCCGAACCTGGCATCGGCACTGCTGGCAGGAGGGATGCTGGCGTTTGCCTTGTCATTTGATGAAATCATCGTGACAACGTTCACTGCCGGACATGAAAGAACACTTCCTTTGTGGCTGCTCAATCAATTGGGTCGTCCACGAGATGTGCCTGTCACCAACGTTGTGGCATTGCTGGTAATGCTGGTGACTACACTGCCAATTTTAGGGGCCTGGTGGCTAACGCGTGAAGGCGACACTCTCGCCGGAAACGGTAAATAAACGACGATATGGGAAATTGCTATGCAACATCAATTACTGATTAATGGCGAGCTGGTCAACGGTGAAGGTGAAAAGCAGCCGGTCTATAACCCTGCCACTGGTGAACTGATTCTGGAGATTGCAGAGGCCTCAGCCATGCAGGTTGATGCCGCGGTCCGTGCGGCCGACCATGCATTTGCCAGTTGGGGGCAAACCACACCGAAAGTGCGTTCCGAGTTACTGCTGAAACTGGCGGATGCTATCGCGGATAACGCGCAAACCTTCGCAGAGCTGGAATCGCTCAACTGCGGTAAGCCGCTGCACTGTGTGCTCAACGATGAAATTCCGGCCATCGTCGATGTGTTCCGCTTCTTCGCCGGGGCAGCCCGCACCCTGCAAGGCCAGGCCGCCGGAGAGTATCTGGAAGGGCATACGTCAATGATTCGCCGGGATCCGCTGGGCGTGGTCGCCTCCATTGCGCCGTGGAACTACCCGCTGATGATGGCGGCGTGGAAACTGGCTCCGGCGCTGGCGGCGGGGAACTGCGTGGTGATTAAACCGTCAGAAATTACCCCATTGACGGCGCTTAAACTGGCCGAGTTTGCCAAAGATATTTATCCGGCAGGCGTTGTTAACGTGCTGTTTGGTCGCGGTAAAACGGTGGGGGATCCGCTGACCGGACATGAAAAAGTCCGCATGGTTTCGCTAACCGGCTCAATTGCCACTGGCGAACACATTATTCAGCACACCGCGCCGTCAATTAAGCGCACACATATGGAACTAGGCGGCAAAGCCCCGGTGATCATTTTTGATGATGCGGATCTGGATGCGGTAGTGAGCGGCGTGCGAACCTTTGGTTATTACAACGCCGGACAAGACTGTACCGCCGCTTGTCGAATCTATGCCCAGAAAGGCATTTATGACGCGTTGGTTGAGAAACTCGGCGCGGCGGTTGCCAGCCTGAAAATTGGCGCGCCGAACGACGAATCGACGGAGCTGGGACCGGTAAGTTCGCAGGCGCATCTTGATCGCGTGGCCAAAGCGGTCGATGAGGCCAAAGCCCTGGGGCATATCAAGGTTATCACCGGTGGTAAAAAAGTGGATGGTGCAGGCTACTACTTTGCCCCAACGCTGCTGGCCGGGGCGAAGCAAGAAGATGCCATCGTGCAGCGGGAAGTTTTTGGTCCGGTGGTCAGCGTGACCGTATTTGATGATGAAGACCAGGTACTGGCGTGGGCGAATGATTCGAAATACGGACTGGCATCTTCCGTCTGGACCCGGGACGTCGGACGCGCGCATCGGTTCAGCTCTCGTCTGCAATATGGTTGCACCTGGGTCAATACCCATTTTACGCTGGTCAGCGAGATGCCGCACGGCGGGCAAAAACAGTCTGGTTATGGCAAAGATATGTCGGTGTACGGACTGGAGGATTACACGATTGTTCGCCATGTCATGATCAAGCATGAGTAACATTTTAAGCGTGAATACCTAATGCGGCACGGATAGCTAAAAATCAGCAAACGGGTGTCTATACTATTCGCGCCACTGGCCTCGTCGCCATCGGACGGCGGTAAGTTGGAAATATCCGCGAGGTCAGGCTAATTGATACGACAAAGCCCCAGTTTAACGCCGGGGCTTTGTGCTTTCAGGTATACCGTCCGGTTATTAGCGGCGCAAGCTGCAAAGCCAGGCTAGTAGCGCACAGACGCTCAGCACCAGCCCCAGTTGTTGCACCATGCCAGCCAATCCCAGCATCATTCCCAGTAACAGGTAATAGCTTAACCCGAACAAAGCACCGGCGGCCCCGGCCTGTTCACGATATCGACGCAGAGCCTGGCTCAATACATTGGGAATGGCGATACCATAGGCCAGTACCACCCCAAACACCGGTATCAGGATCCATGCAGTATGCTGTAGCCACCACGCCGCCAGACCTGACAACACGGCCAGCGCGCAAGCATGACGTACCAACTGTTCCGGCGTCAGACCGGTAGTTAACAGCCGCCGATTCAGCAGGCTCCCCGACAGCGAAGCCAGCGCAAGTAACACTCCTGTCCAGCCAAAGGCTCTGGAACTCCATCCCAACTGCCCGAAAAGAAATGGCGCCAGGCTGTAATAACTAAACAGCATGGTATTTAACAACGCGACCAGGATGGCATTTTTCCACAGCTCACCGTCCCGCGCCATACGGGGAAAGAGCACCGTCATCTGTGGGCGGACCGTATTCTCCGGCCTTGTTTCCGGCAAAAGGGTTGCTGTCAGTATGAGCAGTAATATCGCCAGTAAAACAAGGGCAACGAATACACCAACATGACCATAGAAGCTTACCACCCAGCCTCCGCTTAGCAGGCCAAAAACCGGACTCAGTGCCAGCGCGGCACCCATCACAGAAAAGACGCGGGATAGCGTGGTTGATTCATAACTGTCCCTCAACATGGTCTGTACCACGATTGACCCGGCAGCCGCTCCGATGGCTGACACCATCCGCGCCAGTAGCAACATGTTGAAATCGGTGGCGACAACGGCCAATGCACAACCTGTGCCGTAGCAGATTAGTCCTGCCAGCATCGCCCGCCGTCGCCCGATACTGTCGCTCAGCCAGCCCCATATCGTCACACCGACGGCGAAGGCAACAAAGTAAACGGAGAGTGTTTGAGCCGCACGTTCACTGCTGATGTGAAAAGCGCTGGCTATGCCAGGCAATGCCGGGCTGTAAATGGTTTCCACCAGTTGTGGGAACATAATCAGTAGAGTAAGGAGCCACAGCGGCGGGCGACGAAGAATATTCATAGCAATATCCGTAGAGACCGAAAACAGGCGGGCATTATTGCTGAAAGGGGTGTGTCTAATTACTATTAGCAGGACTTTAAATATCAAAAATCGGACAGATAATGAAAATTGCCCCCGATGAAATTTTCGATGCGGATAGCTTTGATAACCCGGTAATCGGGATTGCCGCCGATATGGACGTACACGATTCAGGACGCCATAGCCACCTTCGTCATCAGCTCCTTTTTTCGGCTGCGGGGAGCATCACGATTGAGCTGGAGCAGGCCCTGTGCCAGCTGCCGCCACGCCGAGCGGTCTGGATCCCGGCTGGTACGGTTCATCGCGCCATCATGCGTGGCGTAATGGCTTATCGTTCTTTGTACTTTTCAACCTCGCTGCCGTTATCCGATCTGCCAATGCAAATCGTCGAGGTTAATTCTCTTTTTTTCGAAGTCATAGAACGCATGGCCTTTTGGTCATGGGATATGCCTGCGGTGCAACAGGCCAGCCTCATCACCGTTTTTTGTCAGGAATTGCGGGCCGCGCGCAGTGAAAACTGGACATTACAATTTCCCTCAGATCCACGGCTGGACATATGGCTTGAGCAATTGCGTATGGGCGCGTTACCACCGCGACTGAATCAGTTGTCCCAACAGGTTGGGGCGTGTGAGAGGACAATCAGCCGGATCTTTATCAGAGATACCGGGATGAATTATCAGAACTGGCGGCAGCAATTTAGACTGTTAAAGGCCATGGAAATGCTGGCGAACGGGAGTCATATTAGCCACGCGGCGCAACATCTGGAATTTGTCAGTGACAGTGCTTTTATCGCATTTTTCCGTCAGCACACTGGCACCACACCGGCCCGCTTTACAGGTAATTAATGCCGCAGAAGGGTTAGGGATATTACAACCTGAGGGTAATTTACCAGATGAAGGCAGGGTGGGAAGATCGTTGACTAATGGCAGAGAGAAGTCCTCTCTGCCAGTGGACGCTGCCATTAATCAAGAAGTTTCACATCAAGCAAACCAGCCGAACCTTGCGGAAATCAGACTGAATAGTCCTACAGCAGCAAATATATTTATCAGCACCACAGTTTTACTGGAAACATTCATTTGTGCCACCTTTCGTTTTAACCCCTATGGGTATAGTACGGGTTATAACTATCCGCAATAGTACGAAATCTGAACATAATGAAAACGGGTTGTTTTACCGCTGTTTCTCTTAAAATAATTAATAAAACTTGATGTGAGTCATGAAAAAGAGCATATTGCGCGCGATTTTACCTTCTGGCCTGGATGCCTTACATGTCTCTGTACCAAAAAATGTTGGTCTTTTATGCAGTGATGGCCGCTATCACGGCAATCATCACCTGGTTTTTGTCCCGCGATAAAAAGCGGATCCGCTTTCTCAGCGCGGTATTAGTCGGGGCGACCTGGCCAATGAGCTTCCCCGTCGCGCTGATGTTTTCGCTTTTCTGATGAGGCCGTTTCAGACGGAAAGTAGGGTATCTAAACGTTTTTTGTCGGCTTCAGTGACATCCTGTGGGTGCTGATACCCCACGTTCTCATTGGCGCGTGTGTACAAAGCAACCAGCCAGTCGTAAACGTAGCGACTTGCACCGTGCGAAGGCTGTTCTGCCAGTTTGGCCAGGCGCGACATTGGTTGTTGCTTTGGCGCGCTAAAAATAGCCGCACCTTTTTGGATCCTGCTGGCAGGGCGCTGTTCCTCAGCAACGTTGGCAAATCCAAGCCAGGTAATAAAATCCCCAATATCGGCATGTAGCTGCGCTGCACAGACGTTTTCACGCTGCATAATATGCTGTAAGCGTTGCGGCATATCCAGGCGATAGCTGGTGGTAACGAGGATGTCAGCCACCTGCCTTAGCGTACGTGGATCGAGGCCTAAACGGCGCGCATTATTTTCATCGCGGCACCACTGGCGCACGTGATTAATCCACATTTTGTGTGCCAGGTATCCAGTTTCTTTACTTTCCGGCGAGTGCGGCATGTCACGCACTTCAGCAAACAGGTCGATATCTTCATTAAATAACCCGTTCACCTGTTCCTCACGCGGCTGATGAACACGCAGAAGAGACTCAAAGAGGCGCATTGGCGGCAGTAAACCCTCCAGTAGATCGCCATGTTTTGCCGCCTGGGATTGTAACTGGCGGATCACAGACTCGCTGCTACCTGACGCATCATCACGGGTGTTAATCCAACTCATCAGCGTTTCGCGGATGCGCTGTTGGTGCTGTTCGCGCAGAGAGGTCAGCCTGGCCTGACGCTGTTGTGGTGAAGTCGCCTGAGTCAGCCATTCGACAAGGCGTTGTAAGCTGTGGTTATCCAGCGCCTGTAGCGTCCCCCAGTGCAGTCCCGGTTTGCCCATTAATTGCTGTACTGACTCATCCAGGTTTTGCTGGGTGCTAAAACGCGCATCCTGTGGGGTAATGGCCCAGACTACGCCCGGTAATGCGGCGTCATGTACGGGTTGCGTATCGTTGACCCAGCCCAGTAGCTTGCGGGTAATGGTTGGCGTCTGGGCGCGGGTAGATACCGCGTTGCAGATTAGGAGCACATCCGGTTGCAGATGCTGGCGATAATGCTCCAGCATCCAGCCTAATTTTGCCTGCCACAGCGGATGGGAATGAGCATCCGGGGCGAGGGGAATATCGAGCAGGTCGACATTCTCCAGCACAGTATCTTCCACCGTCAGGACCAGCTCGCGCGTCAGCAGTGCCAGCGAGGTTTGCGAGAGACTGACCGCATTGAGCAACTGATGATTTTCAATCGGATGAACGACTACATCGCTTTGCGCTTCACTCCCATGCAATGCCGCCTGAGTGAGAAAACTTTCGGCAGGCAAGCCAAAATGATCAACCAGCAGGCTCAGTGGGGCCGCTAATTCTTGCGCGTTCCCGGTTTGTTGCAACGTATGCGCCAACGCCAGCCACTGTTGCGTTAGCTCTGGCTGTTCTCCCCACAATAATGCCCAGGCGTTTGCCCGGGTCGTCAGATCCAGAGCGGGCAGCAGCGTGGCAAACTGATGCCATAGCGCATCGTCAATTTGCTGTTGGTTAGGCGGTACGCAGGAGCGCCAGAAACGACCGATTGCCGCGACATCCTGAGCAGTAATACCTTGCACCGGATGACGCTGACGCAGCGTTTGCCATTTTTCCAGGCGCGCTTCAATAATCGATTTCTCAACCTGGCGGTTGTCCGGGAGCGCACAGAACTGCGTGATAAACAGCTGTACCAGTTCGGCTTCACTGAGTAAGCGTAAGCGCAACGGCCATTCGCTATTCAGCAGATTATCTTCACGCGTAAAGCGAATCGCCATATTGGTCGGTGCATGCCCCGGATTAATATGCGAAAAATAATCAAAACTGCGATCCGGGGTCACGATGTTCATTTTGCCGTTGGCATTGCTGCACAATGCCGCGAGCAGATGCGCTTTTGCTGATTGTGAATGCCCGTATAACCCAACACAGCCTCGTGCTGAAAAGGTCGCCGTCAGCGCAGATTCATTAACCGCGGCTAACGTAAGTTGTGTCAGCAGGGCATCCGCCTCATCATCAAGACGTACCGAACGCTGGCGGGTCTCTGTTACCCACTCGATGGCGGCCTGCGCGGTGTTTAACATCTTACTCATTTCAGGTACACGCTCCCGCTATCAATCCAGTAATGGCTACCGCTATGGCGACGATCCGCCAGCGTATTCAGTTTTAACGTTAAGGCATTCGCGGCAACGGGGGTACCATCCTGTAACCAGGCATCGCTGAGTACGAAGCATTCCGGGCCGCTCTCTTTGCTGCCGCCACGTAACTGCAGCCGTACATTTAATACGCCATCTCCGGCGATGCTTTTTGCCAGTTCGGCAGAATTTATGCTCAGCGTATACAGCGGCGTGGCAGGCCATCGGCTGTTTGCCAATTGGCGGAAACCTAACGTCACATTGCCGCGCAGCGGGAAGTGCAAACGGGTATCCAGCTTCGCGCCGGGTTTATCCAGATCGATATCGTGATACCAGATGTTCTCATCGCGCAGCGTGTTGACCGTATTATCCAGCACGCCAAGATAACGTACGGTCGAATAAGCGCCGATATCGGCAGCTTTAAAATTGAAGCGCGGTAAACGCAGATCCAGTGCCAGGCTGCATAGCATTGCGCCGACTGCTGCGGTGGATTTGGGGTTGCCAATCCGCCCTTGCTGACTGAACGGATACCACTCGTGGACCCGATAGTTATCCATCCAGATCATACGATTAACCGGAACGGGTTGAAGATGGCGGATCAACGCCTGTACGCCCGGTAAACAGGCGGGTCTGCCGGTCACTAATAAAATGTCGCAACGATAATGTGAAATAGCCTCACAGACCGCGTGCAGCGGCGAGGTCAGGGTAAATTGCCCCGCCAGTAACGCTTCCTGTAACTGCCTGAACTGCACCTGTAACGGCACGCTCAAAACATCAAACGCTGGTGAACCAGATGGCAACGCATGATCGATAGCCTGTTGGATATAGTTCATCACGTTACGCGTGGGTTGCTGGCTAAGCAGCTCGCCAAAGGTAGCATGCAGCCCGGCTACCGGATCGTTAATATCGCTTTGTTCCCAGGCGGATAGTACCGCATGACCGAGCGGCATAAAGAGTTGTAATGCCGTTTGCTGACGCAGAATTGCCTGAGTATCGATGCGCCCGGAATCGCCAAACAGCGTAGCCAGTAATGCAGCGGCGTCGGTCACGCCAGCCTGCTGCAAGCGAGTTTGCAGGGCAGGTAGCACGCAACGCTGAATCACGTCCAACAGCATGTCATCGCCCGCGACCTTAAACCCTTCGCGAAACAGCAAATGTGGAGTGATCTTGACGTTCGCACCAACGCCGTCATCAAGCTGATAATGGACGACGGCCATATCCGTTGTGCCACCGCCAATATCGATGGATGCCACGCGCAGCGCACGGCCTTTTATCTCACCAGGTTCCGGCAGACGGTCCGGACGGGCAAGGGCATTAAAAAACGATTCCGTGTGACCATCGTAGTGGGAAATCGCCTCGTTATACAGCCACACCAACTGACCGCAGCTGGCCTCATCCCATTCCATCTGAATCTCAGGGACGGGAACCACGCTCTTTTCCTGCTGCTTGCGGGTGGTGAAGTCTTCATCCTGCGGGTGCCAGCCCATCGCTTTCCAGACCAGTGCAATGGCTTCAAACATACGCAGGCGGAAAATCTCGCGCTCCTGTTTTGGCATCGCTGATGGCAGGGTCAGGATCAATGTGCGCAACTGGCGAGGAGAGGCCGGGAAACCGAGGCGCAAACGCGTCGCCACGCTGTTAATTTGACCCAGTGCCTGAGCCAGAATCTCACACAACATATGCGTCATCAACGTGCTGCGGCTGTATTGCGGTGAGAACACCGGCAGACGGTCATCCTGCGGCAGGCTGAACAGCGGTTGTCCGTCATCATTCATTAGATTCATCAGCGGGAAGGCGGTAGCCAGCGGTTCGCGCTGGGTTTTGCCATTCATCTGGCTAAAGCGCCAGTCATGCAGTACAGGTGTTTCATCCCACAGATAACGGCGCGGGCTGGAGATCCCGCTGCTGCCTTCCGTACCCATACGTTGCATCGCCAGCTTGCGGGCTTCATCGCCCACGCGAACAATCGACGGCCAGATAAAGGCGTCATCACGACCGCTCTCAACGGAAAAGTGCTGTTTACCGAACCGCGCTTCGGAAAACTCCAGTCGGCTGGTGAACAGCGGATCGTTAAGAAACTGTGGTTCGCTTAATGACCGCACCTGTAATTCAGCGGTCTGGCGCAGTCCATCATTGGCATCGCCGTGATCCTCAATCAGGACGCCGCAGGTATGGGTATTACCAATATCCAGGATCAGATCGACGGGAATCGCCGGAGTGCTGAGTGTATGTGTGACCAGCTTGACTTCCGGAATGGAAAGCTGTTCGCCTAACAGGGTTAACAAATTTAACCAGTGCGCCTGATATTCAAAGTTACGCAGCGCCTGCTGGATCTCATGTTCTGAGCGGTTCTCGTGCTGAGTGGCATGGTGCATAAAGGATTCGCGCAGCCAGCCGTCAATCCAGGTCTGGTCGAGGAAATCGGCAATTTCGTTGTCATGCCAGGCCAGTGCAAATCGCGTACCGTTAAGCAGGTCATTTTCGTTAGGGGTTAACGCTGCCGGGGCATTTTCAGTGAGCTGGCTGTCCAGCGCCAGGGTAATGCGGTGGGTGTTGCCCGCGCTGTCAGGTTGCGCCAGTTTTCGTACCTGTACACGTGCCCAGTTATCCGGGCCTTCAACAAACGTACGCGGCGGATTGAAGCGCAGGAACGGCAGCGGTAGCCAGACGCCGTCGAGCACGTCCAGAGAATAATGCAGCGTCTTGGTGCTTTCCGGCTTCACCACTTCGGGCTGACCGCCGGTGCTGCCCGGCAAGGTATAGCGTCCCGTTGTCAGATCGAAGTCCAGCCGTAGCAGGGGACCGTTGGCCGTTTTGCGCACAAAGCGGCCATGATGTGCAGACTCCTGCGGCGTCAGGCCAAAATCCAGAAATTGCACACCGCTATTGGCGATGAGCGTCACGCTCTGTTTGTAGTCACACAGATTCACCAACATAAAATCAGGCACCTATCTTTTTGATCGTCAGAGGGATTTCCGCGTGATCGTCATATCGTGCGGTACAGGCGGCGACGTCATTGGTTCCCGCTTTGCAGGTAATTTCAGGCATCGGATAACGTGAGCCATCCGTGCAACGGGCATTGCCGCGACTCTTAATCATTAATTCGCCCGACTGATGCAAACCAGAGAAAATCTCGGCACGACAAACAATATTGTCGCCATGCACTACGCGTGCAGTGCCTTTATTCGTCTGGATCTGATAGCGCAGCGATGGCGCTTTGCCGCTGACCGGATCTTTCACGTCGACGATGACGCGCCAGTTACCATTGAGGAAACGCGTCGTTCCTGCTTTCATCTGGCTGGCATCCATTACCAGCGCGTCTTTGGGAATAGCGGCAATCACCACCGGTCCTGCGTCAGGTTTCTCTTTTTTCGCTAGCGAAATGACTTCAGCCCGATGCAACGGCAGTGCAGAGGTCAATTCCGGCAAAGGCGTCATGTCTGCTTTAGCGACGGCAATGGGGGCGACTGAGGGGGTAGGGATAACGGCATGTTGTTTCCACAGCAGCGGTCCGACAATGGCGGCGATAATTACGGCGGCAACGGGCAGACTCCACAGCGGCAGGCGACGTGCGGGCTTCACCTGTACCGGTGGCGTTGTAACTTCCGGTTCGTTAATCATGACCAACGGTTGTGGTTCAGGTTCAACCGGTTTTTGCGGTTCAACGATTGGCGTCAGTAAAGGGGCATCGGCCTCAGTGAAGGTGATTTCAGGTGAAGTCTCTTCTTTCGGGTCAGGCTCTGTCACAGTGACAACAGGTGGAATATCAGCAAGGCGCAGGCAATCGAGCACATCGTCGCGGGGATTTTCATTCAGATTGACGAAGCCCCAGAACGTAATGACGGGTTTGCCATCAACCAGAAACACGTGGTTCTCGCCAGGAAACTGGATGGCTTTTTCGAGCAATGAACCAAACAGCTGGAGGGAGGTTTTTCCCGATTGCAGGCTTTTACGGCTCAGGGCCGCCGCATTTTCCAGCGTGCTCCCCAGATAGCGCAGCGCACGAAAACGTGCCTCTTCATCAGCGGTTTTCCATGCAACGGTTTTTCCTTCAACCGGGGAATACCAGTCAACCCGATCGCCGTTATCGTTAATTTGTGGGATCGCCAGACAATCCACCATCGCCTGCTGTTTACGCAAACGAAGCGTTTCACGAATTTGCAGTGCTGAATCAAACACGGCCTGACCACCGCCACCCACGGCCTGATAGTCATCCAAATTGCCGCTGCGCAAGAGAGTTTTTGCCACGTTGTTACCCCTTAGACTTCTTCACACATCTACTTTACTTTTTATAAAAACGAGCAAACGGCGAAAGAGAGGCAAAAAGGGGCTAATTTTCATGGCATAGAGTGTCGGGAAAAATCTTGACGTTTTGAAAAAGACTTAAGGGAAATTAATTCGCTTGTGGTGATGAATTATTCAGCGAAAACCACCGGATTAGAATAACCTGATAGTGATTTGTTATTGGTCAGTTTTTGTCAGCTATGCTCTGATATTCCGGTTAATAATAAAATAAGAAGGCTTATAACCATGATTGCAAGGAAAACGTTACTCGCGCTGGCGCTCAGCGCTGCCTTACCGTCAGGCGCAGCGTTCGCGGCCAGCACGGACACCATCATCTATTGCTCTGAAGCATCGCCGGAGTCATTTAACCCGCAAATCGCCAGTTCCGGTCCCTCATTTGTGGCCAGTTCTCAGGTGCTCTATAACCGACTTATCAACTTTGATCCGGTAAAGAATACCCCAATACCGTCTTTGGCAACGGACTGGACAATTTCTCCCGATGGGAAGACTTACACGTTTACTCTGCGTCAGGGGGTGAAGTTCAACAGTAATAAATTCTTTAAACCCACCCGCGACTTCAACGCCGATGACGTGGTTTTCTCGGTATTACGCCAGAAAGATGCCGATCATCCGTACCACAAGGTTTCTCAGGGCAGCTACGAATACTTTAACGATGTCGGTCTGGATAAACTGATCAAAGAAGTGAAGAAGGTGGATGATTATCACGTTCAGTTTGTGCTGAATGAACCTAACGCCGCGTTTCTTGCCGACTGGGGGATGGATTTCGCTTCCATTCTCTCTGCGGAATATGCCGACGCGATGCTGAAAAAAGGCACCCCGGAAAACGTTGATAACTGGCCGATTGGCACCGGGCCATATGTGTTGCAGCAGTACAAGCAGGATTCTCAAATCCGTTACCTGGCCAACCCGAATTACTGGGATGGCACCGTTCCAACGAAGCACCTGATATTCTCGATCACACCAAATGTACAGACCAGACTGGCAAAACTGCAAACTAACGAATGCCAGATTATCCCAGCACCTGCGCCAATACAGTTTGACGAGATCAACAAGAATAAAGATTTGACGCTGCATTCGGTTGAAGCGCTGAACGTCGGGTATCTGGCGTTTAATACCGAGAAAAAACCGTTTGATAACGTATTAGTGCGTCAGGCGTTGAACTATGCGACCGATAAAAAAGCCATTATTAACGCCGTCTTTTTGGGGGCCGGAACGGTGGCAAAATCGCCCATTCCACCGAATATGATGGGGTTCAATAAAGATCTAAAAGATTATGCTTACGACCCGCAAAAAGCGAAAGATCTGCTCAAACAGGCTGGGCTGGAAAACGGATTCGAAGCGACGCTGTGGTCAATGCCGGTTCAGCGTCCATACAACCCCAACTCCCGACGTATTGCCGAGATGATCCAGAGCGATTGGGCAAAAGTCGGCGTGAAGGCAAAAATAGTGTCGTACGAGTGGGGCGAATATCTCTCCGGAATGCGCAAAGGCGAGCATGACACCGCGCTGTTCGGCTGGATGTCAGACAACGGCGATCCGGATAACTTTGCCGATGTACTGCTGGGCTGCGACAGCATTAAAACCGGATCTAACGCCGCGCGCTGGTGCGATAAAGAGTATAATTCTCTGGTTCAAAAGGCGAAACTGGTGAGCAAACCTGAAGAACGTGCCGCGCTTTACCAGCAGTCGCAAGAGATTTTCTACCAGCAGGCTCCGTGGATAGCCCTGGCAAATGGTAAAACGTTCTATGCCACGCGCAGCAACGTCAGCGGATACAGCGTCAGCCTGATGGGCAGTGATTTTTCAAAAGCAAAATTAAATTAATGAGTTAAGGAGAGGTTATGTCGCATCTGGATGAGGTCAGCGCACGAGTTGATGCCGCCATTGAAGAGAGCGTCATTACGCATATGAATGAATTGCTGATTGAACTCAGCGATGATGTCGCGCTGAGCCGGGAAGATCGTTACACCCAGCAACAGCGTTTGCGTACGGCTATCGCACATCATGGCCGTCAGCATAAAGAGGATATGGAAGCCCGTCGCGAACAGTTGACCAAAGGCGGCACAATCCTTTAATTCGTTATTACTGTTATCCGGCCTGTATATTCAGGCCGGATAAGTTCTGTCGGCCTGATAAGGCAAGCGCCATCAGACAGTTAAAAAGAGCGTCTCGCGACCAGCCAGGCCCCGACGACCAGCAGCACCGCGCCGCAAACTGGCCCCACCAGCGCACGTAGCGGTACGCCATGACTGCGCAGAATATCCAGCACGAGTCCGCCAATTAACTGGCTGGCTACCAGTACCGCAATCGTGGTGGCAGCCCCCAAATTTTGATAGCCGCTGATACTGGCAAAAACAAAAAAAGACCCCAGCAAACCGGGGATCAGCGTCCACCAGCGCACGCTGGAGACCAGTTCGCCAAACCCCGCAGCGCCTTGCTTAAACCACAGAATGCTGACAAACAGTACAATCCCAACCAGTGAGTTCAGCAGCATGGCAATCAGGATCGTCGAGGAGGTCTGCGTAATACGCACCATTAAGGTATTTTGCACCACCAGACCAATACCTGCGGCAATCAGAAAGGCGAGGGTCAGCGTCTGATTCATCTGCCGGCATCCGGATCGCGACGATCGTCTAACTGTAACTGCATAAAGGTCAGATCCAACCAGCGACCAAATTTGGTGCCGACCTGCGGCATTTGTGCCGTGATGTTAAATCCCAGCGTACTGTGCAAATGCAGCGACGCCTGATTCTGAGACTCAATCCCCGCCACCATCACATGTTTGCCGCACGTGCGCGCTTCTTCTATTAGTCGGCTGAGCAGCGCTCGTCCCAGGCCCTTGCCCTGATGATCAGGATGGACATACACCGAATGTTCAACGGTATGACGAAATCCGTCAAAGTTGCGCCAGTCGCCGAACGAAGCATATCCGGTGACCACGCCGTTTTCTTCACTTACCAGCACGGGATACCCCACCAACTGGCGTGCTTCGTACCACGAGATACGGTTTTCGGCATCGACCGTTTGATCGTTCCAGATAGCCGCCGTATGCAGTACCGCGTGGTTATAAATTTCAGCAATAGCGGCGCAGTCTGCTTTGCTGGCAAATCTAATTGACATGTTGAACCTCAGGGATTGTTCACTATAGTATTACAATATGAATACTATTGAAGACAGCATAAATCAACGGATCGGTGCAAGAATTCGCCTCGAACGAGAATCTCGCGGCTGGTCTCTGACAGAACTCGCCGAGCGCGCAGGCGTGTCGCGGGCAATGATCCATAAAATAGAGCGCGGTGAGAGCAGCCCCACGGCCACGCTGCTGGGCAGACTCTCCGGGGCGTTTGGAATCAGCATGTCGATGCTGATTGCGCGGGCCGAAATGCAGGAGGGCAAGTTGCTGCGCCTCGCTGACCAGCCCGTCTGGCACGACCCGCAAAGCCACTATCTGCGACGCCATGTTTCACCGCGTAGCGATCTACCCATCGACCTGGTACAGATCGAATTGCCCGCCGGAAGCGATATCCCAATGCCAGCATCCTCCTACGTGCAGGCCAGACAGCTTATCTGGCTACAGCAAGGGGAGTTAGTCTTTGTGGAAGGCGATGTGCGTCATGAAATGAAAGCAGGCGATTGTCTGGAGCTGGGCCCGCCGAATGACTGTCGGTTTATCAATGAAACCGCGCAAACCTGCGTTTACCTGGTTGTGCGATTAAACCATGTCGTGAGCTAAATGCTGGCGCAGGCTGCTACTATTGATGGATTCATGCTAAAAGCAGAGGAGCACATCATGGGTCAACAGACTAATCGTAATCGCCGCTGGGTACTGGCTTCCCGCCCGCATGGCGCGCCAATCCCGGATAACTTCCGTCTTGAAGAAGATGAAGTCGCAACGCCGGGAGAAGGTCAGGTTCTGCTGCGCACCGTTTTCCTTTCTCTCGATCCTTACATGCGTGGGCGCATGAGCGATGAACCGTCTTACTCGCCTCCCGTTGAAATTGGCGGCGTGATGGTTGGTGGCACGGTGAGCCGCGTGGTGTCCTCTAACCATCCTGATTACCAGCCAGGCGAATGGGTGCTGAGCTATAGTGGTTGGCAGGACTATGACATTTCAGACGGTAACGGACTGGTGAAGCTTGGCGATAATCCTGAACATCCTTCCTGGGCGCTGGGTGTTTTGGGAATGCCGGGATTTACCGCCTATATGGGCTTGCTGGACATCGGCCAGCCGAAAGCCGGGGAAACGCTGGTTGTCGCCGCTGCAACTGGCCCGGTGGGCGCAACGGTTGGACAGATTGGTAAGCTCAAAGGGTGTCGGGTGATCGGTGTGGCGGGCGGGGCAGAGAAATGTCAGCATGCCACTGAAGTGCTGGGCTTTGATGTTTGTCTCGATCACCATGCGCAAGATTTTGCGCAACAACTGGCAAAAGCGTGTCCACAGGGGATTGATATTTACTACGAGAACGTTGGCGGTAAGGTGTTTGACGCCGTACTGCCGTTACTCAATACCTCTGCGCGCATACCGCTTTGCGGGCTGGTCAGCGGTTACAACGCGACATCGCTTCCGACCGGCCCTGACCGATTACCGTTGCTGATGGCAACCTTACTGAAAAAGCGTATCCGGATGCAGGGTTTTATTATTGGTCAGGATTATGGTCACCGCATTCATGAGTTTCAGCGGGAGATGGGGCGTTGGATTAAAGAGGGTAAAATCCACTACCGTGAGCAGGTCACTGACGGTCTGGAGAATGCGCCGCAGACCTTTATCGGTTTGCTGACCGGGAAAAACTTCGGCAAGGTGGTTATTCGCGTAGCAGACGATGCATAAAGAGTGCGGGCGGGAGCGATTCCCGCCAGTATTATTCAAAACGCCAGGCCAGATTAATACCCACGCCATAGTTTCGTCCTGGCGCCGGTTCGTAGTATCTGTCCCTTGTTTCATTAACAATCACCGACCCAGCATAGGTCTTATCAAACAGGTTATCCACCCGACCGAACAGGTCGATCATGAGACTGCTGTAATAAAATTTATAGCCGGTATTCAAGCCAACTACGGTATATGACGGGGCTTTCGCCGTGTTTTCATCATTGGCCATAATGTCGCCCATATAACGCACATCTGCTCCCGCATACCAACCTTCATCTGGCACGTAACCCAGTGAGGCAAATCCCATGTTTTGCGCTATGCCGGGCAGTCGGTTGCCGTTGCAGTTTTGATCGCCACAGACGTTGCTGCGATAGGTTGCATCGAGCCAGGTCCATGCTGCTTTTACGCGCCAGTTTGTGGCAAAGCGTTGGTCCCAGGATAGCTCGCCCCCCTGACGGCGGGTTTTACCGGCGTTTTTATAAGTCGTACGACCACCGTTGTTACTATCAACCACAATCTCGTCATCGGTATCGGTCTGAAATAGTGCCGCGGTAAAAAGTCCATCGCCGATGCGTGTTTTGCTGCCGATTTCAATAGTGTCATTCGTGGACGGCTGTAAACCCAAATTCATGCCGCTTTGTCCATCGGAACGGTAGGAGAGTTCGTTAATCGTGGGGGTTTCAAATCCTCTCCCCGCAGCCAGATAGACATTCCAGGCGTCAGTCATTGCATACTTCAACGATCCGGCGGGCAACCATTGGTGATAACTTACGTCGCCGCTGTCATCTCCGTTATCAACAGTAATGTAGCGATCGTTGGAATCAAACCATACGGAACTGTAACGAACGCCGGCATCCAGCGAAAGCTTCTTCGTCAATTGCCACTGGGTTTGCAGATAGGGATCGACGTTCCACATCAGGTTACGTTCATTGCGTCGCAGGTCGCCTTTCTGACCGTACTCAGGGACACCATTATCAAGACGATAGTTGTTATAGCCTTTACGGTTTTCACTCATGTTTTCATAGTTCACTCCGGTGGTGAAAGTCACCGGAATCCCCAATTCGCCACGGTGAGTCCAACGGTTATCTATCCCCTGATAATGACGTTGCAAGGTGATGACACCGCCGGCATGAGAAGAATTTAACTGTGGGTCCATTGGGATCGACTGATACTGGGTGGTTTCGCGCTCTCCTGCATAGGCCATGACACTGATATCATCCTGCGCGCTAAGCTGGCGTTCATAGCGCAATCCCGCCTGGGTCTGCTTGATAGTTTTTCGCGTATTGAATTGCTCCGCGCGGGGCGATTGCTGCGGATTGGCATTCCATTCTGACTTCGTCAGGCCACCGGGATCGTCGGCCTTAATATCCACGCTGTTGAAAATCAGGGTTAGTTTACTCACGTCATCAACACGTACTCCCAGTCTGGCGTTAGCCAGATTTTTTTGCGCACTACTGTCATCACGATACCCGTGGGTAGTAAATCGTGTAGTTGAAACGGTGTAATCCACATCACCTGGCTGAGTACCGTCACCCAGTGCTCCTGTGGCCTTTACACCGTAGCGCCAGGTGCCAAAACTACCGTAATAGCTGCTGGCCTCAATGGTTGGCGGTTCACGCCCTGTTTCGGTACTGACATTAATCACACCGCCGGAAGCATTACCATACAGCGCAGAGAAGGGCCCCCGCAGGACTTCAATATTTTGTACGCTGCTGATATCGATATTGGATGTTTGACCTTGCCCATCCGGCATGGTGGCTGGGATTCCGTCTACGTACATACGAATGCCGCGGATGCCATACGTGGTTCTTGAACCAAAGCCGCGAATCGACAACTGGAGGTCCTGTGCGTAGTTCTGCCGATTTTGCACCTGTAACCCAGGGACGCTGGTCAGCGATTCGGACAGGTTAATGCGCGGTGTTGCCAGACGCATATCTTCACCGGCAACAACGCTGACGGCAGCAGGCGTATCCAGTTCTGAAACAGATTGTGGTGTCGCGCTAACGATCAGCGTTTGCTCGTTTAGCTCACTTTCTGCCGCGGCAAAAGTCGAGAGAAAGACAGGCAGTAATGAAACAGGAAAGACAATATAGCGGGCTGAAAAAATCGTCATGAATAAGGCCAGTTTAGGATGCTGACGTCGGAAAAAGGACGGTAAGCATGTGAATTTTTTTATAAAAAAGATGAATTTTAGCGCTGCTGAATTGCGGTAATTTTTCGGGCAATGAAAAGGAGTGTAGTCAATATGTGAAGAAGTGCTCCACTTTGCGATGAATAATGATTACTATTCTCATTCTTAAAAAGGCAAAACCATGATTTTGCTCATTGAAGCTATGTGAAGCAGTAACAAACGAATTTATCAAAGGGAGTCGTCATGTCTTTACGTCATCTGTTTTCGCCGCGCCTGCGTGGTTCTTTACTGTTAGGTTCACTGCTCGTGGCATCATCTTTTACTACGCAGGCTGCAGAAGAACTGCTGCGCAAAGCCGTGGGCAAAGGTGCCTATGAAATGGCATACAGCCAGCAAGAGAACGCGCTGTGGCTGGCGACCTCACAGAGCCGCAAACTGGATATCGGCGGCGTGGTTTATCGTCTTGACCCTGTCACCCTCGAAGTGACTCAGGTTATTCACAACGATCTCAAACCGTTTGGCGCTACCATCAATAACACCACGCAAACGCTGTGGTTTGGTAATACGGTAAACAGTGCGGTGACGGCGATGGATGCTAAAACAGGAGCGGTGAAAGGGCGCCTGGTGCTGGATGCGCGTAAGCGTTCTGAAGATGTGCGTCCTCTGCAACCGCGTGAGCTGGTCGCCGATGATGCTACTAACACGGTATACATTAGCGGTATTGGTAAAGAGAGCGTAATTTGGGTAGTGGACGGTGAGACGATCAAACTTCAGGACACAATCCAAAATACTGGCAAAATGAGCACCGCTCTGGCTATCGACAGCAAAGCTAAACGCCTGTACACCGCCAATGCGGACGGTGAATTCATCACTATCGATACCACCAATAACAAAATTCTCAGCCGCAAAAAGCTGTTGGATGATGGAAAAGAGCACTTCTTTATCAACCTGAGTCTGGACACGGCGGGTAACCGCGCATTTGTTACCGACTCTAAGGCTGCGGAAGTGCTGGTTATCGACACCCGCAACGGCAATGTACTGGCGAAAGTCGCCGCGCCGGAATCTCTGGCCGTGCTGTTCAACCCGGCGCGCAACGAGGCCTATGTGACCCATCGTCAGGCCGGTAAAGTGAGCGTGATCGACGCGAAAAGCTACAAAGTTGTCAAAACGTTCGAGACCCCAACATTCCCGAACAGCCTGGCGCTCTCTGCCGACGGTAAAACGCTGTACGTCAGCGTGAAACAGAAATCGACCCGCGAGCAGGAAGCCACCCAGCCGGACGATGTTATTCGTATCGCGCTGTAATTAACCGGAGGGGGAAACCCCTCCTGTCATTTCTCTAAACCTCACGATACGCCTCGTTACACCCCGCCAGTAGCCTGACTAACTTCAGGGACTTACACTACGCCCTCAACGGCTAACTGAATAACGCGGGAATACCATGAAAAAGCCATTTATTTGTCTTTGTGCAGGCGTAATGCTGTTTACGTTGGCAGGCTGCACGACCAATTACGTTATGACGACCAAAAGCGGACAAACCATTACCACCCAGGGTAAGCCACAACTGGATAAAGATACGGGAATGACCAGCTATACCGATCAGGATGGGAATGCGCGGGAAATTAACAGCAACGACGTCGCGCAGCTCATTGAAGCAGACTAAAAAAGAAGGCCTGAAGGGGTAACCTGTCAGGCCTTGTTATCCTTACGGCGCGGTGCGGTGGATTTCCGCTACGCGTTTACGCACGCCGAACCAGCCTGCAACCAGCAGGATGGCAATTAACGGTAATGATGCGATAGTATAAGTGCCGTTTGGATAATCAAACGCCATCAGCACCAGCACACTCAGCAGGAACAGCAACGTGAGCCACGAGGTAAACGGCGCACCCGGCAGTTTAAAACTGACGTCTGCGGTTTTACCTTCTTTAATCGCCCGGCGCAGACGCATCTGGCAAACCATGATAAATCCCCACGACGCAATGATGCCCAGCGAGGCGAAGTTAAGCACGATCTCGAACACCTGCGACGGCACCAGATAGTTCAGAAATACCCCTACGACATACACGACCAGCGTGGCGAGGATCCCTGCCCATGGCACCTGTTGGCGGCTCATTTTAGCCATAAATTTTGGCGCGGAACCGCCCATCGACATGGAACGTAAAATACGGCCAGTGCAGTACAGGCCGGAGTTCAGGCTGGAAAGCGCCGCGGTGAGCACCACAATATTCATGATGCTGCCGATATAGGGCACGCCAAGTTTGGAGAAGAAGGTGACAAACGGGCTTTGTCCCGCCTGATAGGCGTTCCAGGGCAGAAGCAGAACCAGCAGGACCACTGAACCCACGTAGAACAGACCGATACGCCAGATAACGCTATTGATCGCTTTTGGCACCATCGTTTGCGGATCTTTGCACTCACCAGCGGCAGTGCCGACCAGTTCGATGGAGGCAAACGCGAAGACGACTCCCTGGACCAGCACCAGCGCTGGCAGCAGGCCATGCGGGAAAAATCCGCCGTTGTCGGTTATCAGGTGAAAACCGGTGGCGTTACCATCCAGCGGTTTTCCGCTGCCTAAAAAAACGGTACCCACCACCAGGAAAATGACAATCGCCAGCACTTTGACCAGCGCAAACCAAAACTCCATCTCCGCGAACCACTTCACACCGATCATGTTCATGGTGCCGACAATGGCCAGCGCCCCGAGGGCGAACACCCACTGCGGCACGTCGCCAAATGCGCCCCAGTAATGCATATACAGCGCAACTGCGGTGATATCGACAATGCCGGTCATCGCCCAGTTGATGAAATACATCCAGCCCGCCACATAGGCGGCTTTTTCACCTAAAAATTCGCGGGCGTAGGAGACAAAGCTACCGCTGGAAGGGCGGTGCAAAACCAGTTCGCCGAGCGCGCGAAGAATAAAGAACGAAAAAATACCGCACACCAGATAGACCAGCGCCAAAGCGGGGCCAGCCATCTGCAAACGTGCGCCTGCCCCTAAAAACAACCCGGTACCAATCGCGCCGCCAATGGCGATCATTTGTACCTGTCGATTCCCCATCGCTTTGTGATACCCCTCTTCGTGAGCATTCAACCAGCGTCGTTTCGCCGCATGTTGTTCCGCGGCTTGCGTGTTGTGTGTGTTCATTACTTTTCCTGTTGACCTGACAAAAATACAAAATCCTTTTTGCCGCACCTGCTGCGGCGAAAACAGCGCTACCCTTCATTGTGTTACGGGGGGAAAACTGCCGGCCGAGCATCCTACATTCAATTGTTCACTTGCGCAAAGCCCCGATAACAAGAATGCAGCATTTTTGTGCAGCCGGAACTGGCGCGGTGTGGCCTCGATTCAGCCAATAAAAGAGAGGGGGCGTTTAACCAGCTAGAGGAGTGCGCTTATCAAGACATTCGCCCGGTAAGCGCCGTAACGTTATGCTGATGCGCCAAAGACCTGAACGGCCTGCTGTAAGCGTGATGAACGCTGGGTCAGATCGGCGGTAGCGTCAGTGACGCGCTCCACCATTTCGGCGTTATTGTGTGTCATGGCGCCCACGCGTGAAATCGAATCGTTAATCAGATCCAGCGCCTGGGTTTGCTCTCGCGTGGCCAGACTAATATCTTTGATCATCATCGACATCTGCAAGACATCACCAATTATGCCGGTGAGATGCGTTTCCGTTTTCTCCACCATTTTGACGCCGCTGTTAACATTGGCGACGTTCTTCTCGATCAGTTGTTTAATCTCTTTTGCCGCGGACGCTGAGTGCTGCGCCAGATTGCGCACTTCTGCCGCCACAACTGCGAATCCACGCCCGGATTCCCCGGCTCGTGCGGCTTCAACCGCGGCATTGAGCGCCAAAATATTGGTCTGAAAGGCAATGCTGTCGATAACGCCAATGATGTCGACAATCTGCCCATTATCACGCGAGATTGCCTGCATCATGGCAATGGTTTGTTTCATGATATCGCCGCCTGCTGCCGCGTTGGCGCTCGTTTTATCGGCCATGGTCATAGTATGCGCTGCGGTATCAGCGGTTTGCTGTACCGCGCTGCCAATTTCTTCGAGGGCAGCAGCAGTTTGTTGCAGGTCAGCGGAGGTTTCTTCTGAACGTTTGTGCAACGCAGAACCTTCTTTTGACACCCGCTGGCTAATTGCGCGAATACCGGATAGTTGCGTACTGACGTCATCGACCAGCGAATTCAAATTAAGCCCAGACTGATTAACCAGACGCATCAACATTCCGATCTCATCGACCCTGTTTAAATGACAGTTATCAGGTTTACGACCCGACACCACTTTTTTCATTTGCGTCAGTAGCGTATTAACTGGCTGACAAATTTGATACTTAAGGTAAATAGCCAGTGCCAGAAAAAGCACCAACAGCCCACCTGCCTGAATAAAGAGGGGGACGGGGATAAAAATTAATAACAGTACCAGCAGGGCAGCTACCCCTAAACTATAATTAACTCGCTGGCTAATACTCAGCCATTTAAACGCAGAAACCCATGACAATATGCCACGACGAATGACAAGGCCTTTAAAAAGGCGAAAGTGTTTAAACTGCTGACTATTTATTTTTTGATATAAGCTTTCGCTTTTCGTTATTTCATCGCGCGAAGGAACCGTCCGTACCGAGATGTAACCGGTGAGTTTTTCATGGTGCCAGACCGGTGTCACGTTGGCTCGCACCCAGTAATGGTCGCCATTCTGCCGCCGGTTTTTCACCATTCCCGTCCAGCTGTCTCCCTGCTGTAGCGTGTACCACATATCGGCGAACGCGGCGGGAGGCATGTCAGGATGGCGAATAATATTATGTGGTTCGCCCATTAACTGATGCTCGTTAAATCCGCTGGCGTCGATAAAAGCGGTGTTGGCGTAGGTAATATGACTTTCTTTATCTGTCGTCGAGAGCAGCGTCGCTTTATCGTTAAGTGCATACTCAATTTGTGTAACGGGCATGTTACTTTTCATAGAGGCCCCATGATGGTATGTATAATTCATACAAAAATCCCCGCAATAAAAATCGGGGGATATTAAAAAACTGTATTAAACCGTTTTAATAAGAAACGCTGTATTCTCTACTAATCATCATTGCTGTGGAAGTGCTTAAATTAAAAAATCCTATATGTACTATCCATTAAGCGTCATAAAAGTGAAACATTTAATACAACCGCATAACCTTGCAAGTCGTTTAACCTGACTTAACGTAAATCGCGCTAAAAAACGTTTTCGCAAAAAGAAAACAGGCATGAACTTATTTTGATGTTATTTCTGTGAGAGTCGCGCCCCTATTATATTTTGTAGGTCATGAATTTTGCATGTTTTCCATTGAGTGTTCTGACCAGTCAAGGAATCCACTGGTATTATCCCTGATGGCAACAGGGCTGGTTATCTACTTTTTAGCTGAGCAAATGTGAATTAAGTGTTTCATTATGGTTATTTGATAATTTAATAATAAAGACATGTTAACAAACATGGGCCTGTAACATGTCATATCGCCTGAGTATTCTGGATAAAAGCCCCGTTGGGGAAGGAGAAACTGCCGTGATGGCGCTTGCCCGGACCTTGCGTCTGGCGCAACTGGCAGAAGAGTGGGGATACCATCGTTTCTGGATCGCGGAACACCATAATACACCACAGCTGGCCAGCCCATCGCCGGAGCTGGTGATCGCCTGGCTCCTCGGACAAACCCAGCGAATCCGCGTAGGTTCCGGCGGCGTGATGCTGCAGCATTACAGCCCGTACAAAGTGGCGGAAAACTTCAATCTTCTGGCATCACTGGCACCGGGGCGTGTTGATCTTGGTGTCGGAAAAGCGCCAGGCGGCTTACCCCTGTCGACTCAGGCGTTACAGTTGGGACTTCATGCGGATGAAAAAGGCAGTTTTGCTGACCAGCTTTCCCAGCTTAACGACTGGCTGGCGTTAAGCGGAACGGAAAGCGGGGAAGCGGTATTCCCGACGCCAATCCCACCGCAACCGCCGGAAGGATTTGTTCTGGGAGCCAGTGTGCAAAGCGCTCAGTTGGCAGCGCAATCCAACTGGAATTTCATCTTCGCGGCACACCTCAACGGTGACAGAGCGTTATTGCGTGACGTTTTGTCCTTTTGGCAGACCCACAGTACACGCCCGACGATAGTCGCCGTCCAGGTGATTGTGGCTGACAGTAACGACACCGCCGCGCAGCTTGCCGAAAATGTGCAGATCTGGGGCGTGGAACTAGAAAATGGGCAACGCGTCACAGTTGCCAGCGAAGAGCAGGCGCTGGCATTCGCTGCGCAGGCTGGCAGTTCTCCCCGCAAAATCGCACGTCGTGAACAGGCCTTATTATACGGTACCGCCCACGACGTGCTGGCAAAACTGAACGGCCTGCACGCGCAATTTGGCATTAATGAGTTCATTATCGACACGCCATTGGCAGAGGGGCACGCGCGTCTGACGTCGCTACGTTTGTTGGCACAAGCCCATAACGCCGTGGAGGTGGTCTGATGACGCTGGCGACAACGCTTATCAACTGGCGTCGTGAATTGCATCAACACCCCGAACTTTCTCTGCAGGAAGTGGCGACGACGGCGCGTATTCGCGACTGGTTGCACGGTGCTGATGTCCAGATTCTGCCATTCAACCTGAAAACCGGTCTGGTCGCGGAAATTGGTCAGGGAGAAGAGATCATCGCATTGCGGGCGGACATTGATGCCCTCCCGATAGAAGAAAGCGCCGATGTTCCGTTTCGCTCACTCACACCGGGGGTGATGCACGCCTGCGGGCACGATATTCACACCAGCGTCATGCTTGGCGCCGCACTGCTGCTTAAGCAGCAGGAAGCTGACTTACCGGGGCGAGTCCGTATTTTGTTTCAGCCCGCTGAAGAAAGTTTTGGTGGCGCAAAAACTCTGATTCGCGCCGGTGCTCTGCAAAACGTCGCGGCTATTTTTGGCATGCACAATGAACCGGGATTGCCGGTAGGAGAGTTCGCTACGCGCGGTGGTGCATTCTATGCCAATGTTGATCGCTTTGTGTTACGTATCAATGGTAAAGGCGCACATGCGGCGCGTCCGCATGAAGGCAAAGACGCCATCCTGCTAGCCAGCCAACTGGTAACAGTTTTGCAAAGCGTTGCCAGTCGCGATGTTAACACCCTGGATTCAGTGGTGCTCAGCGTGACCCGTATTCAGGGAGGAAACACGTGGAACGTGCTGCCAGAGTCCGTAGAGCTGGAAGGAACGCTCAGAACGCATCGCATTGAAGTGCAGCAGCAGGTCAAAGCCCGGGTTAATGATATCGCGGCCGGATTTGCCCACGCTTTTGGCGCACAAATTGATGTTATCTGGCACGCGGGACCGACTGCGCTGGTGAACGATGATCGTTGGGCCGATATCGCCACCGCCGTGGCGAAACAATCAGGCTACGCCACCCACCATGCCGACCTGCATATGGGCGGGGAGGATTTTGCCGTCTACCTGCAAAATACGCCTGGGGCGTTCGTCAGTATTGGCAGCGCCAGCGAATACGGATTACATCATCCGGGATTTAATCCGGATGAACGTTTAATAGAACCCGCCGCGCACTATTTTGCTCATTTAGCAAAAACGGCATTCGCACACATTTAATTTTATCTGTTGGGTAGGGGTTATTATGGCTGAAAATCGGCAACTACGGCTCGGCACTATTCTGCATGGCGCATCGGGAAATATGTCTGCATGGCGTCATCCGGCAGCGCAGGCCGATGCCAGTATTAATTTTGACTTTGTTAAAGAAACGGCGCGTATTGCGGAAAAAGGGAAGTTGGATTTTATTTTTGTCGCCGATGGTCTGTATATTAATGAAAAATCAATCCCGCATTTTTTAAATCGCTTTGAGCCGCTGACGGTATTATCTGCTTTGGCCAGCATCACCCGCAATCTGGGACTGGTTGGCACCGTCTCCACGTCATACAGTGAGCCCTTTACCACCGCCCGGCAGTTTGCCAGCCTCGACCATCTTAGCCAGGGGCGTGCCGGATGGAACGTGGTGACGTCGCCTCTGGAAGGATCGGCAAAAAACTATTCCCGCGCCCAGCATCCAGAGCATGCCCAGCGTTATCGTATTGCCGATGAATATTTACAGGTGGTGAAAGGACTGTGGGATTCCTGGGAAGATGATGCTTTTACCCGTAATAAGGCAAGCGGGGAGTTTTTTAATCCGCAAAAACTGCACACGCTTAACCATCATGGGGATTATTTTCAGGTCGCCGGGCCGTTAAATATCGGGCGAACACCACAAGGCCGTCCAATTATATTTCAGGCTGGGGCTTCATCCGATGGCAAGAAATTAGCGGCGCAGCATGCTGATGCCATTTTTACTCATCAGGAGTCGCTGGCAGAGGCGAAAGCGTTCTATCAGGATGTAAAAAGCCAGCTGGAAAACGCCGAACGACATCCCGATCAACTGCATATATTCCAGGGCGTCAGCGTTATTGTTGGCGACAGCGCAGAGGACGTGGAGCAGCAGTATCAGACGACCGCTGCGCTGGTTTCCATCACTGACGCACTGAACTACCTTGGCCGCTACTTCGAACATCATGATTTTGCCCAATATTCGCTGGACGCACCGTTCCCGGATCTGGGATCCCTCGGACAAAACAGCTTTCGCAGCACGACCGATGAGATCAAGCGCAATGCGCGCGAGCGTGGCTTAACGCTACGTCAGGTTGCTCTGGAGGCAGCCAGCCCGCGTCCGCGTTTTAGCGGCACGCCGCAGCAGGTAGCCGACGGCCTTCAGCAGTGGTTCGACGAGAAAGCCGCTGACGGTTTTATCATTCAGGGAGGAACGCCGGATACCTTCCCACGATTTGTTGAGCAGGTTATCCCCGTGCTTCAGGCTCGTGGTCTGTTCCGCCATGAATATCCCGGTACGACCCTGCGCGCAAGCCTGGGATTAGCGACACCTGCAAATCAATTCACACAATAAGAGAAAAACGCTATGCAGAAAAAATCAGTATTCCTCGCGCTGTCGCTGGCTTTCAGCGCGACCGTCTGGGCAAATGACGTGACTATTAACGGCACGGGCGTAAGCCTGGAAGCCAATAAAACGCCAATTAATACGGCAAAAAATCCGCAGGCGATTGCGCAATTACCCGCGAACCTGCACCTGGCCGTACCGGGCAAATTTACTGTGGCGATTGCCGGGCTCAGTCAGCCGCCGCTGACCGTATTTGCCGATGACAATAAAACACTGATCGGCAGCGAGGCGGACATTGCCCGTCTGGTGGCAGACAGTTTGGGTCTGGAACTCAACGTTGTGCCTACATCATGGGAAGACTGGCCGCTGGGGGTCACCTCCGGCAAATACGATGCCGCGATTAGCAATATTACCGTCACAAAAGCGCGCAAAGAGAAATTCGATTTCGCGACCTATCGTAAGGACTCCCTGGGCTTTTATGTCAAAACCGGCAGCAAGCTGAAGAAAATCGAGCAGGCGGAAGATATCGCCGGTCTGCGCATTATCGTCGGTTCGGGGACGAACCAGGAAGCCATCCTGCTGGCCTGGAACGATGAAAACGTGAAGAAAGGGTTACAGCCGTTTACGCCAGTGTATACCAAAGACGATGCCGCCCAGACTCTGGCCCTGCAGTCAGGTCGCGCTGATGCCTACTTCGGTCCTAACGTTATCGGCGCGTGGAAAGCCGCGCTCAACGGTAAAACGCAATTGGTGGGTAGCGTTGATGGCGGTTGGCCAAAAGCGGCACATATCGCCGTGACGCTGAAAAAAGACAGCGGTTTGGTTCTGCCTGTGCAAACCGCCCTCAACGGCGTGATTGGCAACGGCGACTACGACAAGGTACTGAACCGTTGGGGGGAAGGGGTGGAACGCATTCCGCAATCTGAAATCAACCCAGCCGGGTTAGGCGACTAAGGAGGTCATCGTGAGCGATCAATTTCGCGTGGTCTCACCTGAAGCCAGCGAGCTGCAACCCATTTTGAACGGTCTGTTTGGTGAATATGCCGCCCGCTATGGCGATTATTTTTCTCGCGACGCAGAGGTGGAACTGACCGAATGGTATCTGGCACCGCAGGGACTGTTTGTGGTCCTGGAGCGTGGCGGTGAGATTATCGCCACCGGAGCCTACAAACCTTACGACAAAGACACCGCCGAGATTAAGCGTATCTGGACGAAAAGCACGCTACGTCAGCAGGGACTGGCGGCGCGCGTGGTGCAGGAACTGGAGCGTCGGGCGCTGCTCGCGGGCTACAGCCGCATATATCTGACCACAGGATTTCGCCAGCCGGAGGCCGTCCGGCTGTATTTAAGTCAGGGCTACGATCCGCAATTTGATACGGCGCGGGATCCGGAAGAGTACAGCCAGCCGCCGTTTGATGGACGACTGCGCTTTACCAAACTGTTGACCATCGCCGGTCAGGCCAGAATAGCCTGAGGAGATAAAATGAAAACGACTGATAGCATTAAAGTCGTACCGGCGCGCTATCCTATGCGCACCGTGGGAGCGGTTGTTGCCTTGTTTGTCCTGGCGGTGATTATCCAGTCCGTGGCATTTAACCCGCGCTGGGAATGGGCCGTATTTGCCCGCTGGTTCTTTGATCCGGTTATCTTGTCCGGTCTCGGACAAACATTGTTGCTGACGCTTATCGGTACGCTGTTGAGTATTATCATCGGCGGTCTGCTGGCACTGGCGCGACTTTCATCTTCCTGGTTGCTGAACGGTCTGGCATGGGGATACATCTGGCTGTTTCGTTCATTACCGTTGATTGTGGTGCTAATCGTTCTGTACAACTTCTCCTATCTGTACGACACGTTGACGATTGGTATTCCGTTTACTCCCATTCAGTGGGGCAGTTTTGAGACCATCAATGTACTCGGCCAGTTTTCCACTGCGGTAGTCGGCCTGACGCTGGTGCAAAGCGCCTATACCGCTGAAATTATTCGTGGTGGATTTTTGGGGGTTGATCACGGTCAGTACGAGGCCGCTGCGGCGCTGGGCTTACCGGCATGGCGACGTACGCTGCGAATTATCCTGCCGCAGGCGCTGCGCACTATATTGCCTGCCGGGTTCAATGAAATCATCAGTCTGGCGAAAGGGACGGCGATGGTATACGTGCTGGCCATGCCGGAGTTGTTCTACACCATCCAGATGATCTACAACCGCACGCAGGAGGTGATCCCGCTGCTGATGGTCGGCGCGGTGTGGTATCTGGTGATTACCAGCGTCCTGTCGCTAATTCAGCACCTGGTCGAACGCGCGCTGGCACGTAGCGAACGACGTTCAGCGATCAATACCGCCCGGGTGAGTCGTGCAGAAAAACGCAGTCGTCAACGTCCACAGCAGGAGGCCGCCCATGTCCCACTCGCCTGAAGGCCATATTTCTATTACCGGCGTCAGCAAATACTTCGGCCGCCATAAAGCGTTGGATAACGTATCGCTGGAGATCCCGCCCGGTACGGTAACCGTTATTCTTGGCCCATCCGGTTCCGGGAAATCCACGCTTTTGCGGACAATCAACCATCTGGAGCGTGTGGATGAAGGGTTTATTCAAATCGATGGCGATTACATTGGTTATCGTCGGCAGGGAGATAAGCTGTATGAGCTGAAAGAGGCGGAAATTTTGCGCCAGCGCGTCAACGTCGGCTATGTGTTTCAGAACTTTAATCTATTCCCACACCTAACAGTGCTGGAGAATTTGATTGAAGCGCCCATTGCACACGGACTGGCATCGCGTAAAGCCGCCACCGAGCGGGCATTAACCCTGCTTGATGCGGTAGGGCTGCGTAATAAAGCCGATGCCTGGTCGCGTCACTTATCCGGCGGACAACAACAACGTATCGCCATTGCCCGTGCACTGGCATTAAATCCGCGCGTCATGCTGTTTGATGAACCCACGTCAGCGCTTGACCCCGAACTGGTGGGCGAAGTGCTGGATGTGATTAAAACGCTGGCGCAGTCGGGAACCACGCTGGTTGTGGTAACGCACGAGATTGGCTTCGCCCGGGAAGTGGCGGACCAGGTGGTGTTTATGGTCGATGGCAAAATTGTCGAGCAGGGCAGCAGCGAACAGGTGCTGAATCATCCACGCCACACGCGCACTCAGCAGTTTTTGTCGAAAGTGCTTTGATACACATTGCGGCACAAGGCTGTGCCGCACAGGGGTTATACAGTGACGACGATTTTGCCTACCTGACCGTTGGCTTCCATGTATTGATGTGCCTTGACGATATCATCAAAGGCAAAGGTTTTATCAATCAGCGGCTTGAGCTGCCCGGACTGCAATCCTTCAAAGATAAACCGTTTCGCTCGCGAAAGTTTTTCTGCGTCCGAGGTGATTTCAAAAATTTCATAACCACGGAAAGTCAAATGGCGACCGAGGATCTCAATGACCGGTATAGAAAGGTCGCGTGCATCAAGCGAGCCATATTGGAAAAAGATCCCACCGGCTGGCATTGCCTGGGCAATTTTTGCCACTCCCGGGCCACCGACCGGGTCGAAGACCACTCGGGTTCCTTTGCTATCAGTAATCCGTTGAATCTCAGCCACCAGATCCTGCTCCTGGCTTGCAATAACCTCTGCCGCGCCCAGTTGCAGTAGCTGAGCTCGTTTCTCACTGGTCCGCGTCATCGCAATAGGCTTTGCGCCGAGCATATTAGCAATCTGAATTGCCGCCAGTCCGACGCTACTGGAAGCAGCATTGATCAGCACATTATCTCCAGGTTTAATATCCGCATATTCAACCAGCGCACCAAATGCGGTCACATACATCATCCAACTGGCGGCAGCTTCGGCAAAGCTGAGGTTTTGCGGATGTTTTACGACCGCGTGTGCCGGGGCATTAACGACTTCTCCATACATACCATATTGATGAAAGCTGAAAGCCGGGATGACGCTAACATCATCGCCAGGTGCAAACTCACGTACGTTGTCTCCTACGGATTCAACGACTCCGGCAGCTTCATAACCCAACCGTGCCGGGAAATTAGGTTGGTAAATATACTGGCCTGTGCGGTACATAATCTCCGCACGGTTGATACCAATAGCCCGTACGCGGATCTGAACCTCATTCGCACCAGGCGCGGGAACCTGCATGTCCTGAATCTTCAAGACGTCAGCGCCACCAATTTGATTAAAAACTACGACCTTAGACATAGCGGACCTCAGTAAATTGTTCTGTATTGGGTCCGCACAATTTAACGATTCAGATGAGAGTGAAAAACCGCAGTTGCGGAACTTCACTATTACTGATTTTGTAATAATCCCTGAAGCCGCAGTTTTTGTTGGCTAAAAAGTTCGCACAGCCAGTCAATGAATACCCGCACCCGAGGGGCGAGATGACGTCTGTCCGGGTAAAGCACTGAAACCGGTTTTGATTCCCCGATGTAATCGGCCAGTACCTCAACGAGCTGACCCGACTGGAGGTAGGGGGCCAGCACGGCATGCACACCGCGGATGATGCCGAGCCCCGATAAACAGCCGGTCAGCAATATATCGGAGTTATCAACGCTTATCCGTCCGGTGGGCGTGAATGATAAAATTTCACCTCCGCTGATGAAGGTCCACTCCAGCGCTTCGCGGTGACGCTCGCTGAAAAAGTTAAGTGCCTGGTGTCGGGATAAATCCTCTGGCGTCTGCGGTACGCCATGTTGTTGCAAATAATCCGGTGACGCACAGGTCACCATCTTTACTTCACCAAGTCGCCTGGATATCAGGGAAGAGTCTTGTAACTCGCCGATACGGATCATGCAGTCGATACCTTCGGCAAGCATATCGATTCTACGGTCGGTGGAGGTGAGCACCATCTCGATATCAGGATACCGCGACTGGAAATCTTTCAGCGCAGGAACTAACACGGAGTGCGCCAGCGACAGAGGGGCATTAACCCTGAGTTTTCCGCGTGGCGGGCGAGTTGGCGAGAAAGAGGCCATGATGTCATCAACGTCACTGAGCAGTATTTTTGTGCGTTGATAAAAAGCGTCACCTTCATCGGTCAGCGACACTTTACGGGTTGTGCGGTTAAGCAACTTGGCCCCAAGCTCGTCTTCAAGGTGCTGGATGGCTTTGGTCACTGCGGGGCGATGCAGGTGTAACACGTCTGCAGCTCTGGCAAATCCCCCTTGCTCAACAACTTGTATAAAAATGGACATGTATTCAAACATACTCGAACGCATCGCTTATTATCTCCCGGTATCCGATCATTGTTATTATGAGAGTAATAATCATGTCTGCATAGGTTGTTGAATGCTGCTCTACACTTAGGGTTTTAACGTTGAGGGTTGCAGCATGATTAAGGTCTATGGGGTGCCGGGCTGGGGATCGGCCATCAGTGAAGTGATGCTCACACTGGCGGAGATCCCTTACAGTTTTATTAATGTCGACGGCTTTGATAGCGATGGTCCTTCGCGGGAACTGCTTAAGACAATGAATCCGCTATGCCAGGTGCCCACACTGGTACTGGAAAATGGCGAAGTCATGACGGAAACGGCGGCGATCGCCTTGATGATCCTCGATCGTTGTCCAGAACTTTCGCCCTCCGTTGGGAGCAGCGAGCGTCAGCAGTTCCAGCGTCTGTTGATATGGCTGGTGGCAAATGTCTATCCCACGTTTACCTATGCCGATTATCCTGAACGCTGGGTGCCGGATGCTCCGGCGCAGTTGAAAAAAAATTGTATTGAGTATCGAAAATCTCTCTATATGTGGTTGAATAACCAGCTAAGCGCCGAGCCGTACGCGCTCGGAGAGCAGTTAACCTTGCTGGACGTTTATATTTGCGTGATGCGTAGCTGGGGGCCAGGACATGACTGGTTCCAGGACAATACGCCGAATATTAGCGCCATCGCCGATGCGGTTTGTCAGCATCCGAGGCTACGTACTGTGCTGAAAAACAATAAGATTATTTGAGAAAACACGCTTTCTGACCAAAACAATAAGGAACCTGCTATGCCGCACGTTGATATTAAATGTTTTCCCCGCGATCTGAGCGACGAGCAAAAATCCGCGCTGGCGGCGGATATTACCGAAGTCATTATTCGTCATTTGCAAAGCAAAGACAGCTCGGTAAGCGTGGCGCTGAATGAAGTTGAGCCAGAGGCGTGGCAGGGCGTGTGGGATGCGGAGATTAAGCCGCAGATGGCAACGTTAATTAAAAAACCTGGCTACAGCATGTGAAATAAAACGGGCGAATTTTCCGCCCGTTTTCAACAGGTTTACGGTGTAACGATGTTAAACCAGAATTCGAACTTATCCATATAGCCGAGCATAGCGTCAAGTTTAGCGCCGTCGCCGGTTATCTTCACGTCACCGCTGTCTTGAGCCTGTTTCAGCGTCACTTCCTTAAGAATGATTTTATTGAGCGTGTCGCGATTCAGCGTGATCGTGGCGTCAGCCTCTTTTCCCTCGGCATTGGCGGTATGGTTTAGCACGCCATTTTCCAGCTCAAGCTTGTATTTACCGCCGTCGCTGCCAAGGTCGATGTTAAACACCGATTTGGCATCACCTGCTTTCTGCCCGTTAATATGTACCGCCAGATAGTCGAAGAACATTTCCGGCGTCATGGCGCGTACGGTATCCGGGCTGGCGGTGTTCGGGGTTGGGCCTTTAACCACACCATTACGCAGCTCTTGCGCACCGGTCAGGTAGAAATTGCGCCACGGGCCGGATTCAGCCTGGTATCCTAGCTGTTCCAGCGCATCAGCTTCCAGATTGCGCGCGGCCTGGTTATTGGGATCGGCAAACACCACTTTGCTCACCACCTGAGCCACCCAGCGATAGTTACCCTGGTCATAGTCGGCTTTCGCTTTCTGCAGAATGGCATCCGCTCCACCCATATAGTCGACGAATTTCTTCGCGGCTTCTTCCGGCGGCAGTTCATCCAGCGTTGCCGGGTTGCCATCAAACCAGCCGAGATAGAGCACATAGGTCGCTTTCACATCATGACTGATGGAACCATAGTAGCCGCGGTTAGCCCAGGTATGCGCCAGCGAGTCCGGCAGTTTAAAGTTCGCGGCGATTTCATCGCGGGTCAGACCTTCGTTAGCCATGCGCAGCGTCTGGTCGTTAATGTAACGATACAGATCCCGCTGACTTTTCAGCAGGTTCACGACTTTGTCATTACCCCAGGTTGGCCAGTGGTGCTGCGCCATCAGGATTTCTGCTTTATCTCCCCAGCGTACAATCGCTTCGTTGATGTATTTGGACCAGGGCAACGGCTCACGAATTTTGGCCCCGCGCAGGGAGTAGGTGTTGTGCAGGGTGTGAGTGACGTCTTCAGCAGACTCAATCAGTTTCTTCTCTTCGATGTACCACAGCATTTCCGAAGGCGCTTCGGAGCCTGGGGCCAACATGAAGTCATAGGTCAGGCCATCAATGACCTCTTTTTGCCCGTCTTTTTCAATTATATTGGTTGGCGCAATCAGGGTGACGGTTCCCGCGGAGGTTGTGGTTCCCAGTCCGGCACCAACCTGACCTTTGGCATCAGGTTTTAGTAGATTGCCGTACATATAGCTCGCGCGACGGCTCATAACGTTGCCGGCCATGATATTCTCAGCCACCGCCGCCTCCATAAAGCCGGCAGGTGCATAAATCTTAACTTTGCCCGCTTTAACATCTGCTTCGTCAACAACGCCGCGTACGCCGCCGTAATGATCAACGTGGCTGTGTGTATAAATCACCGCGACAACGGGTTTTTGACCGCGGTTTTTAAAGTAAAGATCCATCCCGACTTTGGCCGTTTCTGCTGATACCAGCGGGTCAACAACGGTGACGCCTTCTTTACCTTCAATGATCGTCATGTTGGACAGATCGAGGTTACGGATCTGGTAAACGCCTTCCGTCACTTCAAACAGTCCGCTGATGTTGATCAACTGGGACTGACGCCACAGGCTCGGGTTTACCGTATCCGGGGCTTTATCACCTTCTTTAATGAACGCATATTGTTGCGGATTCCAGATGACATTTCCTTGCTCACCTTTGATCACATCCTGAGGAATAGGGGCGATGAAGCCTTTATGAGCATCGGTAAAGTCGGTGTTATCGGAGAAGGGCAGTTGGTTGTAGAGCGCATTGTTCGCTTGTTGCGTGGCAGCGGTTGCGTCTTTTGGCGCTTCAGCGGCAATCAGGGGAGCAGAGGCAGAGGTGAGTAACCCGGCAAGGATAAAACTTTGTGCGATTCTATTCAGTTGCATCGTAAAACCTCTCTGACACTTTATAAGTACAGTTGGGGGATGCTGCTTTGACTGATTCGGTTTGGAATAGATATTTGAGTTAGAGCAAGATTAACTATAATTCACACAAATGATTCAGCAAGGAAGGACAGCGATTCATCCGACTGGTTTTTCAGAAGTTTTAAGAACACGGCGAGGGATGGAAAGCATGAGCTGCCATCCGTTAGCAGACAATTATTCACCTGCGGTAATGCGTCTTCCGCTGGAGACAAACGTTCCGCCCCCGAGGTGATGCAGGGTAGTGAGCTGGTCATCATCAAACTGCCACCGTCCTTCCACGAAGGCTCTCTCATCAGCGGCCGCCGAGACCACTTCCCCAAACAGGGTGTCATACTTTTCCTGCGCCGCCGTTGCAGGCAGTAGACGGCATTCCATCCAGGCCAGGCATTTTGCTTCTATGAGCGGTAAACCCAGCACCGGTCCTTGCACCACAGGAATGCCGTAGCAGTTGAATTTATCTTCCACACGGCCGGAAACGCTGCCAACGGCCCAGGTCCAGTTGGCGGCGGCAACTCCCGGAATAACGATGCCAAACATGCCGCTGCGTTCAATTAGCTCACGTGACCAGGCTGTCTTGTCGACAACAATCGCGATACGCGGTGGTTCAAACTCAACGGGCATCGACCATGCTGCAGCCATCACGTTCCGCCGCTCTGTATGATCGTCTCGACTGGTGATTAAAATGGTCGGGCCGTGATTTAGCAGTCGGCTGGCATGTTTTAATTCGAGAGGACGAAAATGGCTCATGGATGCTCCTTGGCTGAGAGATAACACACCACAATTAACTTAGATATTAACGGTATTAGCGATTTTGTCGCCTCGTGAGGAAGAACAACGCACAAAATCGAGGGCGTAAAATTAAAAATGCGTTATAAGTACAACATTACACAAACAGGAAGCTGGTATGACGCCTTTTTTAAACGCTTATTTTGCCCGTATTGGCTGGTCAGGTTCGGCCAACGCCAACATTGAAACCCTGCGAGCGCTGCATTTACTGCACAACAGCGCCATTCCTTTTGAAAATCTCGATGTGCTGCTGCCACGCGAAATGCAACTCGACGACGCATCGCTGGAAGAGAAGCTAGTGACGGCGCGTCGCGGCGGTTATTGTTTTGAGCAAAATGGGTTATTTGAGCGGGCGCTCCGCGAAATCGGTTTTACCGTCCGCAGTTTACTTGGACGTGTGGTGCTGGCAAATCCGTCAAGCCTACCGCCACGCACGCATCGTCTGCTGCTGGTTGAGCTACAGGGAGAACAGTGGATCGCTGACGTCGGATTTGGTGGGCAAACGCTGACCGCACCGATTCGTCTGCAGGCAGATGTTGCACAGCACACACCACACGGGGAGTATCGTCTGATTCAGGACGGTGAAGACTGGATTTTGCAGTTCCGTCATCACGAACACTGGCAATCAATGTACCGTTTTGACCTGGTTATGCAGCATCAGAGCGATTATCTGATGGGCAACTTCTGGTCGGCGCATTGGCCGCAGTCGCATTTTCGTCATCATCTGCTGATGTGTCGTCATCTGCCAGACGGCGGTAAATTTACGTTAACCAATTTTCATTTTACCCATTATCAGGATGGCCATGCGGTAGAGCAGATTAATCTGCCCGACGTCGCCAGCCTTTACGCCTTATTGCAGGCGCGGTTTGGATTGGGCGTGGATGATGTGAAGCATGGATTTACTGAAGCAGAATTGGCGACGGTAATGGCGGCGTTTGATACGCACCCGGAAGCAGGGAAATAACGCCATCGGGAATAGTGCCGGATGCGGCGTAATCGCTATATCCGGCCCACAGGAATAGATTAAAAATCAATCGCCCACTCTGCGTGAAACAGGATTACCGCCGAACCGGTAATGGTGACTTTTTCCGGCTGGTTATCACGAATAGTGACCGTCACATCAACTATACCGTCACGACCCAGCGCGCGGCCCTGATGCCCCTGAACACGTAACGTTTTGCCATCATGCGCCATCAGCCGGTGGTGAACCAGCCACGCGCCCATCGGCCCGTTGGCATTGCCCGTGACTGGATCTTCCACAATACCAATGGCAGGCGAAAACATGCGGCCGTCGGTAGCGTTTTCGCCCGGACGGATTTGAAAAGGGAAGAAACCGTTACAGCCAATTTGTTGGCTGATTGTCGCCAGCGCCTGCAAATCTGGGGAAAGGGCGTCCAGGTCTACCTCAGGCTTTAGCGGAATCATCACTTTCGAATGGCCGGTGGTGGCAACCTGGATCGGCAGCCTTGGCTGCATATCGTCTTCGCTCAGATGCAGCGCGTGGATAATTGCAGTACGAACAGCGCCTTCCAGCGGAGGCTCAAATCCAGGTATTCCTTGCTCAAGGCTAATACGATAGTCATCCCCGATGGCTTCGATATCCACCCGATGACGTCCGGCCAGCGAGGTTTGCCAGACGGTAGTGTTGCCCAGCCCCAGCACATTGGCCCGCACATAGTGCGCCGCGACGGTAGCATGTCCACAGATGGGGACTTCGACCGTCGGCGTGAAATAGCGGATGTGTACATCGCTCTCGTTGCTGGTCAGCAGGAATGCGGTTTCCGAATGACGCAGCTCGCGGGCAATCAGCTGCATCTGCGCTTCGCTCAGTCCGTCAGCATGCAGCACCACTCCCGCTGAATTGCCGCGAAAGGGGACCGAGGTAAAGGCATCGACGTGGTAAACCTGTGGTTTCATTAGCGTTCTCCCTGGGATGGAGAAGCATCATAGCGTGCAAAATGCCGGATGGCGACGCCCTGCGTCTTATCCGGTCTACGGACCGGATAAGACATCAGAGACAATTAGCGGCGCGAGCGCACAATTTGATAGCGGCGGGTGAAGTACTCAAACGGCGCACTCCACACGTGGACCAGACGTGTGAACGGAAACAGTAAGAATATTGTCATGCCTAACACCAGATGAGCACGGAATATCGGCGCCACGCCATCCAGATGCGCAGATGCGCCGCCCTGGAAAGTCACCACCGACTGCGCCCAACCGACCAGTTTCAGCATTTCACTACCGTCAGGATGTTGTGCGGAGAACGGAATAGTGGTTAAACCGAGAATGCATTGAACCAGCAGTATGCACAGGATCAGAATATCGGCGGTGGATGATGTTGCGCGAATGCGTGGATTAGTCAGGCGGCGCACCAGCAAACCCGCGCCCCCAACCAGCGTTAACACGCCGCAGACACCGCCGAGAATCATTGCCATTTGCTGTTTCACCGCAATCGGCAGGAACCAGGCGTACATCCAGTGCGGGGTCAACATGCCAAACAGGTGACCGAAAAAAATCCCCAGAATGCCGATATGGAACAAGTTTGACCATAATACCATACCGCGTTTGTCCAGCATTTGGCTGGAAGAGGCGCGCCAGGTGTATTGCCCGTAGTCGTATCGCAACCAACTACCGAGGATAAACACCGTGCCGCACAGATACGGGTAGATATCGTAAAAGAAGACGTTCAGATACTGTATCATTTCGGACCTCCCGCGCTGACGTCGACATACTGCGGCGCCACGTCCTGGCTAAAGCGTCGTTGATAGTTTTGTAACGGTGAACTTTCACAAGCGGTGGCGTTATCTTCGATAAACTTCACCTGTTCCTCTTCCCAGACTGCATCCAGCGCCTGACGGGTATCGTCACGTGTTTCTGCGGCAACCTGTTTGGTGACGCTGTCACTTGAAAGGGAGCTTCCGGCAAGCAGCAGCAGGGCATCAAACAACTGATACCACGGCGTATCGCGCTGTTTTAAACGACCGCCAAGCAGCGCCAGAATGGGGGCGACATTCTGTAATCCTTCTTTAGCCTGGGCCTCCGGCAGCACGCTTAAATACTCCAGATACAACGGTAGATGATCCGGCAGCTCGCGGCAGTTAAGCTGGAGCCCGACCTTTTCATACTGCGCCAGCAGATCAACCATCGCCTGGCCGCGGTCACGCGACTCGGCATGGACATGTTCGAATAGCAACAGTGAGGTGGCACGCCCCCGATCAAACACCTCACACCATTCGGCTTGCTTATCCAGTAATGGGGCATTGAGTAGTCCCCGGCTAAATTCGGTAAGCATTGGGGCATCGCTGGACACCAGCGCCAGCGCGTCGTCTTTACACTCCCACAGCAATTCGTCCGGATATTCCAGCAGCAGTCCGATAATCTTCAGGATTTGCATTATTCACCCTCCGCTTTATCGCGCACTTCGGTGATGTCGATGGCATCAATACGGCTGCTATTAAACAGGTTGAATTTGGTATCCGAACCGTGACAGCCGTCGCCAAAGGTGAAACCACAACCGTTTTTCTCCGGGAAAGCGTCGCGCGCCATTTCACGGTGGCTGGTCGGGATCACGAAGCGGTCTTCATAGTTGGCGATAGCCAGATAGCGATACATCTCCTCGACTTGTTCAACCGTAAGACCGACTTCCTCAATGGCGCGGGTATCCGTCACGCCTTCGACGGTTTGTGAGCGCATATAGTGTCGCATCGCCATCATACGTTTCAACGCGCGCAATACCGGACCGGTATCGCCAGCACTGAGCATGTTGGCGAGGTACTGTACCGGGATACGTAGTGATTCCACCGCCGGCAAAATGTTGCCATTGTGCGGTAGGCCACCGGCATCAGCCACCGACTGAATCGGTGACAACGGCGGCACATACCAGACCATTGGCAGGGTGCGATACTCAGGGTGTAACGGCAGCGCCAGCTTCCAGTCCATTGCCATTTTGTAGACTGGCGAACGTTGGGCGGCGTCGATAACATTCTGCGAAATGCCTTGTTTTAACGCCTCTTCGATAACTGCCGGATCGTGCGGATTGAGGAACACATCGCACTGACGTTCATACAGATCGGTCTCATGCTCGGTGCTGGCCGCTTCCTCAATGCGGTCGGCGTCGTACAGCAATACGCCGAGATAGCGGATGCGCCCGACGCAGGTTTCCGAACATACCGTCGGCTGGCCGGATTCAATACGCGGGTAGCAGAAAATGCACTTCTCTGACTTACCGCTCTTCCAGTTAAAATAGATTTTCTTGTACGGACAGCCGCTGATGCACAAGCGCCAGCCGCGGCATTTGTCCTGGTCGATCAGCACAATGCCGTCTTCTTCACGCTTATAGATGGCACCGCTCGGGCAGGTAGCGACACAGCTTGGGTTCAGGCAGTGTTCACAAAGTCGCGGCAAATACATCATGAAGGTGTTTTCGAACTGACCGTACATCTCCTTCTGCATTTTCTCGAAGTTACGGTCACGGGCGCGTTTTGAGAATTCGCCGCCGAGCAGTTCTTCCCAGTTGGGGCCCCAGATAATCTTGTCCATCCGTTTGCCGTCAATCAACGAACGTGGACGCGCAGTGGGCTGGTTTTTGCTTTCCGGTGCGCTATGCAGATGTTGGTAATCATAGGTAAACGGTTCATAGTAATCATCGATTTGCGGGATCACCGGGTTGGCGAAAATTTTGGTAATCACCCCCATCTTGCCGCCCAGACGCGGTCTTATCTTGCCGTTAACATCGCGAACCCAGCCGCCTTGCCACTCCTCCTGATCTTCCCAATTTTTCGGATAACCAATCCCTGGTTTGGTCTCGACGTTGTTAAACCATGCATATTCCATCCCTTCGCGCCCGGTCCAGACGTTTTTACAGGTGACGGAGCAGGTGTGGCAGCCGATACACTTGTCCAGATTAAGAACCATGCCTACCTGTGAGCGTATTTTCATTTTTTCGCCTCCTGTACCTGATCGCGACCTTCATCATCCAGCCAGTTAATATTTTTCATTTTTCTAATCATGATGAACTCATCGCGGTTAGAGCCGACCGTGCCGTAATAGTTGAAGCTGTATGCCAGTTGCGCATAGCCGCCGATCATATGCGTCGGTTTTGGGCAGACGCGGGTGACCGAGTTATGGATCCCGCCACGCATCCCGGTGACTTCTGAGCCGGGAATGTTCATGATTCGCTCCTGAGCGTGATACATCATGGTCATTCCCGGTGGCACGCGCTGACTCACTACCGCACGGGCGGTAAGCGCGCCATTGGCGTTAAAGGCTTCGATCCAGTCGTTATCTTCAATACCCAACTCTTTGGCATCGGTCTCGCTGATCCAGACGATGGGGCCGCCGCGCGACAGCGTCAGCATCAGCAGGTTTTCGCTGTAGGTAGAGTGGATGCCCCATTTCTGATGCGGCGTCAGAAAGTTGAGCGCCTTTTCCGGGAAGCCGTTTGGTGGAACTTCACGCATTTCGCTGACGCTGCGGGTATCAATTGGCGGACGGTAGGCCACCAGGCTTTCACCAAATGCACGCATCCACGCGTGATCCTGATACAACTGCTGGCGACCGGACAGGGTGCGCCATGGGATCAGCTCGTGGACGTTGGTATAGCCTGCGTTATAGGAGACATGTTCGCTTTCAAGACCGGACCAGGTAGGGCTGGAGATAATTTTGCGCGGCTGCGCCTGAATATCGCGAAAACGGATCTTCTCATCTTCTTTGTTCAACGCCAGATGCGTATGGTCGCGTCCGGTCATCGCCCCCAGCGCTTCCCAGGCTTTGACCGCCACCTGACCATTGGTTTCCGGCGCCAGGGCGAGGATCACCTCCGACGCATCCAGTGCGGTGTCAATCAGCGGTCGGCCTTTTGCCGGGCCTTCGCGCTTGGTGTAGTTCAGCTTGCCGAGGAAATCGACTTCCGCCTGGGTATTCCAGGAGATACCTTTGCCACCGTTTCCGAGTTTGTCCATTAGCGGGCCGAGCGAGGTAAAACGTTCGTAGGTGGCAGGGTAGTCACGCTCAACGACAGCAATATTAGGCGCAGTTTTTCCTGGAACAAGATCGCATTCGCCTTTGCGCCAGTCGAGGATGTCAAACGGCTGCGCCAGTTCTGCTGGTGAGTCGTGTTGCAGCGGTTGCAGGACGACATCTGTTTCTTGCCCAAGGTGCCCGACACAGACCTCCGAGAACACTTTGGCGATGCCTTTATAAATTTCCCAGTCGCTCTTCGATTCCCACGCCGGATCGACCGCCGCTGACAGCGGGTGAATAAACGGATGCATATCCGAGGTGTTCATATCGTCTTTTTCATACCAGGTCGCGGTCGGCAGAACGATATCGGAGAACAGACAGGTGCTCGACATACGGAAATCGAGCGTGACCAGCAGATCAAGCTTGCCTTCAATCGCCGCGGACTGCCATTCCACCTCTTCAGGTTTAATGCCATCGCTTGAACCAAGCGCTTCTCCCTGGATCCCGCTTTCGGTACCCACTAAATACTTGAGCATGTATTCATGCCCTTTACCGGAGGAGCCGAGCAGGTTAGAGCGCCAGACAAAAAGGTTTCGCGGATGGTTGTGGCCGCTGTCCGGCTGCTCGCAGGCAAAACGGATATCACCCGATTTCAGCGCTTGTGCGGTGTATTCCACAGGAGACAAGCCAGCCAGCTCAGCCTTCGCTTTCACGGTCAATGGGTTGAGGTTAAGCTGCGGGGCGGACGGCAGCCAGCCCATTCTTTCGGCGCGTACGTTAAAATCAATCAAATGTCCGCTAAACTTCGACGCATCGGCCAGTGGAGAGAGGAGTTCCTGAGCGGTGAGTTTTTCATAACGCCACTGGCTGGAGTGGTTGTAGAAAAACGAAGTGCTGTTCATCTGACGCGGTGGACGGTTCCAGTCCAATGCAAAGGCCAGCGGCAACCAACCGGTTTGCGGACGCAGTTTCTCCTGCCCCACATAGTGCGCCCAGCCTCCGCCGCTTTGTCCCACGCAACCACAGAACACCAGAATGTTAATCATCCCACGGTAGTTCATATCCATGTGATACCAGTGGTTGACGCCAGCCCCGAGAATGATCATCGAACGGCCATGCGTTTTATGCGCCGTATCGGCAAACTCGCGGGCGATTTGTTCGATATGTCGGCGTGGCACGCCGGTAATTTGCTCGCCCCAGGCCGGAGTGTAGGCTTTCACTTCGCTGTAATCTTGTGCGCTATGAACGTCATCCAGACCACGATCGAGGCCGTAATTCGCCAATACCAGATCATAGACGCTCACCACCGGGCAACGGCTGCCATCGGCGAGGGTGAGACGTTTTACCGGAAGTTGCCGTACCAGCACAGGTTCTTGTTTGACGCTGCGAAAATGGGGGTTTTCGTTGCCGCCAAAGTAGGGGAATGCTACCCCTGCCACTTCATCATGCTGACCCAGCAACGAGAGGGAAAGTTCTGTTTCTGCCCCAGCGGCCAACGACTCGAGGTTCCATTTGCCTGTTTCACCCCAGCGAAAGCCGATGGAGCCGTTCGGCACGACCAGCTCACCTTCACTGTTAAAGGCCACGGTTTTCCACTCCGGATTGTTGCTTTCGCCGAGACCATCGACAAGGTCTGAGGCGCGCATCATACGTCCAGGCACGTAGCTGCCATCTTCCCGGGTATCCAGTAAAACCAGCATCGGCATGTCGGTATAGCGTCGACAGTAATTGAGGAAATAATCGCTGGGATTGTCGAGGTGGAACTCTTTCAGGATGACGTGGCCCATCGCCATCGCCAGCGCGCTGTCGGTCCCTTGCTTAGGTGCCAGCCACTGATCGCACAGTTTGGCGACTTCCGAGTAGTCGGGCGTAATGGCAATCGTCTTGGTGCCTTTGTAGCGCACTTCAGTAAAAAAGTGCGCGTCCGGCGTACGGGTCTGCGGGACGTTAGATCCCCAGGCGATGATATAACTGGAGTTATACCAGTCGGCGGATTCAGGAACATCAGTCTGCTCGCCCCAGGTCATTGGTGAGGCGGGCGGTAAGTCGCAGTACCAGTCATAGAAACTCAGGCAGGTGCCGCCAAGAAGGGAAAGATAACGCGTGCCTGCGGCATAGGAGACCATCGACATCGCAGGGATTGGGGAGAAGCCGGCCACGCGATCCGGGCCGTAGGTCTTCACCGTCCAGACGTTGGCGGCAGCAATCAGCTGATTAAGTTCTTTCCAGTTGGAACGGATGAAACCACCGCGACCGCGTACCCGCTTGTAGCTCTGGCATTTTTGTGGGTCGTTCATAATCGATTCCCAGGCCAGCACCGGGTCGGACTGGCGGGTCAGGGCGTCGCGCCACAGTTCGATCAAGCGTTTACGCACTAACGGATATTTCAGGCGGTTGGCGCTGTAAAGATACCAGGAGTAGCTGGCGCCGCGCGGACAGCCGCGGGGTTCATGGTTAGGCAGGTCAGGTCGGGTACGCGGGTAGTCAGTTTGCTGTGTTTCCCAGGTTACCAGTCCGTTTTTGACGTAGATTTTCCAGCTACATGAGCCGGTACAGTTCACGCCGTGGGTAGAACGCACAATTTTATCGAACTGCCAGCGTTGGCGATAACTGTCTTCCCAGTCCCGGTTGGTGTGCATCACTTGCCCATGCCCCTCGGCAAACGTATCGCCCTTTTGTTTAAAGTAGCGAAAGCGATCTAACAGTTTACTCATGACATAACTCCTGCTTCGATAATATTGCCGACGGTGAATCGCACACCAGGCCTGCCTGAATGTCCGATCCTGCGGTATCCATTTCGTTATTTTTTTTGTGATTTACGGCCATAGACCAGCCAGGTCACCAGCACACAGACGATGTAAAACACCAAAAATATTTTCATAGCCCCCACCGGAGAGCCGGTAAGCGCCAGGGATGAACCAAACGCTTTAGGGATGAAGAAGCCCCCCACAGCGCCAATGGCAGAGATGAATCCAAGCGCTGCAGCGGTGTCGGTTACCGCTTCACGCTGAGCCTGTTCCTCTGTGCCACCGCGCAGTTTCACCCGGTAAATCGTGATTTTGCGAAAGATCACCGCAATCATCTGGAAGGTCGACCCGCTTCCCAGACCCGCGGTCAGGAACAGCCCCATAAACACCAGATAGAAGGCGACAAAGTTTCCTTCACCTGAGCCCGGCAGAGTAAGAAACAGCAGGGCGCTGAACAGTGCCATAAAGATGAAGTTAATTAACGTGACGCGTACACCGCCGAACTTGTCAGAGATAACGCCGCCCGCCGATCGCGCAAGCGCGCCGATGAAGGGGCCGAAGAATGCCAGTTGCAGAATATTCACGTCAGGAAATTGGGTTTTCGCCAGCATGGCAAAACCAGCCGAAAAGCCGATAAATGACCCGAAAGTCGCGAGATACAGCAGGCTTAACAGCCACAAGTGAAAACGCTTGAGGACCGGTAGCTGGGAAGCAATAGAAGCCTTCGAACTGGCAATATCATTCATTCCCATGCCTGCCGCCAGGGTGGCTATCAGCAGAAGTGGAACCCAAATCCATGCGGCATTGGCCAGCGACAGTAATGAGCCGTCAGCTTGCGGTACGCTCTGGATACCCAAAAAGGTAAATATGGGCAGAAAAATCACCAGCGGCGCGATTAGCTGCATCACGCTGACGCCGAGGTTGCCAAGGCCGCCGTTAACCCCCAACGCACTGCCTTGCTTTGCTTTGGGGAAGAAAAAGCTGATGTTGCCCATGCTGGAGGCAAAGTTAGCGCCAGCAAAACCGCACATCAGCGCAATAATAATAAATACTCCAAACGGAGTAGCGGTATTTTGCACGGCAAATCCCAGCCAGACGCAGGGAATAACCAGAATAATCGTGCTAAAAATGGTCCAACGGCGACCGCCAAATATAGGTACCATAAAGGAGTAGGGGACGCGCAATATTGCCCCAGAAAGGGAGGGTAATGCCGTTAATAAAAACAGTTGATCGGTGGTGAAATTAAAACCAATTTTATTCAGATTGACGGCTACGGCGCTAAACAGCATCCAGACGCAGAAGGCAAGTAAAAGGCAACTTACTGATATCCAAAGATTTCTACGGGCAATGTGCTTGCCTTTATTTTCCCAAAAGGCGGGGTTTTCTGGTTTCCAGTCAGTCAAAAGATAACGATTATTTTTCTCATTTGATGATGACATATTATTCTCCATGCACATGCCGTTCATGAAAAAGAAATAAACGCATACAGGCCGCGCGGCTTCTTTTTAGAAACTATTGAAAGGTTTTGGGAATATTGACTGAAAGAATAGATAAAAAAGTGCAATAACGCGGGATGAGGGGAGAATTACATGTTGGTTAAGTGTTACTAATTGTAAACTTAAAAGAGGTATTGTTTATTCATCTATAACATCAACTAAATAACTCCAGCGTAATCATACGATCCAGGTGGCGATCGAAAGCAGGATCGGCCATTTCCTCGATGCCCAACATATACATACCATCCAGGCCGCACACCAGTGCGATTAAACGCCATGCGACGTCGGCGGCATCTGGGGTGGATGAAAACTCACCGGCTTTCTGTCCCTGAATGATGATATTGGCCGTTTCCTCATGCCACATCCGCATGGTTAGCAGATAGGCGCTTTTGATTTCTGGATCTTTACCGGCTACAACCTGCGCTTCACGCCACAGCTTAATATAGGGTTCGAAGCCGCCATCTTCACTGCCCAGCATGGCATGCAGTCGCTCACGGAAGCTGGCATCCTCACTGACCAGTTCCGCATCAAGCAGGGTACGGATCAGGCGCACAAAAGCCTGAGACTTGAGTTCACCGGCAGAGGTAAAGTGATGATGCACCTGGCCCGTCGCCACGTGGGCTTCCGCCGCTATACGTCGTACGGTCATGGCAGTAAACCCTTCTTCCAGCGCAACGCGCATTGCCGCTTGCAGAATCACTTCCCGACGTTCATCCCGATTCAGATAGCTCATCATTCCTCCTGTATCTCAATAGCACGCAGTCTAACAAAAAGTTGGACATATGTTCAATTTTCCGTAGGATCGCTAAAGCTGGACATGTGTCCAGTTTTGGTTTCGTTAGGGAGTTTTATGTTTCGTCAGTGGTTAACGTTAGTCATTATTGTACTGGTCTACATCCCTGTTGCGATTGATGCAACGGTGCTGCACGTTGCCGCGCCCACGCTGAGTATGACGCTGGGTGCCAGTGGTAACGAGCTGCTGTGGATTATTGATATTTATTCCCTGGTAATGGCCGGCATGGTGTTGCCAATGGGGGCATTGGGCGATCGCATCGGTTTTAAACGTCTGCTGCTGTTGGGCGGGGGCTTATTTGGTCTGGCATCGCTGGCCGCCGCTTTTGCCCACAGCGCCGGTTGGCTGATTGCCACGCGGGCGGTATTGGCGATCGGGGCGGCGATGATTGTTCCGGCTACGCTGGCGGGTATTCGTGCCACCTTTGCCGAGCAGCGTCATCGCAATATGGCGCTCGGCGTCTGGGCCGCCGTTGGGTCCGGCGGCGCGGCGTTTGGGCCATTAGTGGGCGGCATACTGCTGGAGCACTTCTATTGGGGATCCGTGTTCTTAATCAATGTGCCTATTGTTGTGGTGGTAATGGCATTGACGGCTCGTTTCGTGCCGCGCCAGGCTGGACGTCGCGATCAATCGTTAAATTTCGGTCATGCGATAATGCTGATTGTCGCTATTCTGCTGCTGGTCTATAGCGCCAAAACCGCACTGAAAGGTCATATGGCGACCACTGCCATCGTGCTGACATTGTTAGCCGGAGCATTGCTGTTGGGGCAGTTTGTCCGTATCCAGCTAGCGGCTTCCCGGCCAATGATTGATATGCGGCTGTTCACGCATCGCATTATCTTAAGCGGCGTAGTAATGGCGATGACCGCGATGATTACGCTGGTTGGTTTCGAATTGCTAATGGCTCAGGAGCTCCAGTTTGTCCACGGTTTGACGCCGTATCAGGCTGGTCTGTTTATGCTGCCGGTGATGCTGGCAAGCGGTTTCAGTGGACCCATTGCCGGCATGTTGGTGTCACGTCTGGGGTTACGTTGTGTGGCAACGGCGGGTATGGCGCTCAGCGCCGTCAGTTTTTACGGTCTGGCGATGACGGATTTCAGTACGCAGCAAATACAAGCGTGGATATTGATGGCCTTGCTCGGATTCAGTGCGGCAAGTGCGCTTTTGGCCTCAACTGCGGCAATCATGGCAGCAGCACCGGCAGAAAAAGCGGCAGCGGCTGGCGCCATTGAGACGATGGCTTATGAACTTGGCGCCGGGCTTGGCATCGCTATCTTTGGCTTACTGTTGAGCCGTAGCTTTTCTGCCTCAATTCTGCCGCCAGCCGGACTCAATCCGCAGGAGATAGAGCGCGCCTCATCATCAATGGGTGAAGCGGTACAACTGGCGCATTCGCTCCCGTCGTCGCTGAGTGAGGCATTGCTGGCGGCTGCCAGAGAAGCCTTTACCTGGTCACATAGCGTGGCCTTAAGCAGCGCTGGCAGTATGCTTATCGTATTAGCGATAGGGATGTGGTTCAGTCTGGCAAAGATACAGCGTCAATAACTAGTGGGCTAAATGACAGGGGTAATCCATCTCTTCGACTTCTTTTCCACTCAAGCGAGCGTATTGCCCCGTCAGTCTCCAGAATGCAGGTTGAGTTTCCGTATAGATCTCTGCCGCTAACACCAGGCGGCGGCGATCTACCTCGTTAAGTTCCAGTAGCGTCCACGGCACAAAATAGCGTTCGCTACCCGTCAGGGTAAACCACAGCGGGCACCCACAGCCGGAACAGAAGAAACGTTCACCACGATTTGAAGAAGGAAAGTGCGAGGGTTGGGCTGAATCCGGCGACATCTGCGGATGAGCGCTGGCCTCCAGATACATAGCGATGCCACCCGACCATTTCTGACACAACGTACAGTGGCAGGCGTAGACATCCAGCATTTCGACGTCAACGGTAAAATGGCTCTGTCCGCAAAGACAACGACCAGTGAACGTCTGCACGGCATACTCCTTATGACCGAGTCTACATCAAGAGAAAAAGCCAGCCCTGAAAGGACTGGCTTTGTATTCAAACTACAACAAAATTAGAACTGGTAGTTCAGACCAACAGCAACGATGTTGTCAGTGCTGATCTGCGCAACATTTTTAGTGAAGTTGGTGTCATCCAGCAGGTTGATTTTGTAATCAACGAAGGTGGACATGTTTTTGTTGAAGTAGTAGGTAGCACCCACGTCTACATACTCAACCAGATCCTGGTCGCCGTAAGCACCCAGATCTTTACCTTTGGATTTCAGGTATGCAATGGACGGACGCAGACCGAAGTCGAACTGGTACTGAGCAACAGCTTCAAAGTTCTGAGCTTTGTTAGCAATACCGTCGATTTTACCGAAGGTGGTCATGTTGCGAGTTTCGGAGTAGGTGGTCGCCAGGTAGATGTTGTTCGCATCATATTTCAGACCAGCAGCCCACACTTCTGCATTCTGGCCAGAAGCATACAGACCGTTGGTACCGTTGCGCACCTGACGGTCGGTACGGTCAGATTTCGCATAGGTAGCACCTACGCCAAAGCCTTCGTACTCATAGGTAGTAGACAGACCGAAACCGTCGCCGTTTGCTTCTACTTCATTGTTACGATCGTTTTTGCCCTGATACTGAGCAGCAAAGTTCAGACCTTCAACCAGACCGAAGAAATCGGTGTTACGGTAGGTTGCAACGCCGGTAGCACGCTGGGTCATGAATACGTCAGTCTGGGTCCAGGTATCGCCACCGAACTCTGGCAGAACGTCGGTCCATGCGCCGATGTCGTAAGCTACGCCGTAGTTACGACCGTAGTCGAAAGAACCGTATTCAGCGAATTTCAGGCCAGCGAATGCCAGACGGGTTTTGTCTGCTTCGGAACCCTGATCTTCAGAACGGTTGCCTTTGAATTCATATTCCCACTGACCAAAACCAACCAGCTGGTCATTGATCTGAGTTTCGCCTTTGAAGCCCAGACGTGCGTAGGTTTTGTCGCCATCGCTGCTGGTGTCATCAGAGAAATAATGCTGAGCGTGAACTTTACCGTAGATATCCAGTTTGTTGGAGTCTTTGTTATATACCTCTGCTGCGTTTACTGCACCTGCCGCCAACAGGCTAGTCACTGCCACTGCAACTAATTTAAGTTTCATTCTAAATAATCCTTATAATTTTTTCTTGGTGTGTTTCCTAAACCATTGCTAAACGAAGGGGTTCGTCAATGGCAAACCATTTTTAAATGACGCAGTGGTATAAGTTCAATAATAAGTTTCATAATATTGCGAAATATTTGAAGTTGTGTGATCCAGATCTACATAATACAGCTGATTGTATTAATCTTAATATGTGACAAATCTGATTAGATATATTTACGCAGGGGACTATTATGGCAACTATGATTTAAATGGCGTTAGTTTCGCTTGTATAATATATACATGCGGAGGGTTATAGATAAACATGAAATACTTTCGCGCGTTAACTAATAATCATATATTTAACATTTAATTAAACAAATATAAACATAAAACACAAGTGCAGTGAGCATAATTATCCATCAGTCTGGCTAAAGTATAGCCGGATTTTATTTGTTTGTGATAAAACCCGGTTTTTTTCAGGCGCGGCGAGTTGCCACCCAGCAGAGCAGTGAGCCAGCGCAGACCATCAGCGCGCCTTGCCAAAAAGAAAGTGAGAGCGGGGCGCTGAGTAGCACGGCAGCCAGCGCGGAGGACAGTACGGGAGTAAAATAAGAACCTACCGCCATAATGGTGACATTACCGTGCAAAATACCAATATTCCACGCAGCATAGGCAAATCCTAATGTTAATGCTGCAGTGAACATCTTAATCGTCACCGGAGTGCTGAAAACCATCTCCGGCTGTGGGGTGACAAAATAGTAAATCCACAGACTTGCGGCGGTCAGTAAAACGAACACCGTGATGCCGTTAAAGCCTTTTGCATATTTATTGGTCACTGTGCAATATGTGGCCCAGATAAAAGATCCCAGAAAGGCGAGAAAATAGCTGAGTGGACTACTGGCAACATTGCTGATAATTTCGCCTGGATTGAGACCATTTTCACCGCCCAGTACCCAACAAACGCCGGTCAATGCGATAATTAATCCAGGAATGACCAACCAGGTTGATTTTTGACCATTAAATAATATGGCGAACAATATCGTCAGGCTTGGCCAAAGATAATTTACCATCCCCACTTCAATAGCCTGATGACGGGTAGCGGCATAACCCAGGGCCAGCGCTAAACAAATTTCATAGCTCACAAAAAGCACGCTACCGGCGATTAAATAACGAACAGGAATTTTTCTGATATTTGGAAATCCGACGGTAAATATGAGCAACAGGCCGCTTAATGAAAAAATCATCGCTGCGCCGCCAGCAGGTCCCAGTCCCTCACTCACTCCCCGAATAAGTCCAACCATCGTGCTCCAGAGTACGATGGCAATCAGACCAATTAACGTTGCTTTTTGTTTTGTCATTCTGTTTCTCTGTCCATGCCACTGGCAAAAAATAAGCTGAAATTTATAGCACTTTTACACCGTAGCGCGCTAATTAATTACCTTTTACATACCTCCTTATGGGTATAAGGGTTAAACAAAGTGCACTATTTAGTAGCGGAACCGTTTCGTTTTTGATTTGACGCAAAAAAAATATGGATATAGCTGATAGTTTCGTCGCGAAGTTGTACATGTCATCTTTCAGGCTGCCTCGATTACGCGCTTTGAGAGATTTCTTGTACGAATCCCTGCAAAAAAGAGGAAAGCAATGGACGTCAGCCGCAGACAATTTTTTAAAATCTGCGCGGGCGGTATGGCGGGAACAACAGTAGCCGCTCTGGGTTTTGCACCCAAAATGGCACTGGCTCAGGCGCGAAACTATAAGTTATTACGCGCCAAAGAGATCCGAAACACCTGCACATACTGTTCCGTAGGTTGCGGGCTATTAATGTATAGCCTGGGTGATGGAGCAAAAAACGCCAAAGAGTCGATTTACCATATTGAAGGGGATCCGGATCATCCGGTGAGCCGAGGGGCGTTATGTCCTAAGGGCGCAGGATTACTGGATTACGTACACAGTGAAAACCGTCTGCGTTACCCGGAATATCGCGCTCCAGGTTCCGACAAATGGCAGCGTATCAGCTGGGATGAAGCTTTCTCCCGCATCGCGAAGCTGATGAAAACTGACCGTGACGCCAACTTTATTGAGAAAAATGAGCAGGGCGTAACGGTTAACCGCTGGCTTTCCACCGGGATGCTGTGTGCATCTGCAGCCAGTAATGAAACCGGCATGCTGACGCAAAAATTTGTGCGCTCACTCGGCATGCTGGCAGTAGACAACCAGGCGCGCGTTTGACACGGACCAACGGTAGCAAGTCTTGCTCCAACATTTGGTCGCGGTGCGATGACCAACCACTGGGTTGATATTAAAAATGCTAACGTCGTGATGGTGATGGGCGGTAACGCCGCTGAAGCACATCCGGTGGGATTCCGCTGGGCGATGGAAGCTAAAAACAACAATGACGCCACGCTGATTGTTGTTGACCCTCGTTTTACACGTACAGCCTCGGTGGCGGATATTTACGCACCGATCCGTTCCGGCACGGACATTACGTTCCTGTCCGGCGTTTTGCTGTACCTGATTGAAAACAACAAAATCAACGCTGAATACGTTAAGCATTACACCAACGCCAGCCTGCTGGTGCGGGAAGACTTTACGTTCGAAGACGGCCTGTTCAGCGGCTACGATGCGGAAAAGCGCCAGTACGATAAATCGTCCTGGAACTATCAGTTCGATGAAAACGGCTACGCCAAACGCGATGAGACATTAAGCCATCCGCGCTGCGTGTGGAACCTGCTGAAACAGCACGTTTCCCGCTACACGCCGGATGTGGTGGAAAACATTTGTGGTACGCCGAAAGAAGACTTCCTGAAAGTCTGCGAAGTGCTGGCTTCCACCAGCGCAGCCGATCGTACCACCACCTTCCTGTATGCGCTGGGCTGGACGCAGCATACCGTCGGGGCGCAAAACATCCGCACCATGGCGATGATCCAGCTGCTGCTCGGCAATATGGGGATGGCCGGTGGTGGTGTCAACGCCTTGCGCGGTCACTCCAACATTCAGGGGTTAACCGACTTAGGTCTGCTCTCTACCAGCCTGCCGGGCTACCTGACGCTACCGTCAGAGAAACAGACAGATCTGCAAACCTATCTGGCTGCGAACACGCCAAAAGCGACGTTGGCCGATCAGGTTAACTACTGGGGCAACTATCCGAAGTTTTTCGTTAGCCTGATGAAATCCTTCTACGGCAATGCGGCGCAGAAAGAGAATGACTGGGGCTTTGAGTGGTTGCCGAAGTGGGATCAGTCCTACGACGTGATCAAGTACTTCAACATGATGGACAGCGGAAAAGTCACCGGTTACATCTGTCAGGGCTTTAACCCGGTTGCGTCCTTCCCGGACAAAAACAAAGTGGTGCAGTCCCTGAGCAAACTGAAGTATCTGGTCGTTATCGATCCGCTGGTGACAGAAACTTCAACGTTCTGGCAAAACCACGGCGAATCAAACGACGTTGATCCGGCATCTATCCAGACCGAAGTCTTCCGTTTGCCGTCAACCTGCTTTGCGGAAGAGGACGGTTCAATTGCCAACTCCGGTCGCTGGTTGCAGTGGCACTGGAAAGGTCAGGACGCGCCGGGCGAAGCCCGTAACGACGGCGAAATTCTGGCCGGTATATACCACCGTCTGCGCGATATGTATCGCACCGAGGGCGGTAAAGCCGCAGAACCTGTACTGAAAATGAGCTGGAACTATAAGCAGCCGGACGAACCACATTCAGAGGAAGTGGCGAAAGAGAACAACGGCTACGCGCTGGAAGATCTCTATGATGCCAACGGTGTGCTGATTGCGAAGAAAGGCCAGTTGCTTAATAGCTTTGCGCTGCTGCGTGATGATGGTACTACGTCATCTTCCTGCTGGATTTATACCGGGAGCTGGACCGAGCAGGGCAATCAGATGGCCAACCGCGATAACTCCGACCCGTCAGGGCTGGGTAATACGTTGGGTTGGGCATGGGCATGGCCACTGAACCGTCGCGTTCTGTATAACCGCGCGTCAGCGGATCCGCAGGGTAAACCGTGGGATCCAAAACGCATGCTGATCCAGTGGAACGGTACGAAATGGACGGGGAATGACATCCCGGACTTCAACACCGCGGCACCAGGCAGCGGCACCAATCCGTTTATCATGCAACCGGAAGGTCTGGGACGTCTGTTCGCCATTGATAAGATGGCGGAAGGGCCGTTCCCGGAACACTACGAGCCGATGGAAACGCCGCTGGGTACAAATCCGCTGCACCCGAACGTAATCTCCAACCCGGCAGCCCGTCTGTACGAGGCGGATAAGCTACGCATGGGCACCAAACAGGATTTCCCGTACGTTGGGACGACTTATCGTCTGACCGAACACTTCCATACCTGGACCAAGCACGCATTGCTGAATGCGATTGCCCAACCAGAACAGTTTGTGGAAATCAGCGAAACGCTGGCGGCAGCGAAAGGTATTAATAACGGCGATCACGTGAAAGTCAGCAGCAAACGTGGATTTATTCGCGCAGTTGCGGTGGTGACACGTCGTTTGCGTACTCTGAACGTCAACGGTCAGCAGGTCGAAACGGTTGGGATCCCGATCCACTGGGGCTTTGAAGGAGTCGCGCGTAAAGGCTTTATCGCCAACACCCTGACGCCGAATGTCGGTGATGCAAACTCGCAAACGCCGGAATACAAAGCGTTTTTAGTTAACATCGAGAAGGCGTAAGGGGGCGAATATATGTCTATGGAAACGCAGGACATCATCAAACGGTCCGCAACAAACTCCATCACGCCGCCGCCTCAGGCCCGTGATTACAAAGCAGAGGTCGCGAAACTGATCGATGTGTCCACCTGTATAGGCTGTAAGGCCTGCCAGGTGGCATGTTCAGAGTGGAACGATATCCGCGATGAAGTCGGCCATTGCGTCGGGGTGTATGACAACCCTGCCGATCTCAGCGCCAAATCCTGGACGGTAATGCGATTTAGCGAAACCGAACAGAACGGCAAGCTGGAGTGGCTAATTCGTAAAGACGGCTGTATGCACTGTGAAGATCCGGGCTGCCTGAAGGCGTGCCCGTCTGCCGGGGCGATTATTCAGTACGCCAACGGGATTGTCGATTTCCAGTCAGAGCACTGCATTGGCTGTGGCTACTGTATTGCCGGGTGTCCATTTAATATTCCGCGCCTCAATAAAGAGGATAACCGCGTGTATAAATGTACGCTGTGTGTGGACCGCGTCAGCGTCGGGCAGGAACCTGCCTGCGTCAAGACTTGTCCGACCGGGGCAATACATTTCGGCACTAAGCAGGAAATGCTGGAAATGGGCGAACAGCGGGTGGCCAAACTGAAAGCACGCGGTTATGAACACGCCGGTCTCTACAACCCGGAAGGTGTTGGGGGAACGCATGTGATGTACGTTCTGCACCATGCCAACCAGCCGGAGCTGTACCACGGCCTGCCGAAAGAACCGCAGATCGATACCTCTATCAATCTGTGGAAAGGGGCGCTGAAACCGCTGGCTGCTGCCGGATTTATCGCCACCTTCGCCGGACTTATTTATCACTACGTTGGTATTGGTCCGAATAAGGAAGTGGACGACGAGGAGGATCATCATGAGTAAGTCGAAAATGATTGTGCGCACGAAGTTTATCGACCGCGCCTGTCACTGGACGGTGGTGATCTGCTTCTTCCTGGTGGCGCTGTCGGGAATTTCCTTTTTCTTCCCGACTCTGCAATGGCTGACGCAGACTTTCGGTACACCGCAGATGGGGCGTATTTTACACCCGTTCTTCGGACTGCTGATCTTCGTGGCATTAATGTTCATGTTTGTACGCTTTGTTCACCACAATATCCCGGATAAAAAAGATATCCCGTGGCTGAAAAACATTGTGGAAGTGCTGAAAGGCAATGAACATAAAGTGGCGGATGTGGGCAAGTACAACGCCGGACAGAAAATGATGTTCTGGTCGATCATGAGCATGATTTTCGTGCTGCTGATTACCGGCATTATTATCTGGCGTCCGTACTTTGCGCAGTTCTTCCCGATGCAGGTCGTGCGTTACAGCCTGCTGATCCATGCTGCGGCGGGCATTATCCTGATGCACGCCATCCTCATTCATATGTATATGGCATTCTGGGTGAAAGGCTCGATTAAAGGCATGGTCGAAGGGAAAGTGAGCCGTCGCTGGGCGAAGAAGCACCACCCGCGTTGGTATCGCGAAGTCGAAAGACAAGAAGCGAAAAAAGAGAGCGAGGAAGGGGTTAATTAATCCCAGACGTTCTCCACGTAATGGCGCTACATCGGTAGCGCCATTTTTTTGCCAAAAAAACGTCATGTTACTGTCATCTGCTAAACGTAAGGTTATTGTCTTTCCAATAATAGAAGAGTTAAAAGACAATGCATCTGGTGAAAAAATTACTCGCAGTTAGCGTGTTTCTTTGTGCGTCCGCTCAGGCGCAGAACATCCTCGAATTTCCTCAGCCGGAAAATAACCCGGAAGAGTTTTATGCCGTAACTGAAATTCCGGCAGGTGGAATGATTAAATATGAAACCGACGCCAAAACTGGTTTTATCGTTGCTGACCGTTTCCAGTCTATGCCGGTTGCTTATCCCGCCAACTACGGTTCACTAACCCAGTCTTTAGCCGGTGACGGCGACCCGCTGGACGTCATCTTTTATACCCGTGCGCCGTTGGCCCCTGGAACATTGATTAAGCTGCGCGCCATTGGCGTGCTGAAGATGATCGACGGCGGAGAAAAGGACGACAAAATTGTCGCCGTTCCGGCCAGTAAAATTGACCCGACTTATGATGGCATCAAAGAGCTGAGCGATCTGCCCAAGATTGAAGTGCAACGCCTGGAATCTTTCTTCCGCGTGTACAAAGATCTGCCGGAAGGGCGCAAGAAGGTCGAATTAAACGGTTTCAACGACGCCGCCACGGCTAAGCAAGAGATCAAACAGGCCTGGGATGCCTGGAAAGAGAAAAAACCAAAGTAATAAATGGCATGCCGGATGGCAAAAGTTTATCCGGCATTCAACTTTTATCACTGCACTGCCAGTTTGCGCAGGCGTGAAGTATCCACGTTTTTTTGGGCCTCTGCCAGGCTCCAGGTATTTTGCAGGTTTAACCACATTTCGGGTGAACTACCAATTACGACAGAGAGTTTGATCGCCATCTCAGGCGTGAGGGCCGCTTTCCCGGCTAATAGTCGGCTTGCCGTCGAAGGTGCAATCTCCATCGCCCTGGCAAATTCGCGCAGACTGACATTGAGTTCGTCCAGTGCTTCCTGAATGATATCCCCAGGGCGGGGATGATTTGCCATTTTCATCAATGATAGTCCTCGTAGTCCAGTATGTACGCGTCGCCATTGACGAATTCAAACGTAATACGCCAGTTACCTGAAACAGAAATTGCCCAAACTCCATCACGCTCGCCTATAAGAGAATGAAGCTTATAACCGGGCATATTGATATCTGTAACCTTACTTGCCGCATCAATAACAGCAAGTCTGTGTCGTAATCGTCGGACATGCTTCGCCATAACGCCTGATGTTCGCCCATGAAGAAACAAGTCACGCAATCCTTTGTGTCTGAAGTTCATGATCATCCATATCTTCCTTGTTCCTTCAAGAGGAACATTACCATTAATGTTCCTTTAAGCGCAACACCAGGATTGCGATGTTTTAAATTTTGCGGCGAATGTGCACAAAGAAAAAGGGAGAAGGGGAATATTTGGAAAGCGTCACGCAAGAATTGCCGGATGACGGGCCTACACGCACATTTTGCTGATGTAGGCCGCCATCCGGCAATGCGGTTTACTCCAGTTGTGAGTTCAGCCGCGCAATCTCCTTACGCCATTGTGCCTGTAACAGCGGTTTTTGATGCTTCGGCTTACGAGCGAGATCGTCGGCCAGCCGCTGCTCCAGTTCGAGAAGTTGTTCCAGTAACGCATCACTGTCGCAGCTTATTTCATTTCTCGCTTCGACCACCGTTTTCGGGACAGGTATCTCAGCAGATGTTTCCCGAATTCGCGCGTTGATCGCGTCCAGATCGTGCCATTCGCTGAGTTCGCCGTTATCAATAAACCAGAACCGGTTACAACTTTTGCTGATAAGCTGGCGATCGTGGCTTACCAGCAGCACGCCTCCGTGATAGCTTTGCAGCGTTTCAGCCAGCGCCTCTTTGCCTTCCATATCCAGATGGTTGGTCGGTTCATCGAGCATCAGCAGGCTATAACGCGCCAGAGTCAGTCCAACAAACAATAACCGGGAGCGCTCACCACCGCTTAATGTACTGACCCGCTGCGCGTGACGAACCCATGGAAAGCCCGCGCTAATCAGCGCCATTTTGCGGATATCAGGCTGAGGAGCGAACGCTTCCAGCGCGTCAAACAGCGAATCGTCATCAGCGAGTTGGTGCAGCGTCTGATCGTAATACCCCAGCGTAACGCGCGGATGTAACACCAATGAAGGCGATGCCAGCTGTGACTGAAACTGTTGCCAGATAAGCCTTAACAGCGATGATTTCCCACAACCATTGCGCCCGACAATCGCCACGCGATCGCCGCTTTTTACGCGGATACCGGCTATCGAAAACAGCGAATCTGCGCCAGGAGCAGGGGCCACAGACAGATGAGTCATCTCCAGCAAACGATCCGCACGCAGGGCATCACCCTGCAATGTTAGTGTCCACTGACTTCCCGAAGTTACTTCGGTCTGTACCTCTTTCAGGCGCAGCACCTGTTTTTCCATCTGCTTGGCTTTACGGGAAAGATCTTCGTTGTCGTAGACCCGCCCCCAGGTCGCCAGCCGTTTGGCGCTGGCGGTGACGCGGTCGATCTCCTTTTGTTCAGCCTTATGGCGCAAGGCATCGCTGGTGTCTCTGTCTACCAGAGCCTGACGCGCCGCGCTACAGGGTAGATCGAAGGCATGCAGGGTGCGATCGCGCAGGATCCAGGTCCCGTGAGTCACGGCATCCAGCAACTGCGGGTCATGGGAAACCACCACAAAACTACCAGACCAGTTCTGTAAGAACTGTTCCAGCCACAGTAACGTGGGCAAATCCAGGTGGTTACCTGGCTCATCCAGCAGTAGCAGGTCTGGATTTCGCATCAGCGCCCGCGCTAATAACAGACGCGTGTGTTGTCCGCCGCTCAGCGTTTGTGCTGTCAGAGATAAATTCTCCGGCGTGAAACCCATTTCGGCCAGCAACGCTTCAACTCGCCATTGTTGGCTCGCGCGTTCATGCTCGGGAAGTTGAGCAAGCACCGCCTCTTGCAACGTCAGCGTCAGTATATCGTCAGGTAAATGTTGCTCCACACGCGCAAGATGACAGTGATTCGCCTGCGCAATTGTCCCACTGGTGGGTGAAATCGTGCCATCGAGTAGTTTTAACAGCGTACTTTTGCCGCAGCCGTTGTAACCGATAAGTCCGATGCGGTCGCCTTTTTTCAGGGTGAAAGAAAGATCGTCGAATAGCGTACCGAATGCCGTATCAACGTGTAAGGATTGTGCGGTTAGTAATGTGCTCATTGTTGCTTACTCAAGAGTTACAGGCGTAAAAACGCCTCGTCAAACATCGCTGACGATAACCCGGTAAGCCCGAGAGAAGGGGATTGAGAAGTTAGCTTCGCTCAAGCAGAAGTTATCGCAGCACGATACCGATAACGCTTGAGCACTGGCGATCGCCAAAAGCATGTGAAACGATAAAACGTTCACAGTACAGCATAAGTATCCTCCTTTTGTTTTTCAGAATGTTAATCGGTGATGAAAGTGTAATCGCAACATACGCAGTAGCGCAAGCTTTGAACGCCCAGCAGATTACAAGACAAATAAATCATGCAAAAGTTAATTTTCTTCGCGTTGAAAGCTTGAGTTAATGATCACAATAACGATCAATATTCTCCGGTATCCTATCGCGCACTATTTTATTATTTGGAGAATAGATGACATGAAAAAAACAATTACATTGACGATGATTGCGCTGGGATGTTTATTTGCAAATGCACAAGCAAGTGAAAAACTAGCGGGTAATGAGATACTTAAAGTGCAAAAAGGTGGTGTTCCTGACAAAATTTACACGCAGAATAAACCGCATTTAAAGATTGCCACCTATAACATTGGTAAAAATGAAGCATCTGCTGATGTGGCGGATTTTACGGCACTTAATTCGGCCATTAAAAGAATAGATGCAGATATTATTGCTGTACCAGAGGTTGATAATAAAACAGGGCGCAGTCAAAAGATTGATCAACTCAAAAAAATCGCTGATGCCAATAAACTGTATTACGCCTTCGGTAAAGCACTCGATTTTGATGGCGGTGAGTACGGGTTAGGACTGCTTTCCAAATATAAAATATTGCATACGCAGGTGGTAAAATTACCGTCGGGTAATGCTGAACAACGCGTGGCGTTACTGGCGCAGGTTGACGTTCCTGGGTTTGATTCTGCTCCCATCATTATGGTGACTCATCTCGACTGGCAAAAAGATCCCACCATGCGTACGGAACAAGCCCGCTATCTGTTAGATATCAGCATTGGCGACGCGACATCAGATTTCCCGGATATCGCCTCCTCAATTAAAATCCTTGCAGGGGACTTTAATTCGACCCGGGACGAGCAGCCACTTAAAGAAATACGTTACTTTTTCAATGAAGTGACGAAAGAAGGAATTGATACGCGCAGTTGGCCAGCCGTTAACCCTGCGATCGATATAGACCATATTTTCACGTTTAAAGGGCAGAAGTGGAACGTCAAAAATCTGGAAATTCCACATAACTCACCCGAATTTACGTGGTCTACGGCGAGCGATCACCTGCCGGTTATCGCTGAGCTGGAACTTTCAGAACAGTAATCTACATACAGTATTTCGTTCATCGAACGCTTAAAATTGCCCGGCAGACTCAGCTGCCGGGCAAACCGTCAAATAGAAGTACGACGGTAGTCGCGATATTCCGCCTGCCAGAAATTATCGTCAATCGCCTGTTGCAGCGCTTCGGCGGACGTTTTCACCGCCACGCCTTGCTGCTGGGCCATTTTACCCACGGCAAAGGCAATCGCGCGGGAAACGATCTGAATATCTTTCAGTTCTGGTAACACCAGTCCTTCGCCGTTCAACACCAGCGGAGAATACTGCGCCAGTGTTTCACTGGCTGACATCAGCATTTCATCGGTAATGCGCGATGCGCCAGAAGCAATAACACCCAGCCCGATACCCGGGAAAATATAGGCGTTGTTACACTGGGCAATCGGAAAGACTTTTTCCTTCCACACTACCGGCGCGAACGGACTACCGGTCGCAACCAGTGCGTTACCTTCGGTCCAGGCGATAATATCCTGTGGCGTAGCTTCCACGCGTGAAGTCGGGTTAGACAGCGGCATGACGATCGGGCGCGGACAATGCTTGTGCATTTCGCGGATGATCTCTTCGGTAAACAGGCCGGTCTGTCCGGAAACTCCAATCAGGATGTCCGGCTTAACGTTACGCACTACGTCGAGCAACGACAACACATCCTCTTGCGTATCCCAGTGCTGCAGGTTTTCGCGTTTTTGCACCAGTTTGGTCTGGAAGGAGAGCAGGTTCGGCATTTTGTCGGTTAACAGGCCGAAGCGATCGACCATAAACACGCGTTGACGCGCCGCTTCCTCGCTTAAACCTTCACGCTGGATTTGCGCGATGATCTGCTCGGCAATCCCGCAACCGGCGGAGCCCGCCCCGAGGAACACGATATTCTGTTCACTTAACTGGCTACCCGCCGCGCGGCTGGCGGCAATGAGCGTACCAACGGTAACGGCTGCGGTGCCCTGAATATCGTCGTTAAATGAGCAAATTTCATCGCGATAGCGGTTCAGCAACGGCATCGCATTTTTCTGTGCGAAGTCTTCGAACTGCAGCAGTACGTCCGGCCAACGATGCTTCACAGCCTGGATAAATTCATCGACAAATTCGTAGTATTCATCATCAGTGATACGCGGGTTACGCCAGCCCATATACAGCGGATCGTTCAGCAGTTGCTGATTGTTGGTACCGACGTCCAGAACGACCGGCAGGGTGTAGGCCGGACTAATCCCACCACACGCGGTATACAGCGACAGCTTACCGATCGGAATACCCATCCCGCCGATCCCCTGGTCGCCAAGGCCCAGAATACGTTCACCGTCGGTAACGACGATGACTTTGATATTGTGGTTAGGCACGTTCTGCAGGATATCGTCCATATTGTGGCGGTTCTGATAAGAGATAAATACGCCGCGCGCGCGACGGTAGATCTCAGAGAAACGCTCACAGGCAGCACCTACCGTTGGGGTATAGATAACCGGCATCATCTCATCAAGGTGATTATGCACCAGTCGGTAAAACAGGGTTTCGTTGGTGTCCTGGATGTTGCGCAGGTAAATATGCTTGTCGATTTCGGTTTTGAATCCCTGATATTGGATCCAGGCGCGTTCAGCCTGTTCTTCAATCGTCTCGACCACTTCCGGCAGTAACCCCAGCAGGTTGAAGTTACGGCGTTCTTCCACACTGAAAGCGCTCCCTTTATTCAGTAAAGGGAATTCCAGCAGTACCGGGCCAGCGTAGGGGATGTAAAGGGAACGCAGTTTTTTAGTTTCGTTTTCCATGTCACTCACTCTTTTTTGAATAACCGTCCCTGGCGTTCTTTATGATCGAGTGTGGCCTGTCCGCCAGGGAAACGGGCGAAGTATAAAGCATTGTGAATGGGTTAAGGGGTTTTATAAGCAAAAACACCACTGCGGTTGCAATGGTGTTTATCTCGTTATTCAGTCAGACCAGCGAAAGGCTATTTGCCGTCAGCGCGGCGCTTTCTTCCGGTAGGATTGTTGACCACACTGGTTTTGTCACCTTCGGTCACGACTTTACGTTGGTTTGAGATTTTGTGGTCCAGTCCAAGAATATGACGGGCCTGGCGGTTCGATTTCATTCTAACTCCTTAATCCTGTTTCTGGTTTCAAGGGCGAGTCCGTATAAAAACGGACGAAATACAACCTGATAGAAAGCCGATGTTTAAAATAACGGCTTTCAGGATGGTCGGTCATTTTATCTGAAAGGTCAATGCTTAAGCGGTAAATGCAGAACTATCCCGTATGTGTCATGCATTTTCTCAGGCGTCCTATACTTGTAACTTCAACGACAACACAGGAGAACGGTAATGACTATCCATAAGAAAGGTCAGGCACACTGGGAAGGCGACATTAAGCGCGGTAAAGGTACCGTATCGACTGAAAGCGGCGTGCTGAATCAGCAACCGTATGGGTTTAATACCCGGTTTGAAGGGGTAAAAGGCACCAATCCTGAAGAGTTGATTGGCGCGGCTCATGCGGCTTGCTTCTCAATGGCGCTTTCGTTAATGCTGGGTGAAGCGGGCTTTACGCCAGATGCCATTGATACCACTGCCGATGTTTCTCTGGATAAGGTGGATGCGGGTTTTGCGATAACCAAAGTAGCGCTGCACAGTGAAGTAAGCGTTCCGGGGATAGACGCCGCCACGTTTGACGGCATCATCCAGAAAGCGAAAGCCGGATGCCCTGTTTCGCAGGTACTGAACGCGGAAATTACACTGGATTATCAGCTGAAGTCTTAATCGTGGCGTGCCGGATGCGACTACGTCTTATCCGGCACCCGATGATGTTATTGCGCCACCCAGCCGCCATCCATATTCCACGCAACGCCGCGCACCTGTGCCGCACCGTCTGAACATAAAAATAACGCGAGTTCCCCTAATTGCTCCGGTGTGACAAATTCACGCGACGGTTGCTTTTCCGCCAGCAGGGCGTCACGTGCGACGTCAGGCGCCGCGCCTTCGGCAATACGTTTATCAATCTGCTGCTGGACCAACGGTGTGAGCACCCAACCGGGGCACAGCGCATTGCAGGTAATGCCCGTCTGCGCGGTTTCCAGCGCAATGGTCTTGGTTAATCCCACCACGCCGTGCTTGGCTGCCACATACGCGGATTTCTCTTTAGAAGCCACCAGGCCGTGAACCGAGGCGATATTAATGATGCGTCCCCAGTTTCGTGCGCGCATACCCGGCAGCGCCAGCCGCGTAGTGTGAAAAACGGAGGAGAGGTTAATAGCAATAATCGCATTCCATTTTTCAACCGGGAAGGTTTCTACCGGAGACACATGCTGGATCCCGGCGTTGTTGACCAGAATATCCACGCCGCCAAATTCGCTTGCGGCATAGCGCATCATGTCAGCAATTTGCGCCTCATCGCTCAGGTCCGCGCCGTGGTAGCCTGGCGTTTTGCCATGCTGCGCCACGGCGTCTTTGGCGGCTTCAACATCACCAAACCCGTTGAGGATCAACGTAGCGCCCGCTTGTGCCAGCACCTGAGCGATGCCTAATCCAATACCGCTGGTCGAGCCGGTAACCAGGGCGGTTTTTCCCGTTAAGTTCATGATGATTCTCCTTAAACAATTCCGGTGGTGTAGAAGACGCCGATAACAAACAGCACGGCTAGGCTTTTGATCACGGTGATGGCGAAAATCCCGCCATATGCCTGACGATGGCTGAGACCGGTAATAGCCAGCAGGGTAATGACCGCGCCGTTGTGCGGCAGGGTGTCCATGCCGCCACTGGCCATTGACGCCACGCGGTGGAAGACTTCGAGTGGAATATTGGCGGCATGGGCAGCGGCAATAAAAGTGTCAGACATGGCGGCAAGGGCAATACTCATCCCACCCGATGCCGAGCCGGTGATCCCGGCCAGCGTGGTGATGCTGATGGCTTCGTTAAGAAGCGGGTCAGGGATCGCCGCCAGCGCTTTTGACAACACAAGGAAACCAAGGAAACCCGGCAGGGCAGCGATCACCGCCCCAAAACCGTACTCCGACGCGGTATTCATGGCCGCGAGGATCGCGCCGCCAACCGCCGTTCTGCTGCCTTCCGCCAGGCGGCCTTTAATGTTGCGATAGCCGAACAGCACCACCAGTAAGATCCCTGAAATCAGCGCCGCTTCCACTGCCCAGATAGCGGTGATTTTACCGACTTCGGTGGTAATCGGTTTGGCAAGGCCTGGCAGTTCCAGTTGATGTGTTGCGCCATACCACTGTGGGATCCAACGGGTAAACAGCAGGTTAAACACCCCAACCAGAATCAGCGGAGAGATAGCGATTATCGGGTTTGGCAGGTTAATGTTATCCGGCGTTTCCGGCTCGTTTAACAGTTCAGTGCCATAGCCTTCATCCTTAGCCTGCGCTTTACGACGCTGACGTTCGAGATAAACCAGACCGACGAAAATAATAAACAGTGAGCCTATCAGCCCCAGCCACGGTGCGGCCCAGGCGTTAGTCCCAAAGAAACTGGTCGGAATAATGTTCTGGATCTGCGGCGTGCCAGGTAAGGCGTCCATCGTGAAGGAGAACGCGCCCAGCGCGACGGTGGCCGGGATCAGGCGCTTAGGAATATTACTCTGGCGGAACAGCTCCGCCGCAAATGGATACACCGCAAACGCCACGACGAACAGCGATACCCCGCCGTAGGTTAACAGCGCGCACACCAGCACGATCACCGGGATGGCGTGACGCCGCCCGAGGATATTGATGGCGGCGGCAACAATTGAGCGGGAAAAACCAGATAACTCGATTAACTTGCCAAACACCGCTCCCAGCAAAAACACCGGGAAGTACAGCTTCACAAAACCGACCATTTTTTCCATAAACAGGCCGGTGAAGGCAGGGCCGACGGCGCTGGGTTCGGTGAGCAATACAGCACCTAATGCCGCGATGGGGGCAAACAGGATGACGCTATATCCGCGATAGGCTGCAAGCATCAGCAGGCCCAGCGCTGCCAGGGCGATTAATACACTCATCATGACTCCTCAATATCATTGTTATAGTGGGGTACAGAAAGAGAAGTTACGGTTTCAGGGCAAAGCGCAGTTGATGCTCTCTGCGTTGTTGGATGTACTCTTTGCGCGAATCATCCCAGCGATAAAATCCCTGGCCGCTGCGCAACCCGGTATCACCGTTGGCGACCTTGTCAGCGACCAGCGACATCATGTCGCTACCTGTTGCCAGCTCCGGTAACAGATGCCGACAAATGTCCTGTACCGTAGAAAGACCGGTCATATCAGCCGCCTCCAGCGGGCCAACCATGGCATAGCGTCGTCCGAGCGAGGCACGCATTACCTGATCCACCACCTCCGCGCTGGCGATACCGCTTTTAACGATATGCAACGCTTCACGCAGCAGGGCGAATTGCAGACGGTTGCCGACAAACCCTGGCGCGGCGCGATCGAGCACGACCGCTTCCAGTTGCATCGACAGCAGTAGTTGTTGTAATTCATGAAGATATTCCGCCTTCGTTGCCGTCCCCGGCACAATTTCAACCAGCGGAATAAAGTGCGGCGGGTTCCAGAAATGGGCGATCAGCAACCGCTCAGGATGGGCAAGTTTTTCTGCCAGAGCATCAGGTGGCAGTCCGCTGGTATTACTGGCGATCACCGCCTCCGGCGCGATCAGCTCTTCCAGTTGCGCATACAGCGCATGTTTAAGTTCGAGGCGTTCCGGGATGGCTTCAATCAGCAATCCGCACGCGGCAATATCCTGTAGCGACGTCGTACCGTGTAGACGGTTCATAACCGATGCTTTTTCGTTTAGAGCAAATTGTTCAGTAGCAATAAGCTCATCCACAATAGCGCTGGCAATAAGGTTAATTTCCGCAATCCGGCTGCTGTCTGTGTCGTACAACCAGATATCGTGACCAAAACGGGCAAAGTGGGTAGCGATGCCGACACCCATTAAACCTGCGCCAAGTACGCAGATAGAATTATTTTGCATGAGATACCCCCTCTGGACGCTCTACTGCCAGTGCGACCCCCTGACCACCGCCTACGCACAGTGTGGCCAACCCTTTGGCGGCGTTGCTGCGGGCCATTTCATGCAGCAGGGTCACCAGAATCCGGCACCCGGACGCGCCAATCGGATGACCCAGCGCGATCGCGCCGCCATTGACGTTAACTTTGCTGCTGTCCCAGTTCAGTGATTCGCCAACCGCCAGCGCTTGTGCGGCAAATGCTTCGTTGGCTTCAATGAGATCAACATCGTTCAGCGTCCAGCCAGCCCGTTTCAGACACTGAAGTGACGCTTCTACTGGCCCAATGCCCATAATGGCCGGATCGACGCCGGAAACCGCGTAGCCCGCCACCCGTCCCAGAACTGGCAAATTGAGTTCTGCGGCTTTGGCGGCGCTCATTAGCATCACCGCCGCGGCGCCATCATTGATTGAAGAAGCATTCCCGGCGGTCACCGTGCCGTTTCCTGGCCGAAACGCTGGCTTGAGCTGCGCCAGCTTATCGGCCTGAGTATCCGGGCGAGGCTGTTCGTCACGGTCCACTACACGCGGCGGTTTTTTCCCCTGCGGAACGCTGACCGGGGTAATCTCCGCACTAAAACGACCGGCTTCCATTGCGGCAGCCGCTTTTTGCTGGGAGTGCAGAGCAAATGCGTCCTGTTGCTCACGACTGATAACAAACTTATCTGCCAGATTTTCCGCGGTAATGCCCATGTGATAGTCGTTGAAGGCATCCCACAAACCGTCATGTACTACGCTGTCTTTCAGGCTGGCATGACCCAGGCGCAGACCTGCCCGCGCGCCGTCGAGAAAATAGGGCGCGTTGCTCATGCTCTCCTGCCCACCGGCAATCACAATTTGCGCATCACCGCCGCGAATCGCCTGTACCGCCTGATGCACCGCCTTCAGACCCGAGCCGCACACCAGATTAATGGTTAGCGCTGGCGTAGTGGCCGGCAAACCCGCACGTAACGCCGTCTGTCTGGCAGGGTTTTGACCACAGCCCGTCGTGAGCACCTGACCCAAAATCACTTCATCAATTTGCTCTGGTGCCACCGCCGTTTTTTCCAGCAGGGAACGGATCACCACCGAACCGAGTTCAACCGCCGAAAGCGGCGCCAGCGCGCCATGAAAACTGCCAATCGGGGTGCGCGTTGCCGCGACAATAACAACATCCTGCATGGTCAGCTCCTCAGTTAAATTGCATTTCGGGGACATTTTCAGGCACGATCAGCTTGCCGGCGGTTCTGGCGACGATTTCATCCACGCTGATACCCGGGGCGCGTTCACGCAGAATGAACGCCCCATCAGCAATCTCCAGCAGCGCCAGATCGGTAAGCACGCGTTTGATGCAGGCCACGCCGGTCAGCGGCAGAGTGCATGCAGGAAGTAATTTTGACTCACCGCTTTTGGAGGCATGGGTCATTACAACGATGATGTTGTCGGCTCCGGCCACCAGGTCCATTGCGCCCCCCATGCCTTTCACCATTTTTCCGGGGATCATCCACGAGGCGATATTGCCGTTAACATCGACTTCAAACGCGCCGAGCACCGTCAGGTCAACGTGGCCGCCGCGGATCATCGCGAAGGATTGCGCCGAGTCGAAAATCGCTGCGCCTTTGCGCGCCGTCACGGTCTGTTTTCCGGCGTTGATCATGTCCGCATCAATTTCGTCTTCGGTGGGAAACGGCCCCATACCCAGCAAACCGTTTTCCGATTGCAGCATCACGTCCATACCATCGGGGATGTAGTTCGCTACCAGAGTGGGAATACCAATCCCAAGGTTGACGTAATAACCGTCGCGCAGCTCACGGGCGACACGCATTGCCATTTGTTCACGCGTTAACATGGTCAGGCTCCTTTCTGGCGCAGGGTGCGTTGTTCAATACGTTTTTCAAATTGCCCCTGAATAATGCGGTTAACAAAAATTCCGGGGGTATGAATCGCAGAGGGATCCAACTCGCCAGGGGGGACGATCTCTTCGACTTCCACTACGGTAATGCGCCCGGCAGCGGCCATCAGCGGATTAAAATTCTGTGCGGTATGGCGATAGATAACATTGCCGTACCAGTCGGCTTTCCAGCCTTTGACCAGCGCAAAATCCCCGGTTATGGCCTGCTCTAAAATGTACGGACGTCCGGCAAACTCGCGCACCTCTTTTCCTTCGGCCACGGGGGTTCCGTATCCGGTCGCGGTGAAGAAAGCGGGGATCCCCGCGCCGCCAGCGCGCAACTGCTCCGCCAGCGTGCCTTGCGGCGTCAGGATGGCTTCCAGTTCGCCACTAAGCACCTGCTTTTCAAACAGCGCGTTTTCACCCACATAGGATGCGACCACTTTGCGCACCTGACGCGTTTCCAGCAGCACGCCGAGACCAAAACCGTCCACGCCGCAGTTGTTTGACACCACGGTAAGTCCCTGAACTTCGCGACGACGTACTTCGGCAATCAGATTTTCAGGGATCCCACACAAGCCAAAACCGCCCGCCAGCAGCGTCATGTTGTCGGTCAGTCCTTCCAGCGCCTCTTGATACGTGGCGACCCGTTTATCCAGTCCAGCCATATACTTGCCCCTCCTGTTGTCCTTGCCGACATCATTGGGGGAGAAAAATGATTTGTTAATTTTAAATTTGTGACTCACTCATTGGGTTTTTTTATCAATTTAATGTTAATTAAAGGTATTCAACAAGTTAAAGGAATGCGAAATGGGAATGAGCATCAAACAGTTACGCGCGTTTTTAGCGGTAGCTCACACTCTGAATTTCGCTCATGCCAGTGAAAGACTGAATATGTCGCAACCCGCATTAAGCCTGGCGATTAAAGGACTGGAGGATTCGTTAGGTGGAGCTTTACTGTTGAGAACTACCCGCAAAGTGACCCTGACGCAGGAAGGGGAAACGTTGCTGAATATGGGGCGACAGCTGCTTGCGGACTGGGAGAACACGGAAGAGGCAATGCGCCAGCGATTCACGCTGCAACGCGGTAAAATCTCTATTGCCGCCATGCCTTCATTTGCCGCTAACGTCCTGCCATCGGTACTAAAAACGTTTCGTGATTCCTATTCTGGTATCAACGTAACGGTTCACGATGTGATTAACGAACAGGTCATTGAGATGGTGAGTGAAGGGCGGGTAGAGATGGGTATTGCCTTCGAACCGGACTATTCCGGGCATCTGCATTTCACCCCACTTGGCGTGGATCGTTTTATCGCGATTGTCCCGCCAACCTGCCGACTGGCAGGGCGGGATCGTATTGCGTGGCGTGAACTGCTGACGCTGGATTTCATCACTCTGCAACGACCTTCCGCCGTGCGTCTGATGCTGGAAGAACAGCTGGTGCAAAGCGGGCATTCGCTGGAGGTGGCGCTGGAGAGCCATCAACTAGTGACCATTGGCCGGCTGGTGGCTAAGGGCCTGGGCGGCAGCGCGGTGCCTGCGCTGTGCCGTACGCAAATGACTGAATTAGGCGCAACCTGTATCGATCTGGACACGCCGGTGATCCAGCGTCGGATCGGCGTTCTGCGTTCGGCACATCATAAGTTATCTACTGCCTCAGAAGTGCTGGTGGATACCCTGAAAAAGGCGTATTGCGCCTGATTTTCCGCCGCGTTCAGCTCACGTTAACCGCCCGCCAGCAGCGAACCTCACATCCTGATTCGCTGGACCGCAAGATCTGTTTATTCTCACAGCCACGGATCGCCAACGGACATCTGTCACGAAAAAAACAGCCCTCGGGCAGCGTTCGGTTCCCCGGTAGTTCGGTTTTCCGTAACACTAAATCCTCCGCCAGCGGTGCTCCCGTTTTAGGGACGGAGTCCAGTAATAATCGCGTGTAGGGATGAGCAGGATGAGTAAGAACCTGCTGCGTTTCGCCCAGTTCAACAATTTGCCCAAGGTACATCACCGCCACGCGATCGCTCATATGGCGAACCACCGACACGTTATGCGATATCAGCACATAGGTCAGATTTCTGCGGGCCTGCAATGACACCAGCAGGTTAAGAATTTGCGCCTGCACGGAAATATCCAGCGCCGAAGTGGGTTCATCCAGTACGATCACGTCCGGCTCAGACGACAACGCCCGGGCAATGGCAATACGCTGACGCTGACCGCCGGAGAACGCATGCGGCAGACGGTCGAGATATTCAGGGCGGATCCCTACCTGTTGCGCCAAATCTTCGGCAAGAATGCGGCGTTCACGCTCGGAGCTTCGTTTCTGGATCCACACCGGTTCGGTGATAATTCGCCACACCGGCAAACGCGGATCAAGCGATGAAAGCGGGTCCTGAAAGACCATCTGCATGCCGCTGTGCTGCTTGTCATTGTGGCGAGAGTAGTTTCCCTGACTCGGTTGCAGCATACCCATCAACAGTTGCGCCAGCGTACTTTTTCCGCAGCCCGACTCACCGACAATCCCCAGCGTTTCTCCCTGACGAATCTGTAAATCCAGACCGTTGATCGCATGCACCCGTTCGGTAACCTTGCCGAGCCCATTTCAGCAAGCCGATGGAATAGGGGTGCGTCGGATGCTGAATAACGGTTGGTGTTGGGCCGCTCTCAATCACGCTTCCGGCATACATGACGTATAACCGGTCGCACAATTGTGAAACCACCGCCATATCATGGCTGATAAATAGCACCGCTGTCCCGCTGGCGCGCGCTTTTAGCTTCAGCAAACGCAACACCTGCAGTTGTACCGTGACGTCAAGTGCGGTGGTCGGTTCATCGGCAATGATCAGTTCCGGCTCGCAGGAAAAGGCCAGCGCAATCATCACCCGCTGGCGCATACCGCCGGAAAGCTCAAACGGGAAACGTTTCATCACTTCCGCCGCGTCCGGAATTTGCATCTCCTCCAGTAAAGCGATGGCTTTCTGGCGAGCATCCGCGCGGCTTAACGCCTGGTGATGGCGGATAACTTCCACCATCTGCTGGCCGATACGTCGCGTGGGATTAAGCGCGGTCATGGGCTCCTGGAAGATCATGGCGACGCGTGCGCCACGCCATTGGCGCATCTGCTTTTCGCTGGCGTTGAGCACATCTTCACCCAGCAGCGAAACGCGTCCCTGGTGAATATGATAACTGCCCTCCGGCAGCAGCCGCATGGTAAGCATCGCCGTCACGGACTTGCCGGAACCTGATTCACCGACCACGCCGACAATTTCTCCACGGTTGATATGCAGCGAAACATGATTCAGCGCATGCACGTCAGCTTTATAGCCGGGGAAACTCAGATGCAAATCCTCAATTTCCAGTACGGGTTGTGTCATGACTGTTTTCCTCCGGCTTTTGGATCCAGCAGGTCGCGAATACCATCGCCAAAAAGATTAAAGCCCACGGCGGTAATCAAAATTGCGGCACCGGGAAAGGCGCAATACCACCACTGATCAAGCACGTAGTTGCGGCCAATCGCCACCATCGCCCCCCATTCCGCGCTGGGTTGCTGTGCGCCCAGACCAATAAACCCGAGCGTGGCGGCCATCAGGATCGCACTGCCGATATCCAGCGATGCCTGCACAATCAGCGGTGGCAGAGAGTTACGTAAAATGTGCCAGCTAATCAGATGCCAGCGTGAAGCGCCGTAGGTCCGCGCAGCCTGCACATAGGTAAACTGACGCACCACTAACGTCTGGCCGCGGGCAAGGCGCACATAAAAAGGAATACGTACGACTGCAATTGCCAGCATGGCGTTGAACAGGCTGGGTCCCAGCGCGGCGGCCAGTGCCATCGTCAGCACCAGCGAAGGGATGGACAGCATGATGTCCATTATTCGCATAATGATGGCATCGGCGCGTCCGCCCATGACACCAGACAGACAACCCAGCAGCGAACCCAATCCACCGGCAATTCCCACCACCACCAGACCAGCGACGACCGACTGCTGGCTTCCGACCAGTACGCGGCTGAACAGATCGCGGCCCACTTCATCGGTACCAAACCAGTGAGCGGCAGATGGTGGCAGCAGGCGCGCACTTAAATTGATGGCATTAGGATCGTAAGGCGTAATCCACGGCGACAGCACCATCAGCAACAGTATCAGTACAATGATGACCCCGCCTACCAGCGTCAGCGGGCTGCTTTTCATCATCCAGAACAATTTCGCCCAGTCCGTGCGACGGCGTGATGTCTGCGGGGCGGTCGGCGTTTCTTGGGTGAGCATCATTCAGCACCCCCGCGTCCAATTCGTGGGTCAATCCACAGGTAGAGTAAATCCACTACCAGGTTGACCAGCACATAAGCGAAAGAGACCACTACGGCAAATCCCATCACCGCCGGGAAGTCGAGCGCCTGAATCGACGTTACTACCCAGGCGCCCATTCCCGGCCAGGCGAAGACCGTTTCGGTTAGTACCGCACCGTAGAGCAGATCACCCAATGCCAGGCCGAGAACCGTTATTGATGGGATAAGCGCATTCGGCAACGCGTAACACAACACGATATACCAGCCCGGCAGCCCGCTGGCGCGCGCGGTACGAATGTAATCTTCACTCAGTTGCTCCAGCATGGCGGAGCGAATCTGGCGGGCAACGATCCCTAAGTGCACAAAAGCCAGCGTCAGTGATGGTAGGATCAGGTGCTGGAGCGCATTGAAAAAGACTTCACCATTGCCTTCCAGCAGGGCATCAATCAGGTAGAACCCAGTGACATGAGCCGGTGGATCCAGCCAGTCGTCTAACCGTCCACCGCCGGGCAAAATTTGCAGATGACCGTAAAACAGCACGATAACCCCCAGCCCCAGCCAGAATGCAGGCGTGGAGATGCCGGTAATCGCCATCAGGCGAACGAGGTGATCAAGCCAACGGTTGCGCCAGACCGCAGATAAAATACCTAACGGAATACCGATCACCAGCGCCAGCAGCAAAGAGCAGAAAGCCAACTCCAGAGTAGCGGGAAAGAAGATACGCAGCTCATCCAGTACCGGACGACCGGTGCGAATGGAAATGCCTAAATCGCCCTGAAAGATATCGCTCACATAGCGAAAAAACTGGACATATAGCGGCTGGTTCAGCCCCAGTTGTTGGCGAATATTTTCGACTATCTCATCGCTGGCGCGATCGCCCGCCAGCAACCGCGCGGGGTCGCCTGGGATCAGGTGCGAAATAATAAAGGTGATCACGCAAACACCGATAACCACCAGAATAAGACCCCAGCATCGCTGGCGTAAAATGCTCCAGAACGTCATTAGCTTCCCCTTGCGGAGCCTGAGTGGCTCCGCATCAACGTGGCTTATTTACTCATGGTGGAGATATTGAAGACCTGTTCCAGCATGGGGTTAAATACAAATCCTTTGACGTCTTTGTTCATCGCCAGTTGATAGTTTTTCTGGAATAAATAGACGTAGGCCGCTTCATCAATCACGATGGTTTGCGCCTGCTGATAATCATTGGTTCTGGCGACCGGATCGGTGGTGGCTAATGCGCTACGCAGCAGCTTATCGACCTCACTATTTTCATAGAACGAACGGTTACCCGGCAGACCTTTTTTATCTGACTCAAACCAGTAGTTCATAAACATGTACGGGTCGGCAAAATCCGGACTCCAGTTGCCGATAGCAATGTCGTAATCCCCTTTACCCACACGGTCACGCATGGTGGCATTCGCCAGTTTTTCCAGCTTCACCTTAATACCCAGTTTGTTGAGACTGGCCTGGGTAGAGAGCGCAATCGGCTCCCAGTTAGGGTCATTATCTGAATACAAGAAGCTCAGGGACTCAGGTTTGCTCGCGACTTTGTCCCATGCTGCTTTCGCTTTGGCTTCATCAAAACTGTACTGCATAGCCTTGTCATCAAAACCCCACATACCTTCAGGGATCGGACCGCGCATCTGTTTACCATTGCCACTGAGGATCCCATTCACCATGCCCTTATAATCGGTGGCCCACGAGATGGCGCGGCGTAAATCCACCTGATTGAGCGGCGCTTTACTGTTGTTCAGATACAGATAGGTCACGCGCAGTGAGGGATAATCCGCTACGTTAACTTTGCCTTCCTGTTTTAAAGCGGCAAGTTGGTCGACAGGAAGCGCATCGGCAATATCGATATCGCCACGCGACAATTGCAGGCGACGGGAGGCGCTTTCACCAATGATTTTTACCGAAACCCGCTTAAACGCTGGTTTGGGCCCGGAATAATGCGGGTTTGGCACCAGCACCAGCTGCTGTCCTTTTTGCCAGCTTTTCAGCATGAAGGGACCGGAGCCTGCCGTGTTCTGCGCCAGGAATCCGCGGGCATCATCTGCCGCGTGCTCTTTTAAGATAGCCGGGTTGATAATTGAAGCCCCGTCATTTGCCAGCGTATACAGGAATGGCGCGAACGGCTGGCTGAGGGTAAATTTCACCGTGTTGTCATCAATGGCCTCAACTTTTAGATCTTTCGGGAATGCTTCAGCAGGTCCCTGGCCAATTTTGAGCAGGCGCTCAAAAGATTGTTTCACCGCATCTGCCGTCACCGGCGTACCGTCGGCGAATTTGGCATCGTTTTTCAGGGTAAACGTCCACTCTTTCTGATCGTCAGAGGCTTTCCAGCCGCTGGCTAAATCACCTTCAACTTCCGTGGAGCCTTTACCGCCTTCGGTTTTGTACTGAACCAAACGTTGATAAGAGGGATAGGTGACCGTCCAGTCGTTGTTATCGATGGTCACGGCCGGGTCGAGCGTCTGCGGATCGGCGGCTTTACCGATGACCAGCATATCTTTAGGCACGGCGGCCTGCGCGGCAGGCAGGGCAAATGCCAGCGCAACGGCGATCAGAGCGGGGCGAAAAAACGCATTTAACGCAGGTGTAGTCTTCATAACCAGGCTCCAGAATTAAAAGGGATGTTGTGTTGTTATGGGGGGAACAGGGAAACAGGCTATCTGGTCGTCAAGCAGCGGATAACACGCGGCATCAGGTAATTCAAAATGCCACCACTCGCTGTGAATGCCGACAAAACCGCCACCGAACATAATGGCGTTGAGTAGTAACCGGTTACGCTGCGCGGCCGGGGGAACAGAAGGGTGCCAGGCATGGGAACGGTCGTGCATTTCATCAAAACCCGCGCCCATATCGAGAACATTGCCACGCTCGTCCATCAGCGTAACGTCGATAGCGGTTCCGCGGCTGTGATTAGATCCAATCGCCACATCGACGACATACTGGGGATCCGGACACGCATTCCACAGCACCGCCTGCGCCAGCTGCGGGCGATACGCGTCGTATACCACCAGTGACAGACCCGCCAGTTGCGCAATACTGATGCTTTTCGCCAGCGCGGTTACCGCCTCGCTGTGCAACAGGCACCGCGCTTCCTGATAGATAGGCGCGCCGGTAATGTTGTCGGCAGTGGCGTATTTAAGATCGATATGCAGCGACGGAAATATCACCGATAGATCAACCAGTTCTGGGGTTTCTGACATAGCACGTTTCCTGTTTATTGTTCGAATTGACCAAATTGTTGTTGTAACTGACGATTGGTTTGCAGGCGTCCTGCGAGGGAATCACCAAGTTGCTCCACCACCGCAGAAAGTAATAAGTTGAACAGACAGCTCACGGGAGCCAGAGAATCCCAGAAATGTCCGGTGTCAGTTTTTACCTGGAGTAAATCAAGGGCATAATCTCTGGCCCACGGACACCACACATCGGTGATCAGCGCCAGTGGAATATGGCGTTCTGTCGCGACGCGGCAATATTGTCGGGAAACGGCGGAGTAGGCGCGCATGTCGGTGATCACCACGTATGGCTGGTTAAATCCCGAATTCAGCGACTCGACCCAACTGCCGGAAAGCCCCTCTGAGTAACTGACTTTAGGCCGCAGATATTCCAGGTGACTAAAAAAGGCGTTAGCAATCCCACGAGTAGACTGGATCCCGAGGATGTAAACCGCTTCCGCATGCGCCAGCTGCTGCGCAATGCGTAAAAATGTTTCGCTTTGCGCGAGTTGATAGACGTGGGTAATGGCGTCGATTTCCAGTAACAGCGACTGCTGTGCGCGATCCGGCAGGCTTTGTTGCTGGTGCCAGGAATCCAGCCGCTCGTTCATTCCCCAGGGTTGATAGGGGACAACCGGCAGCTCACGCAGGCTGGCTTTTGCATCCTCCAGATTGCGAAAGCCCAGCTTACGCAGATAGCGTCCTACGGTAATGCCACTGGTTCCTGCCGCTTTAGCGATGCCATCCGCAGTTTCAAAAGGGATCTGTACACCATGGGCTAACAGCCACCCGGCTACGCGCTTTTCGCTCGGCGTAAGCTGGCTGAAGGTCTGTTCTATGCGGGTAAATAATTCAGGTTTCGCTGTCATTACCTTCTCGCTGTTAGTTGTCTGTCAGATTACGGCTCACTGTTAGTGAATTAACAATGCAGGACGCGTGCCAAGTCACAGACAGCGGCACGCAGGCTGTTTTTGTTAAAACACAAACCATATTCATTAACTAATGATCAACATTTGTGCAGCGTAGTTCAGTTTTGGTGCAGCGACAGAAGAGCGGGGTATGAATCTGCTGATTTCGTCGGAACGATCACATTGTCGGCAACATTTCCTCTCAAACATCAGAATCAGTAATGGGAAATATAACTTTCAGCCATATCAATAATGGCAATCTTTATTCTTATGACGGTAGGGGTATTATTTTTTGCGAACTACATTAACGGTTTGAAGCGCAAGTGTAGATATTATTTATATTATAAATGGAGTACTACAATGAATAAATTCTCCCTTTCTACAGCAGGTATTCTGGTCGCAGCGCTGTTAACCAGCGTTAGCGTCAATGCAGCCACTGATAGCGCGAAAACTGAAGTGTATTCGTCTGGATAACGTTGCCACCTTTATGCAACAGCAGGGAAACAGCACCGGCGGTTACGCGTTCGTGGTGGATAAACAGGGACAACTTCTCTATTTCCCGCAGGCCGACCTGACAAAACACAAAACCATTAACGAGCTAGCGCAAAGCGCGCAATGGCTTATCCCGGTGGAAAACGGTCTTAAATCTTTACGTCCGGCAGATGGAGTGAAAACGATTACGCTTGCCAATGACAACGTGTTGAATACGCCGTCCCGGGTAATGCTATTCCCGATGGCGGATACCGGCTGGGTCGTGGGGCTGGTGACGCCTGAATCACGCATCGTCGGTCTCGCCAAAGTGATGATGCAGGACGTGCTGGAAGTGTTGATCCCAATTATGACGCTATTGCTGGTGGGATCCTGGCTGGTGGTTCGCCGACTGATTTCGCGTCTCGATGATACCCGCCAGGCGCTCGATGATATTGCGCAGGGCGAAGGCGATCTTACCCGTCGTCTGGATGTGCGCGGCAAAGATGAGATTTCGGCTATCGCCGAGGCGTTTAATCTGTTCGTCGATAAAATCTCAGCCATTCTGATCACCGTCAGAAGCAGCAGCGTTGTAGTGGCGAATAACGCCGTCAGCCTGGCAGACAGCAATATGGAACTCTCATCTCGCGTCACGCAGCAGGCCGCTGCGCTGGAAGAGAGTTCGGCGGCGATGGAACAGTTAAATGCGACCGTTCACCAAAATGCCAGTAATACGCAACTGGCAGATGAGCTATCCGATAGCACCGCGCAAACGGCCAACCGCTGTGGTGATGTCATGCAGGGCGTGATCTCAACAATGGATAACGTCAGCGCGTCATCCGGGAGAATGGTAGAAATTGTCGCGGTGATTGACAGCATTGCGTTCCAGACCAATATTCTGGCCCTGAACGCCGCCGTTGAAGCCGCCAGAGCGGGCGATGCCGGTAGAGGGTTCGCCGTTGTCGCCTCTGAAGTACGGACGCTGGCCCAGCGTAGCGCCACCGCCGCGCAGGAAATTAAAGCATTGATTGATGAATCCGTATCTCACGTTGGGAGCGGAAGTCAGCAAATTCACAATGCAGGCGAACGGCTGGGAGAACTGGTCAATAACGTACGGCAGGTGCGTCAGTTGATGGGGGAAATACGCGTTGCAGGCGAAGAACAGCGTAAAGGCGTTTCCGAAGTCACGCTGGCCGTTACCGAAATGGACAGCACCGTTCAGCAGAATGCCTCGTTAATTGATGATGCCGCCGCACGTACCCAGGCCCTGAAAGAAGAGGCGGAGCAACTGGCGCTGCTGGTCTCGTCGTTTAGATTACCAGAACCCGCTACTGTCTGAGCGTCGAGTGAAGTCCGGGTGCAGCTATCGCACCCGGACAGTCGATTAATGATCAAGGTACAGGTAGTGCATCCAACTGGTCATGCGCAAGAGTATTTTCCGTAGCAATGATAATGCTTCAAAATGCTGAGCTGAATAGACGGCAACCTGAGCGGCAACACCGTCTGGGAGTTGCTGTTCAGCCTGATTATTATCAACTTCGATACTGACCAGCACTTTGTTACTGCCCGGTGTGACGTTTAAGGATTGCAATGTTCCCTGGGCATAATAAGCCCCGGTAGGGATCACGGGGGCAACACTGACGACTTTTCCCTGTACTACCTGTCCCGGCAAGCCATTGAAGACAATCTCAGCGTCATCCCCCACATTAAGACGTAAGATCGAATTTTGACGAAACGCCGCAACAATTTGGTTTTTGTGCGCAGGAATAAACACCATAACAGGCTTAAAAGGCAGTCTCGACGCATAGGTTCCCGGACGAACCAGTAATTGGCTGACATAACCGTCGCTGGGGGCGCGAACAATGGTTTGCTCATAATTAAATCGAGCCTCATCAATTTGAGCTTGCAGACTGGCGATCTGCGAGTTTTGTCCATGAATAGTGCTGTCGAGTTCTTTCTGGATACTGTTCAGTTCAGCATTGGCGGCGTTCATCGCCGCATCCTGAGCCAGATAATCCTGGCGCGCTGTATCAATATCATTGACAGTAAATGGGTTCACTTTTGCCTGACTGCCTTTCTGGTAGCGCTGATAGTTTTTGTAATATTTATCACGTTCAGCCCTGGCCTGTTCTAGCTGCAGTCGCGCGCTATTGCGTTTCTCCTCAAGGGCCAGAACGTCATGTTTTGCCGTAACAATGTCCGCTTCAAGCTTTTCCAGTTTAGCTTTATAACGGGCAGGATCGATTTTAAACAGTACATCTCCTTTTTTTATTGGTGTGTTAATTTTATCCGTTACTTCTGAAACCACCCCGGTAACTTGCGGAACAACGGGAATGCCCACAACCAATTTTTGTGCATCTTCTGTATAGGGATGATTATAATTCATGGTAAGGATCAGTGCCCCAAGCATGACCACGCCCCCCAATACCGCTGAAGGTAATGTCCACTTATTCAACGGAACCTTAAATACTTTAAAAATGACGTAAACGATAGCGGCGTAGGTTAATGTTAATAATATTTCCACGATTAATTTACCTTTGGATCCTGCGGGCTGTATGCGCTATTAGTTTGTTCATGTGTTTTTTCCAGTATCGCAATCCGCGCGCTTAGCTCAGCGATATTATGTCCTGAGGTATTTCCATGCCAGCCATGCTTATCACTGTATAATGTTGCCCAAATCCAGAGAAATGGCCAAATCGCATGTAATGTAAATAAGCTGACCCAACCCGCGACATGTATGGCATCGAGGTGAGGGTGGTTGCGTTTCTTAGCGATCTCGTACGGGATGTCGTGCAAGATTAATACGCCATAAAAAATAATTAAGAACACCAGGATGAGTATTGCTAATGATAAATAATTGAGCAACATAGGAACTCCAATAAGAACCATTTTTATTGGCCGACATTATCGCTGCATTTTTATTAGCAAGTAGTTTTAATGTATTGCAAGTATAAAATCAGACTTTCTTGTAAGGCTAATGTTAATAATCAAATCCAAAAATGGACTTTTCAGGTTTGATTTTTTCTCTATTACCGATAATCATTAATAAGATTATTTAGTGAATTATACTGAGCTTTCTATGACCAGCAATACTGAACAAACCGGTAGCAGCGAAGAACTCCTTGCGACTAATATAACCAAACTTTTCAACGCATTACTGCCACTTTCTGAAGCCCAATCGCTATATCGTAGCGGTTCTTTTATTATGGACTCTCAGGGTGAGAATGGGATCTGGTTGTTGACCGAAGGTAGAATAGTCATTCGCCGGCGCACTGATGGGCTAATCCTGGCCAGTCAGCAGGCACCGATGATGCTGGGAATGGCCGAGTTCTTTCTTCCTACAGGGCATAACTTTTATGATATTGAAGCGGTCAGCCCATGTACTACTCATGTAGTAAAGAAAACGGATTTCATGACTATCGTTAACCGTGATCGACTCTGGGAATCTGTGGCAATAGTTGAAGCCTATATTATTCAGGTAATGAGCCAGCGCGATCGCCTAATCACCAGTCGAACCGCAACTGATATGGTTTGGGGACATCTTGAACTTTTACAACAAGAGCCTGATGACATCAAAAAAAGAATCCCGGCGGTACAATATATCAGGGAGCGAACCGGACTTTCTCGCAGCACCATTATGGATACGCTTGCCCGGTTAAAACGACAGGGCGCGATCCAGCTGCACCGTGGTCATTTAGTCTGCATAGCGGCAGATTAATCACCGCACCCGACCATGATTTAAATACATTATAATGGGTTTTATCACGGACTTGTGGCGTTAAATCCATTAAAACATATGTTATCCGCTTTGTATTAATCTCGACTTAACTCTATAATATTGTGTGTAAACTGGCATTTATCCAAATAAGGGCCAATATTATGGATTTAACACTCAATACGGCTGCTGATATCGTCAAACTACTCTGTGACAGATTGCGTAAAGAACGACTCGCGCGGCAAATGACGCAGGCTGAGGTTGCCGCGCGTTCAGGTGTCGGTGTGAATACCGTTTCGAATCTGGAAACAGGTAAGAACGTAGGATTTGAGAATCTGGTCAAAGTCGCAATGGTGTTAGGTTATGGCGATGCGCTGGAGGGTTTATTCAAACCCAGGATTGACAGTCTGGATGATATTTTGCGTTACGAGAAGAGCGCGGTACGTCAGCGGGTGAAAAGGAAAAATTCTGATGCCTGAACAAGTTGATGTCTTTTATGAAGGTTGGGGTGAGAAATGGTTGTGGGGAAAACTGGTGTCTTCCACAGCCCTGACCGGACGCCCGTTGATCGCCTTTGAATACAGTGAAGACGCCATACGTAAAGGGTTGGAACTGTCCCGGCTGATGTTACCGCTGAACGGCCCACGTTTACGCAGGGATTTCCCGGCTCATCAATTGGGATTACCTGGACCAGTCTATGATTCGCTACCTGATGGCTGGGGTATGCTGTTGATGGACCGATTATTTAAACGTCGCGGACTAAACGCAGCGCGCATAGGTCCTTTGGAGCGCTTAACCTGGGTCGGCAACAACGCGATGGGCGCCATGACTTTCCAGCCCGTTCAGTCAGATGTCGAGAAGATTTCAAAAGAGGATGTGCCTCTCGAACAACTGGCCGCTGAGGTGCAGGAAGTCCTGAGTGGAGACGGCGGGGAATTCTTGCAAAAATTGCTTCAGATGGGCGGTTCGCCACAAGGGGCAAGGCCAAAAGCGCTACTTTATCGTGACAGTGTCACGTCAAAATTTACCACTGCGCCGCTACCCGGGAGCGAAAGCTGGCTGATTAAATTTCCCGCCAGGCATGAGCATGCTGAAGTATGTGCCATCGAAGCGGTTTATGCTGAATGCTTGCGTCAATGTGGGATTACCACGCCCGATACGGCATATTTTGAGCTGCCCGGCGGGCAGGCGGCATTTGCCACCCGGCGTTTCGACCGTGACCAGTCGATACGTATTCCAATGCAGAGTCTGGCGGCACTTACTGGAGCAAATTACCAGTTACCCGGTGCTTTAGATTACCGGGATTTTCTGCGCGCCACGCAGATCTGTACCAATGATGTCAGAGAAAAGGCAAAAGCGTTCGAACGCGTGGTTTTCAACGTGGCATTCAACAATCGTGACGATCATCCGAAGAACTTTGCTTATTTAATGTCAGCCGATGGAAACTGGACTCTGGCTCCGGCTTACGACGTCACCTGGTGTGAAGGACCCGGCGGGTACCACCAAATGGACGTGTTGGGGGAGGCGCTGGATATCGAAAGAAAGCACCTTCAGTTGCTTGGCGTTCAGGAAGCTGAGCTCTCTGCTGACCAGGTGAACGCCATAATCGAAAAGGTCTGCCACTCTGCGTCAGTGCTGAGCGCTATCGCCAGTGACAAATACCCCGATCAGATAACGCAAACCACGCTGGATACGATCCAGAAACAAATTAATGATAATGTCCGCCGGTTACTGTCCCGGTGATGCAGGTTCAGTCGCTACACTGACCTAAAGATAACCATTAACGCCCCCAACGGCTGCGAATATAGGTTACGGCCTCCTGCGTTTGCGGCTGATTAAGATAATCTTCGCGAAACAGGATGGTGCCGTTGATGTGTGGTTCGGACTCGTTCAGATCGAGCTGCTTTTTCAGTTCTGGCACGCCGCCTTTAACTGTCCAGTCCGGCTCTTTTCGAGACGGTTCGCCGACCTTATACAGCGCCACCCCAATATAGAGGCGGGTATTGGTTGATTTCACAACATCTGCCCACCATTTCGCCAGCACATCGTATCGTGCCGCATCACGGGCAAAAGGCCAGTACAACTGTGGGGCGATGTAGTCCAGCAAGCCCAATTGCACCCAGCGACGAGTATCGGCATAGGATTCATCATACGCTGCTGCGCCACGGGTGTCGGAGCCCGCAGGATCGTGAGAGCGATTGCGCCACACACCCGCGGGGCTGACGCCAAACTCCACCTCAGGCTTAAGTTTCTTGATGGTCCGCGAAACCTGGGCGATCAGTCGTTGCGTGTTATCGCGCCGCCAGTCAGCTTTGGAATCAAATCCCTGACCATATTTTCTGAAGGTCTGGCTGTCGTTAAGCGCTGAACCGGGAGACTCGGTATAGAAGTAGTCATCAAACTGCACGCCGTCGACCGGATAATGTTCCACCACTTCCGCCACGATGCTGGTGATCCAGTCGCGCACTTCGGGAATACCAGGATCTAACACGAAACGCTCGCCCGAGGTGCGGATCCAGTCCCGATGCAGGACATAAACACTGGAAGGCGTCTGCGACAGCGTGCTGTTTAATTCGGTGATCGTTGACGGTTTGATATTAACGGACACGCGGTAGGGGTTAAACCAGGCATGGACTTTCATGCCGCGTTTATGCGCTTCATCGAGCATAAACTGTAGCGGATCGTAACCCGGATCCTGACCAATCGTGCCGGTTAGCGTATCTGACCAAGGCAAGATTTTAGATTGCCACAATGCGGTACCATCGGGTTTGACCTGGAAAAAAACGGTGTTGATGCCAAGACGTTTCAGGTTATCCAGCTTATCCGTCAACGCTTTCTGCTGCAGGCTGATACGGATGGCAGGGGAACTGACATTCACTGATGAGATCGGCGGCCAGTCCAGACGGGAAACCGTCGCCAACCAGATTCCGCGCACCGGCTCCTTAATCTGTTGCGGTTTATTCACCGGAGGTAGTGGGGTGACTTTGGGAGCGGGCGGCTGTGAAGAGCAACTGCCCAGTAACAACATACTGCCCACAAGTACCGCGAACCATTTCAGGTTAGTTCGCGGTAATCTGGCATGGCAACGGACGAAGATATTCGCCAGTTTTTTCTGATATTTTCCTGAAAAGAAACCGGATGCTGGCATCAGACTTTGCTCTTATTTTTTCTTGTTGCGGCTGTTAGCCCAGGGATCAATAGCAGGTGCGGTGTTGTTGAACGGGGTCACGTCATGCAGCGAATCAAGATAGAGCGCTTCAACTTCAGCACGCGCCCACGGCGTACGGCGCAAAAACTTTAAACTGGATTTAACGCTTGGTTCATTTTTAAAGCTGTTGATGTTAATGCGTTGAGCAAGCTCAGCCCAACCAAAACGATCAACCAGTGCATTGACCTGCATTTCTAGCGTTACGCCATGTAAAGGGTCTTTTGAAGTATGAGCATTCATATGAAGTCCAGTTCGGTATTTCCAGATTTTGTCAGTTATGCAACGAGACAGATTACAAGAAAGCGGAACGACCAGCAATGGCCCAAATCGGCACTGATCTTCCAAGGAACGTTCGCTGAAACTGTAAAAAGAAGAGGGCGGACAAACCTGACACTTCAGGCTAATCGCGATAGAAGAACTCTTCAGAAGCGATTGTTAGTAGTGGTGTCAACCAATGTCCAAATGCCAGCAAACGAAAGACTAATGGGGACTTAATTCTATGACTTTATGCGAATCACTTAATTTAACATAATATACATTATGCGCACTAACGTTGTAGGGGCTCAATGCTAATGTCTATTTGTGGCTCATTAGGAATGTCCAGGCTATAGTTTTCAGACCTGTATGTAGAGCAAAATTTTCATGATAGACAGCATTTTCTGACAAATATCGTAAATTATAGTATTCTACCCACGCATCAAATAAAACCCCATCTTTTCTATAGCCCTTTGTTTCATAAAACCCTATAACATAAAAATCTCCAGTATCTTCATGGGAGATAATATTTTGATAAAAATGAGGTATAGTTAATAATTTTAAGTGTATCGCTCCTTTATCAGATACAAATGAATGATTAATAATCATTTGCACTATTTTTGATGGAGCATAGTACTCAAGTAATGAAACAGTAAGATTATTATTGGCAAATTTCAGCCCAGCTAATGCACTACTCCCTGCGGCATTAAACCCACCGCCAAGCATTTGATAGTATGTTCCATCACTAACTTCAACTATTGTGTTGAAATTACTATCTCTATATTTTTTTCTATCAATACTATTTGGTTCTGGGGATATAGAAATGACCGAATTGATTCTATTTTTATCTAAAGCATGAGGCCACTCAGCATGTATTATTTCAATGAGATCAGTATTAATCCATAAGTCATTTCCATGGTCAAAAACACCTAAGCAATAAATATCATCATCTCTGACTAATGCGACAAGCAGAGCGCCAGTTCTATCAATAAAATCATTTTTCGACGTGGTCTTTTGTTTCTTTTTTAATTCTATTTTTTCACCTAAATGAAAATGATGAAGGCCAAAATCTAATAACATTCCATCATTTTTATTTGTATTAAAAATTAATTTACTAAGATGTGAGTTTATATCCTCTCCATTTTCCATTTTTTGGATTAGCTTACGAAAACCTCTCTCATTACTTATTGGGAAACTTATTTTTGTGGATATATGAACATGTCTTTTTTTGGGTTTTATCAGTCTTTCGTGTATATTTATCAGGTTGAAATAAGGACATTCATCTTTTTTGCTCACAATTCCGAACTTGATTTTTAACGTTTTTTTGCTGATTTGATTTCTATCATTCCAAGGGGCAAACTTGACGTTAAAAATAGCAAAGGGAAAGTTATCACTCATAAGTGCTCCTGCGATAATTTAAAGAAAAAGGCTAAGCATGATATCACACTCATAGTTATAAAGTAATTTTGACCAATAATTAGATGGTCATTTCTAATGAGCCAGCGCCTAGACATTTCTACTGAGCTTTGACAAACGTCAGGTAGCGAGAATTGTAGCCAGATTGGTGCAGTAGTTTAGTTAGTTCGCATAACATATGATGAATTTGGGATATTACTTTACCAAGAGTCATCTGAGACATCGCTTACTTTCCGAAAAACGGTAATCAAATTGCCCCCTCCGATACAGGATGTGTTGTGCTAACCGGTGATCAGAGGGCAACGCGGGATGCACGAACTCTTCAGTTTTATTCATGCCCAACCGTATCATCAGACGCTCTGACGGTTTATTCAGCACCGACGTAAATGAAACCACCTCACTTAACGCCAGCTCCTCGAAAGCAAACGTCAGGCACGCCTCGGCGGCCTCCAATGCAAACCCTTGATGCCAGTAGGATTTAGCAAGACGCCAGCCTATTTCGGTACAGGGTGAAAAGTGAAATTTATCAGGTTGTGGATGTAAACCTACACACCCCACAAACTGGTGTGTTTCTTTAAGTTCAACGGCCCAGAATCCCCAGCCGCGCTCTGTAATGCCTTCCTGGAATCTGGCAGCCAGGTTGTCGCTTTCCGTTCGTTGCAGCGGAGCCGGAAAAAAACGCATCACGTCCGGATCGGCATTTAGCGCGGCAAACGGGGCTTTGTCTTTGGCTTCCCACGGGCGTAAAATCAGTCTTGATGTTTCCAGCATATTTCTGCCCTTCTCCTGTATTTTCATATAATCTTCTAAAAGAAATGGCTCATCGGCAAGGACTTATGTAACCCTTTCCGCCTTTTTCTCTCATACTGGAGATTCATTCATGGCCGACTGGAATCCTTCGCTTTATCTGCAATATGAAACTGAACGTTCAAGACCCGCTGCGGATTTACTCAGCAGAGTGGCGTTAGAGAATGTCCATTCAGTCGTCGATCTTGGCTGTGGTCCGGGAAATAGTACGGCATTACTGCATCAGCGCTGGCCCTCGGCTGTAATAACCGGGATTGATACCTCGCCCGCCATGCTTAATGAGGCGCGCAAGGCATTACCAACATGCCGCTTTATTGAAGCGGATATCTGTAAATTCCAGACAGAGCAGCCTCTCGAACTGCTATATGCAAATGCTTCGTTGCAGTGGGTTCCCGATCACTATGATTTGTTCCCGCATCTGGTATCGCTACTGGCTCACAATGGCGTGCTGGCTGTACAAATGCCGGATAACTGGCTGGAGCCAACGCATGTTTTGATGCGTGAAGTGGCTTATGAACAAGGTTACCCTGACCGGGGCCGCTCGCCGCTTCCTGGTGTACACGCCTATTATGACATTTTGGCTGAAGCGGGCTGTGAGGTGGATATCTGGCGCACAACGTATTATCACGTTATGGATTCACATCAGTCGATTATCGACTGGGTAAGTTCAACGGGCCTGCGGCCTTGGTTACAGGACTTGAGCGAAAATGAGCAACATCTTTACCTGGCACGTTATCATGAACTGCTTCAGGAACAATATCCTCTGCAGGAAAACGGTAAAATTTTGCTGGCCTTTCCGCGGTTATTTATCGTAGCCAGACGCAATGATTAAGCGTTTATTATAAGTGCATCACAGGAGATAACTATCTGCCATGCGCGCCCTCGCCTTTTTATCATGAGGATCTAGTGGCAAAGCCCGTCATCTGCTAGTGTCTGGCAACGTGTTTCTGACGGGAGTTGTCATGTCTAAAGTCTACATTGGTGGCTGTCTGTGTGGTTCGATTCGTTTCGTGGCCAGCAGTCCAAATAATTCCCATACCTGCTCCTGCGATATATGTCGGAAACATACGGGTGCACCGACCGTCGTCTGGATTGAGTTTAATGCAGAAAATGTAACGTGGACGGGTCAAGGCGGAAAACCGACAACCTGGCGCTCTTCTGAGGCGTCAAGTCGGGCATTTTGTCCACAGTGCGGCAGTTCTGTAGGCGCCATTGATGACGCCCCGGTTATTGCACTGTTAGCAGGCGCTTTTGACGATCCTGACGATGAAGACCTGGCGCCGGAATTTCATTCTTTTTCAGATATGCAACCTACATGGTGGCAAAAGAATGTAACTAAGTGAGTTGGTAATGCTTATCTGGAATGTGTTTTGCTGGCACGTTTGTTTCATCGTTCATCTGCAGCAAGTCGATTTCAATCGCATTGCAAATCGCATCCAGCGGCAGATCATTGTTTTCTGTGCCAAACGGGTCTTCCAGCTCTTCTGCCAGCGTATCGAGCGAAATAAAAGTATAGGAAATCAGCACTGAGATAAACGGCGTCATATAGTGCAGATCTACCACCAACGCGAAAGGTAACATAATACAAAACAGGTATACCGTTCGATGAAGTATCAGAGTGTAAGCAAATGGCACTGGGGTATTCGCGATCCGCTCGCACCCTGCAAGTACCGCCGACATATCATTTAACCTATTGTTTAAACTATGGAATAATATATCTGACAGCTGACCATTGCGCCGACGTACAGCCAACCATTCCCCCATCAGCAACAGAATGCGGTTTGCAGGCGACTGTGAGGCGAACACGGTCTGTAAATCTGCCTCACTCAGATATTTCGCTAACGGCTCAGCCTGGGGCTGACGGCGTAACGTCATGCGTAAACAGTGGGCAAAGGCGATTTGCAGACGAACAAATTGACCCAGTTCGACGTCATCCGGCAAGGTGGTTTTTACTTCACGTAGCAGCGATCGGGAAGCAATCATCAACTGCCCCCACAAGTGTCGAGCCTCAACATAACGTGAATAACAGGCGTTATTGCGAAAACCTAAAAAAATTGCAATCGCCACGCCGAGAATGCTGAATGGCGCCAGGGTAAATTTGATGCCCAGCATCGTATACCATGGCAGCATGATAATAACGGCGATGGAGAGCAGGAAGTTCAGCAGCAGACGTGAAAAAATTTTAGATAGTACCGACCCATGCCAGACGAATATCAGGCGTAGCCAGTGTTGTTGGGGGCGAACGATCATGGTTATCTTCGAAAAAATGTGAAACTCGTCACATTAAACGCGAACGTGATCAATGTTGCAAGCTCATCGTAACACTATTTAAACATCTTTCCCTCCTGCTGAACGGACGATGCGTTGAAGCGACAGACTGTCACCCTAAAAGTAGAAATCCATAGTATGTTGTAACTAAGCCATGCCTGTAAAAAACCCGGCCTGAGCCGGGTCAGCGTATTAGCACAGAGGTTTAACAGCTTCTCGCATGCCGTTTAGCAGAATGCTATCCAGATCGGCAGTCACCTGTTCCACCAATCCAGAAACTTCCGTCAGATCCTGTTCCCAGTGTTCTGTAACGGCCAGCACAGTTTTAACCAAATCTTCAGTGCTTATCTGGCAGTCATGATGCTGGGACCAAAGCTGTTGAAAACGCGTCATCCAGTGCGCATCATCCTGAACCGGGTAAGACTCTCCGTTACGCTCTCCACGGTAGAACGCAATCAACGCGGCAAGCGCAAATGTCAGACGCGCAGGCAGTTTACCGCTGGCCTGTTGCCCCGCCAGTAGTTGCGGCAATATGCGAGTGCGGAATTTAGTCATGCCGTTCAGGGCAATCGACAACAGCTGATGTTTGATATACGGGTTGCAGAATCGACCTGTCACCGCGCTGGCAAAAGACGCCAGCTCATCGCGTGGTAAATCCAGCACTGGAATAATTTCTTCATAGATCGCTTTTTCCACGAAGGCGCGAATCTCCGCGTCATTCATGGCCTCCCCCACGGTATCCAATCCAGCCTGCCAGGCAACGGGAACCAATGCGGTATGTGCGCCGTTGAGAATAGCCACTTTCCGTTCTTTATACGGTTTGATGTCATCAACAATCAGAACATTCAGCGGATATTTATCCAGACGCAGCTCAGCGGCTAATGATTTCGGACCCTGAATAACAAACAGATAGAAGTGTTCAGCGGTGTCCAGAAACGCATCGTGATAACCCAATTCCGCTTCAAGCTTCGCGACTTCGTCACGTGGATAGCCGGTAACAATACGATCCACCAGCGTGGAGCAAAAGGTATTGGCCTGATCCAGCCATTGGATAAATGCTTCCGGTAACGCCCACTCCTGAGCATAGCGCAGGACCAGTTCACGCAGCGCATCACCGTTATAATCAATCAGTTCGCAAGGAATGATTATCCAGCCTTTATCCGATGCGCCATTAAAATGGCTGAAGCGCTCAAACAGCAGTCGGGTAAGTTTGGCCGGATAACTCACCGCAGGCGTATCCTCAAACCTATCACCAGCGTGGTAGCTGATGCCAGCTTCGGTGGTATTAGAGAAAACAAAACGCATATCAGGGTTATGCGCCAGCTTCAGGAACTCATCGTACTCACTATAGACGCTGATCTCGCGATTAACCGAACGAATTAAACGGGCATCGCTCACGGCTTCGCCCTTCTCATTCAAACCACGAATGATGGTGGTATAGAGGCCGTCCTGTGTACTCAGTGATGGAGGAAAAGTACTTTCGATAGGTCGGACAATGACCACACCAGAGTTAAGATCGGTATGCTCATTCAGCAGATCGACTTGCCAGTCAACGAAGGCGCGCAGGAAGTTTCCTTCACCAAACTGAATAATGCGTTCAGGATACTGAGCACCGGGGAAATCGCGACGATTTAAAGTTTGCACAATGGGTTCCCTTTTTGATTAGTCATACAACCTGATTGAATTGGTCCAATAGGTTAGCAAACTTTAATACATTGAAACCCTGTTTTGATCAATCCCCAGCGACAAATTAGAGAGTTTTATAAAAAAGTGTTGTCCCGGTCAGCGTCCCGTCAGGCATTTTGGCATAGTCAGGTATTACTCCTGCTTTTTGCCACCCGCACTTGTGGTAGAACAACTCCGCGCCGCTGCCTGTCGCCGTATCAAGCACCAGCAACGTTTTGCCCTGTTGACGCGCACAACTTTCCAGCTCATTCATCAGTTCCCGGGCAACGCCGCTCCGCCGTGCAGAGGTATGAACCAGCAGCTTAGCGACATCGGCGCGATGAGGTTGGTTTTCCGGTTGATCGATAATGAGCTGGACGGTACCGACGAGCGTTCCCTGGGCATTCTGGGCGCCAAGAACAAGTCTTTCCCCACGGGCAACGCTTTGCGCGACGTTCATCCAGAAAGGCCGTGATTTCTCACGATCAAAAGGCAGCATAAAGCTGACGGAGGCGCCGTCATTGACGCACTGTTCAAGGACATCGCTGAGCTCGTCGATTCTCGACAGAATCTGTGCCGCACTCAGCACGAAGCAGGGTTTGCAGGAAGCCATTTTTTCTCCTTAGATAGACCCCCTTAGCATGCTTTTAACAATTGCATAACACAAGAGGCTGTATCATAGGATTATGTTATCTATGGCTTATTCATTTGGATCACTAACCAGTGATATATAACCGTGACAACGTAACGTTGCTGTTGTTCGTTAAGCGCCACACCCTGAGGAATATCGTGCCATTTTGCCAGACACCCCCGACAACAGGTCGCCGTCGCGTGTTGTGCGATGAATACCGGGTGACCACGCATTGGCGTCTGCTTCCCATCATTAGCGGGAAAAGCGGGAGCCAGTCGTTTGGCAATAAAATCGGCTGCATGTTGTTCAATAACCGGCGCGCCTTTATCCAGACAATACTGCCTTTCTTTCTGGCCGAGGCGAAACCGCGAGCGAAACGTCGATTTCGCCAGCCGGGCAAAAAGAGGGTCGAGCGTATTCATCAGTAAACCGAGCGCCCCATTTGTTGCGTTAGTTGCTCCAGCGCGGCGATACCCGCCAGCGAATTTCCCGCTGGATCCAGTTCCGGGCTCCAGACAGCAATCGCCATCTCGTGTGGAACGATGGCCACGATACCGCCACCCACCCCAGATTTTGCCGGCAGGCCAACCCGCCAGGCAAATTCACCCGCGTTCTGATACATACCGCTGGTCGCCATCAGCGCGTTGATTTGTCGGGCCTGCATCGGCGTAACCACGGGCTCCTCAAGATGGAAGGCATGGCCCTGATTCGCCAGAAATACGAAGGTTCGCGCCAGTTCCACACAGCTCATTTTCAATGCGCAGTAGTGAAAATAGTTTTGCAAAACAGTGGTCACGTCATGGTTAAAATTGCCGAACGATTTCATCAACCAGGCGATAGCGGCGTTACGTGCGGAATGTTCAAACTCAGATCGCGCCACCCTCGCATCGTAGGCGATATCCGGGACGCCGCTTAATGCCCGGACCACTTCCAGCATCCGTTGACGTGGGGCGCTCAGACGCCCTTGCAGCATGTCGCAAACCACCAGCGCCCCGGCGTTAATAAAGGGATTACGCGGGATACCCTGCTCCATTTCCAACTGCACCAGGGAATTAAAAGGATGACCGGATGGATCTTTGCCGACGCGTTGCCAAATCTCCTCTTCCTGATAGTGACGCATCGCCACAACCAGGCTTAACACCTTCGAAATCGACTGAATAGAAAAGCGTTCTTGCGCATCCCCCGCCTGATAGTGCTGCCCATCGACGGTGCATATGGCGATACCCAGTTTGGAACCGTCGACAGAGGCTAACGCAGGAATATAATCAGCGACTTTACCCTGACCAATCAGCGGACGAACCTGCTGCACAATGGTCTCTAAAATTGAATTGTCCATGGCCCTGGCCACAACATGCTCCTTGCTCGCAGGTATGAAAGGCCTGCGAGTATAACAGAGCTGAATACGCTGCGTTAGACCATTAGGTATCAGTGTACGAAGAGTCAATGACAGAAAATTTGCAGAAATAAGGCAGGTGCCCCCGACGGAGGCACCCTCACCTTCAGAGGCGGTTTTTCCAGACGGTCTGCACATTACAAAACTCATGCAGGCCAAAATGCGAAAGCTCGCGACCAAAGCCACTTTTCTTCACGCCGCCAAACGCTACACGGGCGTCGCTGGCGCTGTAGCCATTGATGAAGACGCCTCCACACTCCAAACGAGAGGCCATCTTCTGGGCCAGCGCGTCATCCGCAGTGAACACCGTGGCGGATAAACCAAAATCACTGTCATTCGCCAGTGCCAGAGCATGTTCCGCATTCCTGGCAACGGTGATCGCCGCAACCGGACCAAACAGCTCCTGACGGAAAGCCGTCATTTCTGGCGTTACGCCGCCCAGTACCGTCACGGCATAGTAATTGCCCTGACCTGCTATTTTTTCACCGCCGAGGAGTAACTTCGCCCCTTCGGCCAGGGACGCTTCAACCTGCTGATGAAGTTCATCACGCAGATCAAATCGCGCCATCGGTCCGAGGTCGTTTTCTTCGTTTAACGGATCGCCCATTTTGAGCGCGCTCGCGGCCGCCACAAAACGCGCAGTAAATTCTTCTGCAATTCCTTCTTCGATAATAAAGCGCTTCGCTGCCGCACAAACCTGCCCGGTATTCTGATAACGTCCGGCGACTGCCGCTTTAACTGCCAGATCGAGATCGGCATCATTGAGGACAATAAACGGATCGGAACCACCCAGTTCAAGTACGCATTTTTTCAGCGCCGCACCCGCCTGTGCACCAATCGCCGCACCGGCACGTACGCTACCCGTTACCGTTACCGCTGCGATACGCGGATCGTTGATCATCTGACTGACTCCGGCGTTATCGGCATTTACCCAACCATAAACACCGGCAGGAACGCCTGCATCAGCAAAAACCTGCGCGATAATCGCAGCACAGCCGGTTACGTTAGGCGCATGCTTTAACAAATAGCCATTACCAGCCAGCAAAATCGGAATGGCGCCACGCAGTACCTGCCACAGCGGGAAATTCCACGGCATGATCGCCAGAATAGTTCCAACAGGACGATACTCAATCACCGCCTGGTTATTTTCTACCAGCGTCGGTTCCGGGTTAAGCATCTCAGGTCCATGTTCAGCGTACCAGTCGCACAACGCGGCTGACTTGGCGACTTCACCACGAGCCTGTTTAATGGGTTTGCCCATTTCACGTGAAATACACTGCGCCATCTCTTCCGCGCGATTACGCAGGGCCAGGCCGATTTGACGCAGCGTATGCGCACGGTGCGCGACGGTAGTCTGTTTCCATTCACTGTAGGCACTTGCGGCAAGACTCAGTGCCTGCGCAATCTCTTCGGTGCTGGCCCACGGCATCGCCGTCAGTCTTTCACCGCTGGTAGGATCAACCGAAATAGCATGTGTTGCTGCTGTGATAGTCATGGGTGCCTCTCTTTTATCGCAGGGTATGGTCATATCATGAGCATATTTACTCTTCCTGAAAAATGAATAATATTAACCACACCATTCACGATTAGAGAATATTATGGATCTTACGCAACTGGAAATGTTCAATGCCGTCGCGGAGACCGGCAGCATTACACAGGCCGCAGCGAAGGTGCATCGCGTGCCGTCCAATCTCACTACCCGTATTCGCCAACTTGAGGCCGATCTTGGCGTCGATCTGTTTATTCGTGAAAACCAGCGTCTGCGGCTTTCGCCCTCCGGGCACAACTTTTTGCGCTACAGTCAACGGATCCTGGCGCTGGTAGAGGAAGCGAGAATGGTGGTCGCCGGAGATGAACCACAGGGCTTGTTTTCGCTCGGATCGCTGGAAAGCACCGCCGCGGTACGGATCCCTGCTACGTTGGCTGAATATAACCAATGTTATCCAAAAATTCAGTTTGCCCTGGCGACCGGTCCATCAGGCACCATGCTGGACGGCGTGCTGGACGGCACGTTGAACGCCGCTTTTGTCGATGGTCCCGTTGCCCACCCCGGACTTGAGGGTATTCCGGTCTATCGTGAAGAGATGATGATTGTCACCCCGCACGGTCACCCTCCCATCCAGCGGGCCAGCGACGTCAACGGCTGCAGTATTTACGCGTTTCGCGCCAACTGTTCCTACCGCCGACATTTTGAAAGCTGGTTTCATGCCGATCGCGCCATGCCGGGTACCATTCATGAAATGGAGTCATACCATGGGATGCTGGCCTGCGTTATTGCCGGTGCGGGTATCGCGCTAATTCCACGTTCGATGCTGGAAAGTATGCCCGGACACCATCAGGTCAACGCCTGGCCGTTGAGCGAAAACTGGCGCTGGCTGAATACGTGGCTGGTCTGGCGAAGAGGTGCGATGACAAGGCAGCTGGAAGCCTTTATCGAAGTGCTGGATCCTCAGTTGTCGCAGGATACGGATTAACTGGCAATAGTCAGTTGGCAGGGTAACTGTTCCAGTTGTACACGCACGTCCTCATTGAGCCGGGCATCGGTCACAATATCCGTCAGCGCATTCAGATGGGTAACGTTAAACAAAGACCACGCGCCATATTTTGAGCTGTCTGCCAGCAGTACCCGACGACTGGCGTTGGCAATCAGGTCACGTTTTACTCCGGCCTTTTCTTCCGTCGGCGCGGTGATGCCGCGCGCCAGATCCCAACCGTTACAGCTCAAAAACGCGATATCCGGCCAGACGTTTTGCAACAGTTTACGCCCGTGCTCACCGATACAGGACTGGCTGGAGTCATCAATCCGCCCTCCAATGATCGTCACTTCAATTTGTTTAAATTCGGAGAAAAAAAGCGCGATGTGCAGATCGCTGGTGATGACCCGCAGCGGCAGATGAGTGAGCTGACGAGCCAGTTCAATCATTGTCGTCCCCGCATCCAGAACAATCGCATCCCCGGCCTTCACCAGGCCTGCCGCCGCGCTGGCGATCGCTTGTTTCTCTTGCAGGTTGCGCTGCATTTTCTCATGCGTGGTAGGCTGCGATGGGATAAACCGGTTAAGCGTCACCCCGCCATGGGTACGGCTGATCACGCCTTCCTGATCGAGCTTAATCAGGTCGCGACGGATGGTCGCCGGCGAGGCGTCCGTCACGGCAACAAGCTGTTCTACCGTCGCCAGATTATGCCCTTTCAGATAATCCATAATCTGTTCTAACCGATTATATCCCTTCATTTTAATCCCGCGTGATTTGCATAGCCAACTGGATGGATACCGCCATGCTCTCAGACTTGGCTTTACCTGTCCAGGCAATATCAAACGCCGTGCCGTGGTCCGCAGAGGTGCGAATAAACGGTAACCCGGCGGTGATATTCACCCCATCATAGAATCCAAGCAATTTTAGCGGAATATGGCCCTGGTCGTGATACATCGCCACCACCATGTCGTACATCCCCTCATGGCACTGCATAAATACCGTATCCGGTGGGCACGGCCCTGTGACATTCAGCCCCTGTGCCTGCATGGCCTGGATCGCAGGTCCAACTATTTTGATTTCTTCATCGCCAAAAAGGCCATGTTCTCCGGCATGTGGATTCACCCCTGCCACCGCAATGCGCGGGCTTTCATACCCGACACGGCGCAGAAAATCATGTGCTACCTGAATAACGGTTTTCACCCGCGCCTCGCTGAGCGTATCGAGAAATTTCCGTAGCGCAATATGGGTAGTGACATGAATGACTTTGAGCTGATCGGTATACAGCACCATCGCGTAATCTTTACTGTTAGTCAGTTGCGCCAGCAGTTCGGTATGGCCAGGATAAGGGTGACCCGCCAGATGCAACGCTTCTTTATTTAGCGGCGCGGTGGCTATCGCTTTCACTTCGCCATTCAGCGCCAGCGCGGTGGCACGCTTAATACAGCGATAGGCCAGATCGCCTGCCTGTGCCTGCACCACGCCGGGTTCAAGGGCGTCCGGGTCGGCAAGGGGTTCATCGATCACATTGATAATCCCCGCCGAAAATTGCGCCTGCGCCACATAATCAATGACCCGCAGTTCCGCTGCTGGCGTAATGTTTAATGCCTGAATCCGCCGCAAGGTCTGCGCGCAGCCGACCACCACAACCGGTGCGCCTGAGAGCGGATCCTCTGTCAGTGATTTAATAATAATCTCCGGTCCGATACCTGCCGGGTCGCCCATGGTTACCGCAATAACGTTATTCACTCATTTTCTCCTCAATAGCATGCAAAACCTGACGCAGGGTCGTCTCGTCACCAAAACCACCTGCTTTTGTCATAACCGGGCGTTGCCAGCGGCCGCCGGCAAAATGACCGTACGGTACGCACTGAGCCACACGGTCGGTAATACGAAATCCCGTTGCCTCCAGCGCTTCAGCAACCGCCATAGCAACATCGCCGCCGGAGAGATACAGCGCGGCGGGTGAAGCATCATCTAAAACCTGTCGGGTAAGTTGCCCAAGGAATTGGCAGATTTTTTCGCCCAACTGAGCGCGACTCACCTGCCAGCACGCGCACAGATGTGGAATATGGTGCCGCGCTTCTTTATCAGGACAGGTGTGAACAATGCAGTGTTTACCGGATGCCAGAACGCCAATAATGCGGGCGACGTGCGCGTCCATAGTCCCCTTGAACATATCCTCGATGTCGATGAATACCGTCTCCACCTGCTGATCCCGGCTCACGGCCGCAATCTGACGTTGAGCAATTTCACTCATTGAGCCCACAATCGCCAGTAAACGCTGGGCAGAGACCGTCTGGACTCGGCGAGCCAGTGCGTCACAAATTCCGGCCGAGCCCACCAACAGCGGCGAATCATTTCGCTTCATCACTTCACCGACAATGGCATCAAGATCCGCATTACTCTGCGCATCAACCACCCAAATCTGCGACATATCAACACTTGGTTCTTGCAGGCGTTGTAAACCGTCACTCAATGACATCGTCCGACATTTGATGGAGGTTTGTGCCTGAAGTACCGCACAGATATCAGCGCTGGCGACCGGCGTTTTCGGGTCGCTGGCAAATTCGGTTTCAGTGACCGGAACGCCGTGGACGAGACAGAGCCCCTGTTCAGTCGTCCGGCCAGCCTGGGGATACGCTGGCGCAACAATGGCCAGATTTTTACCCGTCACCTGCATGAGCGCATCCACTTCGGCCCCAGGATTACCGCGTAAAGTGGAATCCATTTTCTTTAGCCACAGTGCCCGCGAATCGGCATGACAGGCGAGCGCTAAAGCATTCACGCGGGCCGCTGCCTGCGGCGCATCCAGCGCACGGCTATCACTATTCACGATCAGTACGTCGGTCTCTTCGGCACAGGGCAACGTAAAGGCGACATTGACCGTCATTCCCGTCAGCGCCAGGCTGACCCCCGCATCGTTTCCGCCGGTAAAGTCGTCGGCGATAACCAGGATTTGCGGGTTTGCTACATGTTTACTCATCCATGCTCCGGGTCGGTGTGTGTTGCTTATGATTATATTCAATCACATTTGATTAAATGTGAGCAAGCTCAAGTTATTCGGTTCCGCGATAAATTATAAATTTAGCCCATGATGAAATCGTTCCTGAATCACAGTGAGCGAATTCAATCACTCAAACAGGAGAATGTTGTGGCAACAATTAATAGCACCGTAATCAGCGGCTCACATGCCATCCCCGCGCTGGAGCCATTACTGAGTGGGAAACGCCAGCTGCTACTGGTGACTGATGGCAATATTGTCCGACTGGATGCGGTGGCGCAGATCCGCACCCTGCTGGCTAATGATGGCCGCCAGGTGACGCTGATTGACAACGTACCGGCCGAACCGGGACATCATGACGTCAGCGCACTCATCAAACGGGTCGCTGACCTCAATGTGGAGATGGTGATCGGTATTGGGGGCGGTAGCGTACTGGACGTGGCCAAGCTGCTCTCTGTCCTGTGTCATCCAGACTCTCCCTCGCTGGAGGCCATGCTGGCTGGCGAGAAACCGCAACAACGTGTGGCCTGCGTACTTATCCCTGCCACCGCCGGGACAGGTTCAGAAGCCACCCCAAACGCAATACTGGCAATCCCGGAACAAAACACCAAGACAGGCATCATCTCCCCGGTGCTGTTGCCGGATTATGTCGCCCTGCTACCGGAACTCACTACCAGTATGCCTGCGCACATTGCCTCATCAACCGGCATTGACGCGCTATGCCATCTGATTGAGTGCTTTACAGCGACTATTGCCAATCCGGTCAGTGACAACGCTGCGCTCATCGGTTTACAGAAATTACTGAAGAATATCGAAACGTCGGTCAATGAACCGAACAATTTGCTGGCGAAACTGGAAATGCTATGGGCGTCGTATTATGGCGGCGTGGCGATTAATCATGCCGGGACTCACCTAGTCCACGCACTCTCATACCCGCTGGGGGGGCGGTATCATCTACCTCACGGCGTTGCCAATGCGATTTTGTTGGCGCCCTGCATGCGGGTGGTTCGCCCTTATGCCGTCGACAAGTTCGCCCAGGTCTGGGATCTGGTACCGGATGCCGATCTTACCCTGAATGCTGAAGAAAAATCACATGCGCTGGTGGCCTGGTTTTCTGCCCTCGTGAAACGTCTCAACCTTCCCGATAACCTGGCAACGCTCGGCGTCCCGTACGCAGACATTCCCGCGCTGGCCGATGCCGCGCTAAACGTGAAACGCCTGATGAATAACGCTCCCTGCCAGGTGAGCCATGATGATGTTCAGGCCATTTACCAAACTCTGTTTCCCGATCTGATCACAAAGGAGTGAACAATGAGCAGCAAAATTCGTGGCGTACTGACCGCCATAGTGACCCCATTTGACCACGAAGGCGGTCTGAATCTCAGTGAGCTTAAAAACCAGGTCAACCGCCAGCTTCGTGCCGGAAACGGTATTTTCTGCGGCGGCACCAACGGCGAGTTTTTTGTGCTTAACGAGGAGGAAAAAATCGCCGTTACCCGGACCTGCGTGGAAGAAGTTGCCGGTCACGCGCATGTTGTGGCGCATATTGGCGAAATATCAACCCGCGATACTATCCGTCTGGGTAAGCAGGTAGAAAAACTGGGTGTCGATGCCGTATCGGTCATTACTCCGTATTTTGTCCCGCTGAAACAACATGAGTTGATTGCCCACTATACAGCGATCGCCGACGCGTTAACAGTTCCCGTTTTTCTTTACAACATTCCGGCGCGTACGGGCAATACCATTGAGCCCGCAACGGCAAGAACGCTCGCGGCGCACCCCAACATCATTGGAATCAAAGACAGCGCGGGCAGCTATGAGAGCCTGAGCGGATTCCTGGATGCCGTCAAAGATATCGACGGATTCGATGTACTGAATGGCCCCGACTCGCTGATTCACCAGGGTTTTGTCGACGGCTGTTCCGCTTGTATCTCCGGGCTGGCAAACGTCGCGCCTGATGAAATCAACGCTATCTGGTCACGGTTTAACGCGGGCGATGTCGCCGGATCGCACCAGGCTCAGGAGAGCGTTACGGGTCTGCGCACCGATCTTTACAAGGTGGCCTTCTCGCCTGCCGCAGTTAAAAAAGCATTACAAATCATGGGACATGATGTCGGCGCCAGCCGTTACGCTGTCACGTTTGATGAGCAGCAGGAAATCCAGATCCAGCAAATTATCAATAACTATCTGCGATAAACCCTTATACGGCGGCGGTAACGCCGCTTAACCAACAGGATTGTGTTATGAACGTCATCTGTACATCACCTTCATTTGCCAAATACGATCAACAACCGATCGCGCAGCTAAAAGAAGTCGGCCTGGAATTAATAATGTTGCCAGCGGATGCAGGGTTGGAAGCGCTTGAACCCCATCTCAAAGAAACGGTGGCGATGATTGTCGCCTTTACCGATGTCAATGCGAAATTGCTGGCTGCGGCCCCAAATCTGAAGATCGTCTGCAAACACGGCGTAGGCGTTGATAATATCGATCTCAATGCGACGCGCGAAAAAGGCATTTATGTCACCAATGTGCCTGATGCCAATAAACATGCCGTTGCCGATTTTGCCTTTTCCTTGATCCTCAACTGCGCGCGCCAGCTCCCACAGGCTATTGAACAAACCCGGGCCGGTCACTGGCCACGCATCTTCGCCTCCGATGTGTATGGCAAAACCATAGGTATTATTGGATTAGGTAACATAGGTAAACAGGTTGCGCTACGCGCCCGGGGATTCAATATGCGCGTATTGGCGTATGACGCCTGGCAGGACGCGCAGTTTGCCAAAGAGAATCGGGTTGAGTACGTCTCGCTCGACGAATTAACGGAACAAAGCGATTTCATAACCCTGCATACGCCTCTTACCCCTGAAACCAAAGATCTCTTTGATTTCGCGCGTATTAATAAAATGAAGCCCAGCAGTTATCTCATCAACGTGTCGCGGGGCGGCGTAGTGAATGAGGAGGATCTGCTGCAGGCGTTGACCGAAGGGGTGATTAAAGGAGCTGCCGCCGATGTCTTTTTACATGAGCCATGCGATTCGCATCCCTTGTTTTCCCTCGATAACTTCATTCCCACCGCACACATTGCAGGATACACCGAGGGCGCCATCAGCAATATTGGCGAGCAATGTGTTCATAATATTATTGAGTCTGTCATACATCAGCATAAACCGAAAAATATCATGAATGAATTATAACATTGTGGAGAATACTGTAGCCTTCCCACAATAATAAAAATGAACATCTACCATGGGCCTGATATATGAATAATTTTGCAGAGAAATCCCGAATCCGCTGGTGGATTGCGGGATTAATGTGGCTTGCTATTGCAATTAATTATATTGACCGAACGGTATTATCTGCGGCTGCCCCGCATCTCATCGACGAACTAAAACTCGACCCTGAAATGATGGGTTTTATAATGGCAGCTTTCTTCTGGTCATACTCGCTCTTACAAATACCCGCAGGCTGGTTTGCCGACCGCTTCGGGCAGAAAAAAGGATTGGGTTTTGCCGTTGCATGGTGGTCAATCGCCACGTCTATGATGGGATTAGCCACCGGATTTAAATCACTCCTCGCCTTGCGGCTTGCCCTCGGTGTCGGTGAAGCCGCGGCATACCCAAGCAACGCAGGCATCGCGGCTCGCTGGTTCCCTGACAGTGAGAGAGCGACCGTTTCCGGACTCTTTGACAGCGCCTCTAAATTCGGCGGCGCGGTGGCAATGCCGCTGATCGTCTGGATGATTTACCAGTTTGACTGGCGAATGACGTTTCTCATCATTGGTAGCGTCGGGATTATCTGGGTTATTGCCTGGTATTTTATTTATACGGAAAATCCAGAAGACCACAAAAAAATCAGCACCAGCGAAGTTAAGCATATTCGTGAAGGTCAAAAACAAAAGCACGGTGATAAATCTGTGCTGCCTATGCGCTGGTATAAATTGCTGCGTTATCGCAATATCTGGGCGATGTGTATTGGTTTCTTTACCATCAACTATACTTCCTATTTCTTTATTACCTGGTTGCCTACTTATCTGGTAAAAGACAAAGGTATGGATTTCATTAAAATGGGAATGGTTGCCGCATTGCCGTTACTCTGCGGAATGGTGATCGAGGTCATCGCCGGCTGGGCATCTGACCGTATGGTGCATAAGCGAATTTTGTCACTGACGGCTACGCGTAAACTCTTTCTGACCATTGGTTTGTTGATGGCGTTATGCATTGGTTTTGCCCCCTTTACCGACTCGGTGTATATGACCGTCTTTTTACTGTGCGTCGCAAAATCTGGTACCACGGTCGCCGCATCACAGGTATGGGCGCTCCCAGGAGACGTTGCGCCTAAAAACAGCGTCTCGATCGTGGCTGGATTGCAGAATACCGTTTCCAACATGGGCGGCGCTGTAGGGCCGATAATTACAGGGGCGATCGTTGCCGCCACGGGTTCATTTACCTGGGCGCTGGTTTTTTCAGCCGCATTAGTCGTGGTAGGGATTCTGAACTATCTGTTTTTGATGGGTAAAGTTGAACCAATTATCGACAGTGAACATGAAGCACTGTGTATGAAAGAAGCACAACAGCACTAATCCAGCGCGCTTGCGGTTTTCCCGGTCAGTCATCGTACTGGCCGGGGTTACGCACTCCTCTCATAGGCAACCGTCTTCCCCAGCCAAACAACGTGATCTCAATCACAAAATGATTGTATTTTCGCCAGAAAACGTTTTAAGATCGATGCCTCTCCTTTTCGCAGTTAACCCGATTTATCGATATGACAACAGACACTGTTTCCCGCAAGGTGGCGTGGCTACGTGTAGTTACGCTTGCCATTGCCGGTTTTATTTTCAATACCACAGAGTTTGTCCCTGTCGGTTTGCTGTCCGACATCGCGCAAAGTTTTAATATGCAGACCGCGCAGGTCGGGATCATGCTGACAATCTACGCCTGGGTTGTTGCCTTAATGTCGCTTCCCTTCATGCTGCTTACCAGCCAGATGGAACGACGCAAGCTCCTGATCTGTCTGTTTGTGGTGTTTATTGCCAGCCATGTGCTCTCTTTCCTGGCATGGAATTTCACCGTGCTGGTGATTAGCCGTATTGGTATCGCCTTTGCACACGCTATTTTCTGGTCCATTACCGCATCGCTGGCAATTCGCCTGGCCCCGGCAGGAAAACGTGCGCAGGCGCTTAGCCTGATTGCTACCGGCACCGCACTGGCAATGGTGCTGGGTCTGCCTATCGGGCGTATCGTCGGTCAGTATTTTGGCTGGCGCACCACATTCTTTGCTATCGGCATGGGGGCGTTAGTCACCCTGCTTTGCCTGATTAAGTTACTGCCTAAATTGCCCAGCGAACACTCCGGTTCACTTAAAAGTTTGCCGGTGTTATTCCACCGTCCGGCGTTGATGAGCCTGTATGTGCTGACGGTGATTGTGGTCACCGCCCACTACACGGCTTATAGCTACATTGAACCGTTTGTACAGACCGTCGCCGGACTGAGCGCCAACTTTGCTACCGTGCTGCTACTGATTCTGGGCGGCGCGGGTATTATTGGTAGTGTGATATTTGGCAAACTGGGTAATCTACATGCTTCCATACTCATCAGTAGCGCCATTGCCCTGCTGACGGTATGCCTGGTGCTCCTATTGCCAGCCGCTGACAGCGAAATGCACCTCGCCATCCTCAGTATTTTCTGGGGCATTGCTATTATGTTGATCGGTCTTGGCATGCAGGTAAAAGTGCTGGCGCTGGCCCCGGATGCCACCGATGTCGCAATGGCACTGTTCTCCGGTATCTTTAATATCGGCATTGGCGCTGGCGCGCTGGTGGGTAATCAGGTGAGTTTACACTGGTCGATGTCAACGATTGGTTATACAGGCGCAGTACCTGCCGTTGTTGCGTTGGTATGGTCGGTGATAATCTTTCGCAAATGGCCGATATCGCTCGAAGAGCAGCCACAGCATTCATAAAAAACGGGCCTGGTATAAGACAATACCGGGCCCGTTTATTTAAGCGTAAGTTTTAATAATTTCCAGCACGCCGTTAATAATAAACTGCACGCCCATACACACCAGCAGGAAGCCCATCAGGCGCGAAATAGCTTCTATACCGCCTTTGCCTACCAAACGCATAATCCCACCGGAACTGCGTAAACAACCCCACAGGATAACGCCGACAACCGCAAAAATTATCGGCGGCGCAACCATAATTACCCAATCAGGAAATTCGGAGCCATGACGGACGGTTGACGCCGAGCTGATGATCATGGCTATCGTACCCGGACCGGCGGTACTTGGCATTGCCAGCGGTACAAATGCAATATTGGCAGTCGGTTCGTCTTCCAGCTCCTCTGACTTACTTTTCGCCTCTGGAGACTCATGCGCCTTCTGTTGTGGAAACAACATCCGAAAACCGATAAACGCAACGATTAACCCACCCGCAATACGTAATCCGGGGATCGAAATCCCGAAGGTATTCATCACCAGCTGCCCGGCATAGTACGCCACCATCATGATGGCAAACACATACACAGACGCCATCAGGGACTGACGGTTACGCTCTGCGCTGTTCATATTACCGGCAAGGCCAAGAAACAACGCCACGGTGGTTAACGGGTTTGCCAACGGTAACAGGACTACCAGCCCCAGCCCTATTGCTTTAAACAAGTCCATCATAATGTCATCTTTCCTGTGCGTTAATCGTCAACGGCAAGTATAAGGTGAAAGCCGAGTGATAAGCCATTTTCACGGTGTAAGGATTCATTTTTCGCCCGCGCCTATAACCCATAATTATCAGACCGTTAAAATTATATACGTCAGTTGATGAGCCTGCTGATTTAGCAAAACGTGGCATTTGCCGACCCATTCATTTGACTTATATTTGCCTAAGCAATAATATCAGCCGTGACTAACTACTTGCCAGGGCAACCATTGTGAAAAGCACCAGTGATCTGTTTAACGAAATCATCCCACTGGGTCGTTTGATCTATATGGTTAATCAGAAAAAAGATCGTTTGCTAAACGACTACCTGTCACCGCTGGATATCACAGCATCACAGTTCAAAGTGCTCTGCTCCATCCGTTGTGCGGTGTGCATTACCCCTGTCGAATTGAAAAAAGTGCTGTCTGTCGATCTTGGCGCCCTGACGCGGATGCTGGACAGACTGGCCTGTAAAGGCTGGATAGAAAGGCTTCCGAATCCACATGATAAGCGTGGCGTGCTGGTGAAACTCACCGAGCATGGCGCAGCAATTTGCGAGCAGTGTCACCAATTAGTCGGGCAAGACCTGCACCAGGAACTAACAAAAAACTTAACGGCGGATGAAGTAGCCACGCTTGAGCATTTGCTTAAGAGAATCCTGCCGTAAACAGAAAAGAGGTATGACGATGTCCAGACGCAATACTGACACAATCACTATTCATAGCATTTTGGACTGGATCGAAAATAACCTTGAATCACCGCTCTCGCTGGAAAAAGTGTCTGAGCGTTCAGGTTACTCCAAATGGCACCTGCAACGGATGTTTAAAAAAGAAACCGGTCATTCACTGGGTCAATACATCCGCAGCCGTAAAATGACTGAAATAGCGCAAAAATTAAAAGAAAGTAACGAGCCGATTCTTTATCTGGCGGAGCGTTACGGCTTTGAATCTCAGCAAACGCTGACCAGAACGTTCAAAAACTATTTTGATGTTCCGCCGCATAAATACCGTATGACCAATATGCACGGCGAATCACGCTATTTGCTTCCGCTCAATCAGTGTAATTGCTAATCGCCAGTTAACGACGTAACCGAGGAAATGATGAAAATTCTGTCTTATGCGATGCTGGCCCTGCTGTTGGTTGTTTCGGGCCAGAGCATGGCGGAACAGACTGCGCAACCCGCCACCCAGAACAGTCGTGACGCAATGATTATGCCCCCTGCGCACGATCAGTCCCCGTTCGATTTTAATCATATGGGTGCCGGCAGCGATAAGTCCGACGAATTGGGGGTGCCTTATTACAATACGCGCAACCTGTAATTCGTTTTTGCCCCGCCACGGCGGGGCTTTTTATTACCCTCTCACCTGCGCTATCTTGCGCAAACGAAAGCCAAATACATTAATATACAGCCCAGCCATAATCAGCAGCGCACCCAGCAGTTGCAAACCCGTCAGCGTTTCATCCAGCAACACAGCTGCACTTGCCAGACCGACAACGGGCACTAACAGCGACAGCGGCGCTACCCGCCAGGTTTCATAACGCCCAAGTAATGAACCCCAGATTCCGTAACCCACAATGGTCGCCACAAACGCCAGATAAACCAGTGACAAAATGGTGATCATATCTATCGCCACCAGGCTCTGCACAATTTGTGTCGGACCATCCAGCAGTGCGGATGCCAAAAAGAACGGGATAATGGGAATTAAAGCGCTCCACACGACCAGGGACATCACAGCCGGACGCGACGTGTGCTGCATTATTTTTTTGTTAAAGATATTGCCGCAGGCCCAGCTTAGCGCCGCCGCCAGCGTCAGCATAAAACCGAGCATGCCGACATGCTGCCCGTTCAGACTAGCTTCAATCAACACCAGTACGCCAAACACGGCCAGCGCAATCCCTACCAGCTGTTTCCCCTGCAAACGCTCGCCAAAAGCGAATGCCCCCAGAATGATGGTGAAAAACGCCTGAGCTTGTAATACCAGCGAAGCTAACCCGGCAGGCATACCGAATTTGATGGCGCTAAAGAGAAACGCGAACTGCCCAAAACTGATGGTCAGGCCATAACCGAGTAACAGCGAAAGCGGGATTTTCGGGCGGGCAATAAAGAATATCGCCGGAAATGCCACCAGTAAAAATCGCAATCCTGCCAGCATCAATGGCGGCATATTGTGCAGGCCAACTTTAATGACGACAAAGTTCAGGCCCCAAACGACAACGACCAGCAACGCTAACAACCCGTCTTTACGTGACATACCACCGCCCTTGCAAATATTAAATTTTTGTAAACAAGTTAAGGTAACGGAAATCATTGTACCGGAACAGATCATTAATTCAGGTAGGCTATTGAGGGCATTTTCCGACAACTTATTGAGTGTACATCACACTTTTACCATGCTATTTGTTTCTGATATCTAAAAAAAACATAACAACATGCATTGTCGGGCAGGAAAATGAATATCTCTCTGAGACGGTCCACTCTCGCGTTACTTGCATCATCCTTGTTATTAACCATTGGGCGCGGCGCTACGCTGCCATTCATGACGATTTACCTCAGTCGGCAGTATAACCTGAGCGTCGATCTGATCGGTTATGCGATGACGGTCGCCCTGACTATTGGCGTCGTTTTCAGCCTTGGCTTTGGTATTCTGGCCGACAAGTTCGATAAAAAACGCTACATGCTGCTGGCTATCTGCGGCTTTGCCTCTGGTTTTATTGCGATCCCACTGGTGCATAACGTCGTGGTGGTGGTGCTGCTCTTCGCCCTGATCAACTGCGCCTACTCCGTCTTCGCAACGGTGCTGAAGGCCTGGTTTGCCGATAATCTCTCTGCCACCAACAAAACGAAAATTTTCTCGCTTAACTATACCGTGCTGAACATCGGCTGGACCGTTGGCCCCCCGCTGGGCACCCTGCTGGTGATGCAAAGTATTAACTTACCGTTCTGGCTGGCGGCCGCCTGCTCGGCTTTACCACTGGTGTTTATCCAGACGTGGGTAAAACGTTCAACGGTAGTATCAGAAGGTTCAAACGCCGCGGTTTGGTCACCCTCGGTGCTCCTGCGCGACAGAGCACTATGTTGGTTTACGTTGTCGGCATTTCTGGCGTCATTTGTTGGAGGCGCATTTGCCTCCTGTATTTCACAATACGTGATGGTGGTCGCCAACGGTGATTTTGCCGAAAAAGTGGTAGCGGTCGTTCTGCCCGTCAATGCCGCCATTGTGGTATCGCTGCAATATGCCCTCGGACGCAGGATCACTGCCGCTAACATTCGACCGTTGATGACAGTAGGCACAATCTTCTTTGTGCTCGGCCTGGTTGGTTTCATGTTTTCCGGCAATAGCTTATGGTTCTGGGGTATTTCTGCGGCCCTTTTCACGATCGGTGAAGTCATTTACGCCCCGGGCGAATACATGCTGATCGATAACATCGCCCCGGCCGGCATGAAAGCCAGCTATTTTTCCGCCCAGTCGCTGGGCTGGCTTGGTGCCGCGGTAAACCCATTGGTCAGCGGCGTCATTTTGACCACATTACCGCCGTGGTCGCTGTTTGTGGCGCTGATAGTGGCGATTGTCCTTGCCTGGGCGTTAATGATAAAGGGTATGCGCGCTAAACCCTGGGATCAGACGGCGGTCTGCTGATTGTCATCGCGACAGAGCCAGAGTGGTTCTGTCGCGTATCTCAAATGGCCACCAGCCCTCGTACTCCCTCGGATTCCATATTCTCACCGGAACCGCTTTGAATAATACTGCCGCGCGACATAAGCAGGTATTTGTCAGCCAGCTGCTGCGCAAAATCATAGAACTGTTCCACCAGCAAAATGGCCATATCACCCCGATGCGCCAGGTGAGAAATAACCTGACCAATCTCTTTAATTACTGACGGCTGGATCCCCTCGGTCGGCTCATCAAGGATCAACAACTGCGGGCGACTGGCCAGCGCCCGTCCAATAGCCAGTTGCTGCTGCTGTCCACCGGACAAATCTCCGCCCCGTCGATACTTCATCTCCTGTAGCACTGGAAATAGCGCGTAAATATCATCCGGCACGCGCCGGGCGTCCTGTGCTGAAAAGCGGGAAAGGCCCAGCAGCAAGTTCTCTTCCACTGTCAGACGCGGAAAAATATCGCGGCCCTGCGGTACGTACGCCACACCGGCTCTGACCCGTTGATGTGGCTTCCAGTGCGTGACATTTTTTTCCTGCCAGAGCACGCTTCCACTGCGGGCAGGAATAAGTCCCATCAGGCATTTTAGTAGCGTTGTTTTTCCCATGCCGTTACGCCCCAGCAGACACGTCACCTCGCCGATACGCGCCTCAAAGCTCACGCCACGCAGAATATGGCTGCCGCCATAATATTGATTCAGTTCATTTACCTGTAGCATCAGCCCTCCTTACCGTCCAAGATAAACTTCAATAACCTGCTCATTAGCCTGCACATCGCGCAGGCTCCCTTCGGCCAGTACTCGCCCCTGATGCAGCACCGTGACATGGTCAGCAATCGTCTCAACAAATCCCATATCATGCTCAACAACCATCAGCGAGTGCTTTCCGGCAAGCTGGCGAAACAGCTCCGCGGTGTATTCCGTCTCCGCATCGGTCATCCCTGCAGCCGGCTCATCAAGCAGTAGTAAATGCGGCTCCTGGACCAGCAGCATGCCGATCTCAAGAAACTGCTTTTGCCCGTGCGAAAGCAGCCCGGCACGGCGTTCGCGATCGTTGCCCAGGCGTAACAACACCAGCATTTCATCGATGCGATCCCGCTGTTCACCCGAAAGACGCGCCCGTAAAGACCCCCAAACGGATTTATCGTTTTTCAGTGCCAGCTCCAGATTCTCCAACACTGTTAATGCTTCAAATACCGTGGGCTTCTGAAATTTTCGTCCAATTCCCTGACGCGCAATGGCGATAGAATCAAACGTCATTAAATCAATAGACTGATCGTAAATCGCACGGCCGCTTTGCGGTCTGGTTTTGCCGGTAATGACATCCATCAACGTCGTTTTTCCGGCACCATTAGGACCAATAATGCAGCGCAGTTCCCCTACGCCAATATCAAGTGTGAGATCCGTTAGCGCCTGAAACCCATCGAAGTTCACGTTGATTTTTTCCAGCTGCAATACCGGGTCGGTTTGATTGCGAAATCTGTCCCCTGGCAACTGGCGGGTAAAAAGACCTTCATCTGGCTGCATTATTTGTCTCCTTTGCGAAACAGACCAATCACGCCACGGGGTAAAAACAGCGTAACGCCAATAAAAATCAGGCCAAGAAACAGTTGCCAGTATTCAGGCATGATTACCGTAAACAGACTTTTAGCGCCGTTCACCAACACAGCGCCAAAAACCGGGCCAATCAGGGTTCCGCGACCACCGAGGGCGACCCAAATCGCCGCTTCAATCGAGTTGGTCGGTGACATTTCGCTGGGGTTAATGATGCCCACCTGCGGAACATACAGCGCACCAGCCAGCCCGCACAGCACAGCGGAAAGCGTCCATACCAGCAGCTTGAAGCCTTTCGGATCATAGCCACAGAACATCAGCCGATTCTCGGCATCGCGCACGGCAGTCAGGATACGACCAAACTTACTGCGCGCCAGCGCCAGTCCCAGCCATAACGCCAGCACCAGTAGCATCACCGTCGCCAGAAACAGCGCGATACGGGTTGAGGTCGCGGTCACGGGGAATCCCAGAATAGTGGTAAATCCGGTGAAACCGTTATTTCCACCAAACCCGGTTTCGTTACGGAAAAACAGCAACATGCCAGCGAAAGTCAGGGCCTGAGTCATGATGGAGAAATAGACGCCCTTGATTTTTGAGCGAAAGGCAAACCAGCCAAACACCAGCGCCAGCAGGCCGGGTACCAGCACAACCAGCAGCATTGCCCAGATAAAGTGTTGCGTTCCCCACCAAAACCAGGGCAGTTCGGTCCACGACAGAAACGACATAAAAGCCGGTAGTCCTTCGCCGGAGGCCTGACGCATCAGGTACATCCCCATCGCATATCCCCCCAGCGCAAAGAAAATGCCATGGCCCAGTGAGAGCATTCCGGCATAGCCCCACACCAGATCCAGTGCGACCGCCACAATGGCATAGCACAGGATTTTCCCAGCCAGCGTTAGTGTCCAGACGGAGATTGCCAGCGGATGATCCACCGGGAGCAGCGCCAGAAATGGCAGAATAATGAGCGCCAGCAGCAAAAACAGCCCCAGGATGCGCGTCACGCGCGGCGCTTTTCGTGCCAGCGTTAATGTCATTGGCATAGTCATTAGTCAATAACCCTCCCTTTCAATGCGAAAAGTCCCTGAGGTCGTTTCTGGATAAACAGAATGATCAGCACCAGGATCATAATTTTGCCGAGCACAGCCCCCACCTGAGGCTCAAGAATTTTATTGAAGATCCCGAGACCAAACGCCGCCGCCACACTCCCGGCGAGTTGTCCAACGCCGCCAAGCACCACCACCAGAAACGAATCAATAATGTAACTTTGCCCCAGTTCTGGCCCCACGTTACCCAACTGCGACAGCGCCACGCCACCCAGCCCGGCAATCCCTGAACCCAGCCCAAAGGCCAGCATATCGACTCGCCCGGTGGGCACGCCGCAGCAGGCCGCCATATTGCGGTTTTGCGTCACCGCGCGCACGCGCAGCCCAAGACGTGTCTTATTCAGCAATAACCAGGTGAAGAACAGCACCAGCATGGCAAAGCCAAGCACCACAATTCGGTTCCACGGCAAAATCAGATTGGCATAGACCTGAATCCCCCCGGAAAGCCATGTCGGATTGGCGACCTCGAGATTTTGTGCACCAAAGGTCATTCGCACCAACTGGATCAGCATCAGGCTGATCCCCCATGTAGCCAGTAATGTTTCAAGCGGACGGCCATATAAATGGCGGATCACACCGCGCTCCAGCAGCATTCCTACTGCCGCGGTAAGTAAAAAGGCGACCGGAAGCGCAATGACCGGGTACCAGGCTAACCATTGCGGAAGAAACTGCCCCATCAGCTGTTGCACCATCCAGGTACAGTAAGCGCCGAGCATCAACATCTCGCCATGCGCCATATTGATGACACCCAGCAGCCCGTAAGTAATCGCCAGCCCTAACGCCGCCAGCAGCAAAATAGAGCCCAGAGACAACCCCATAAAGGCTTGACCAAGAAGATCGCCAATCTTCATGCGATGCGCGATAGAATTTAGACTTTCGTTGGCGGCAGCGCGAACGCGGGCATCAGGCTCATGTTCTGCGCGGGTGAAGGGTTGTAATTTCGCCTGGGTTTCAGGGTCATTTGACGCCCCCAACTGTTCAATTGCCTGCCGCCTGACCTCGGGCGAGGTACTGGTCAGTCGCAGGTTAGCCAGAGCAATAACCAGGGCGGATTTCACATTAGCATCCGGTTCCTGCGCCAGTCGTTGCTGCAAAAATGACAGCATGCCAGGCTGAGCCTCACGCTGTAATATGCTGGCTGCGGCGCTCCTTTCAGTGACACTGTCACTTAAAAGTTGATGAACGGCCAACGTTCCGGCAACCAGATTGCGCAGCCGGTTAGTCAGCCGGACTTTTTTTAGCTCACCGTCAGGACCTGTTGCCCTCCCCAACGGTTGTGCTTGCGCCCCATCCATGACAAACGCATTTTTCGCGCTATCGGTCAGCAGATTTTCATCTCGCAGCGCCTTAAGCACGGGTAAACGCTTAAGGTCAGGATTTATCGCCCACTGTTCAAGTAAGACAGCCTGCTGCGTCCGGTTGGCAGCGGTAAAAGTATCGGCATCTGATGCCTGCGCTATCCACGGCAAAAACCACGTCAGCAACATCACACCACGAATAAAGCGCATGGCTTTCATGAGCATTCTCCCAAGCGTTGCCCTCCCGCAGGAGGGCATAAGATCAGTTGCTGGCGGTTTTCACGGGTTGTTCAGATTTTTTATCATTGCCGGCGATATACGGGCTCCACGGCTGGGCACGGACCGGCTCATCGGTTTGCCACACCACATTAAACTGACCGTTGCCTTCAATCTCGCCAATCATGACGGGTTTATGCAGGTGGTGGTTGGTGGCATCCATCGTGAGGGTAAAGCCAGATGGCGCGGCGAATGATTGCCCTGCCATTGCAGCACGGACTTTATCCACATCGGTAGTTCCGGCTTTTTCTACTGCCTGTGCCCACATATGCAGGCCGACATAAGTGGCTTCCATTGGGTCGTTTGTCACAACCGAATCCGCATTCGGTAATTTGTGCGCTTTGGCATACGCCCGGTAATCCGCGACAAACTTCTTGTTAGCCGCATTATCGACAGACTCAAAGTAGTTCCAGGCGGCAAGGTTGCCTACCAACGGTTTCGTATCAATACCGCGTAATTCTTCCTCACCTACGGAGAAGGCCACTACCGGAACATCGGTGGCTTTCAGACCCTGGTTCGCTAACTCTTTATAGAATGGAACGTTAGAATCACCGTTGATGGTTGAGACCACCGCCGTTTTTCCCCCTGCGGCGAATTTTTTAATACTGGCGACAATGGTCTGATAATCACTGTGTCCGAACGGGGTGTACACCTCTTCGATGTCTTTATCGGCAACGCCTTTCGAATGCAAAAAGGCACGGAGAATTTTGTTAGTCGTGCGCGGATAAACATAATCAGTCCCCAGCAGGAAGAAGCGTTTCGCACCACCGCCATCCTCACTCATCAGATACTCAACCGCCGGGATCGCCTGCTGATTAGGCGCCGCGCCGGTATAGAAGACGTTAGGCGACATTTCCTCGCCTTCATACTGCACCGGATAAAACAGCAAACCATTTAACTCCTCGAATACCGGTAACACCGATTTACGCGAAACCGATGTCCAGCACCCGAACACCGCCGCCACTTTGTCCTGACTCAGCAACTGTCGGGCTTTTTCAGCAAATAACGGCCAGCTCGAGGCCGGATCAACCACAACCGGCTCCAGCTTTTTGCCCAACACGCCGCCCTGCGCATTAATTTCGTCAATAGTCATCAACGCCACATCTTTCAACGGCGTTTCGGAAATCGCCATCGTTCCGGATAACGAATGCATGATGCCCACTTTAATAGTGTCAGCCGCCTGGACGCTAAAACTCATGCCCATTGCCATAACGGAGGCCGATAACGCAAAAGCTTTTAAAAATGTACGACGCTGCATAGTTTCACTCCTGAAATTAGATTCGCTGAAAGCTCCGGTGCAGCCGGGCAGACAAAACGGTGCAAATTAAGGGGATTCAGAAGTGATAAGGCAAAAACGATGCCAGATATTAAAACATCATATAAAATCAAGGCATTATAATCGTATAACTCAGTAACTGGATGAAAACATTTCATCAAGAAGGGGGATCGCCAGGAAAATTGAACCACCATGAGACAGCGTTGCATTATAAACGTGCAACAATTTGCGTCGGGTTCGCATAGCAATGACTGTGGAAATCAGCATAAAATCGTGGTTAATTTGCGCAAGGATAAGCGCGCCTTGTCACTATTATTTATTTCCCCCGACGAAATCGCGTCAATTTTTTACATTTCAGACGAAATAATCACACAGTTCAGCCTTTGTTTAAGTTGCAATTGCTACTATAGTCATAAGCGAGGTGAACTTAAGGTAAGAGAGGAAACTCACAGATAAAGGAGCATTTACTATGCTGGGTAATATGAATATTTTTATGGCTGTTCTGGGAATTATTTTATTTTCCGGTTTCCTTGCCGCGTATTTTAGCCACAGATGGGATGATTGATGAACGGCGATAGTCCTGAACCGAACCGGCCCCTTGTCGCGTCACTGCACAAGGGGCCATTTTTTTACCTGCATCGCCTTTTCGGCACCTTTTCCCTGGCCACAGATAAAAAAAACCGCCGGATAAACCAGCGGTAAATGCTTGCATGGATAGATTTGTGTTTTGCTTTATACGCTATCTGGCAATTCCCTGCGAAGATAACGGATAGTCTGCAAACCTAGCATCGGCAACCCCAATGAAAGCTAAACGAAACGCAACTAACATAAAACGGCTTAGATGAATTTCACGCGCTGAGGTGGAACGAAGGCCCATCACTGGCGCTAACCAGCGTGATCTGCTCGCGTTCATCCATAAACATACAGCGATTCCTGCCGCTCTGTTTTCCCTGGTACATCGCTCTGTCTGCCCGTCCAAGAGCGGTATCTAATTTTTCATCCCGCTGAGCTCTGGTGATACCGGCCGTTACGGTGATAGCGATCTCTCCATCTGCGTAGGGGATTTTTTGCTGGCCTACAAGCTGACACAATCGCAACCCTGCCTGGCGGGCCTGCTCGTCAGTTTTGGTTCGGATGATGATAATAAATTCTTCGCCACCGTAGCGGTACGCAACTTCATCATATCGCGTCCATGCCAGGAAATTTGCTGCCAGAGCGCGTAATACCACGTCCCCCACAAGATGACCATACGTATCATTAACATGTTTAAAACGGTCGATATCCAGTAGCAATATATAAAGATTAAGCGGCCCGGCATCGATTAATTGTTGGTCAAAAGACTCATCGAGCATTCTTCTGCCTGGTAAGCCTGTTAATATGTCGATATTACTGCGGATACTCAGCAAATATATTTTATAGTCCATCACAGCAGACGTAAATGCCAGTAACGCATCCTCAAATTTGGTGAAATGCCATGGATAACTACGTGTCTCCAGTATTGCCGATAGCAAATCCTTCCCTGATAAGTGCATTTTTTCGTGAACATTATTTATCTTATTCACATAGCTACAATCATCTTCATTGCGCAGCGATTGATTATTAAGCCACTGTCCAAATTGACAAACGAAATGCGCGTTGTCACCCATGATATCCGGTTGCGTAGCATTCGAGGTTACTGCGCAACGGAACATATTCACCAGCCATTTATAGTGGGCATCAATGGACTTGTTTAACTCGATCAAAATTGCATCTATTTCCGTAGTATTTCTCATCATCACGATCTTCCTCCCTGTTCGAACGTTTCTGATGCAATCATCTTAACGACAAAAAAGAAAACTTATGTAAATTTTTTATTTTGAGAATAAACCTTATCAGTTTCAGTAATGAACATAAGATAAGACCGGGCATCACGCCCGGCTCTGCGCAAGATCTAAAAATGCTTACGCGCTCAAACCACGATGTGCCAGCATCGGCTCCATGCGGGGATCGCGCCCGCTCCACTGGCGATAAAGCTCAGCTAAATCAGTGCTATTCCCGCGGGACAAAATCGCTTCGCGGAATTTCTGTCCGTTTTCGCGGGTTAATCCGCCCTGCTCTACAAACCACTGATAACCGTCATCGGCCAGCATTTGCGTCCATAAATAGGCGTAATAACCCGCGGCATAGCCACCGCCAAAAATATGGGCAAAATAACTGCTGCGATAACGAGGCGGCACGGCCTGAAGATCCAGATCTTCTGCCGCCAGCGCCTGCTGCTCGAATTGATCAACCGAAGAAGATGACGCGCTCATCTCCAGACTGTGCCAACGCATGTCCAACAATGCGGCACTGAGCAGTTCGGTCATATCGTAGCCTTTATTAAACAGGCTGGCCCGCTGCATTTTATCCCGCAACGCCTGCGGCATTGGCTCTCCGGTTTCGACATGACGGGCAAATCGGGCAAAAACCTGCGGATGGCTCGCCCAGTGTTCGTTAATCTGCGAAGGAAACTCGACAAAATCACGCGGTGTGTTAGTCCCTGAAAGCGTGGCATAACGCTGAGTGGCAAACAGACCGTGTAACGTGTGGCCAAATTCATGGAACAACGTAATGACATCATCCCACAGCAGTAACGCGGGCTTACCCGTTGCGGGTTTTTGATAATTACAGACGTTGTAAATAACCGGTCGGGTTTCGTTCAGCTCCGATTGCTCAACAAAATTGCCCATCCATGCCCCGCCGCTTTTTGATTCGCGGGCGAAGAAATCACCGTAAAACAACGCCAGTCCTGCGCCATCGTGGTCGAAAATTTCCCATACCCGCACGTCCGGGTGATAAACCGGAATGTCGAATCGCTCAACGAATTTGATACCAAAGAGCTGATTGGCCGTCCAGAAAACGCCCTCGTTCAACACCGTATCCAGAGCAAAGTAAGGTTTAAGCTGTGCCTCATCAAGGGCGTATTTCTCACGGCGGGCCTGCTCAGCATAAAATGCCCAGTCCCAGGCCCTGACACTAAACCCTCCCTGCTCTTGATCGATGACTTTCTGGATTTCTGCCTGCTCATCCAGCGCACGCTGGCGCGCGGCCGGAACGATCGCCCGCATAAACGAAAGTGCCGCCTCAGGCGTTTTAGCCATCTGGTCGGCGATTTTCCAGGCCGCATAATTGGCAAAACCAAGTAATTTCGCCTGTTGCATGCGGATGTCGACCAGACGCTGAATAATAACCCGGGTATCGTTATCGTCATCATGTTCAGCCCGCGTCCACGCCTGGGTAAACAGTTCTTCACGGATCTGGCGATCGCGTAACACGGCAAGCGCCGGTTGTTGAGTGGTATTCACTAACGGAATAACCCAACGTGATTCGAGCCCCTTTTCTTTTGCAGCCTCAGCGGCAACGGCAAGTTCTTCTGCGCTAAGCCCGTCAAGCCGCCGGACATCATCCACCACCAAAGCACCGGACTTGTTCGCCGCCAGCAGACGCTGATTAAACTGACTGGTCAGCGTGGCTGACTCGGTATTGAGCGCTTTCAGGCGTGCTTTGTCGGCCTTATTCAGACGGGCGCCTGCCAGCACAAAACGCTGGTAAATGACCTCCACCAGGCGCAATGATTCGCTATCCAAACCTAATGTATGACGTCGTTGCCAGACAGCCTCGACGCGGGCGAAAAGCGCACCATCAAGGTAGATATCATTGGCAAGCCCCGCCAGTTCTGCTGAGAACGCTTCGTCAAGGCGCTGTAGTTCATCGTTGGTGTGCGCCGCCGTCATCGCGAAGAAAACGCTGGTTACGCGCGTGAGCAATGCGCCACTTTGTTCAAGCGCCTGGAGAGTATTGGCGAAATCAGGATCCTGAGGATTGTGTACAATCGCCTCGATCTCTGCGCGTTTTTGCCGTACGCCCTCATCAAACGCAGGACGATAATGCTGCACGTCAATCTGATCAAACTGCGGCGCCTGATACGGCAATGTGCTGTGGTGTAAAAAAGGATTCGTTAACGACATCTTTCACTCCTGAAAACGATTTGTTTACCAGAGTAGACTTCCCGGGAATCGACCGCAATCCTGTTAACCAGGAATAGCTCTGAACAGAAATGACGTGCTATGGTAGTACTACATAAAAAGCGTTGAGGAACAGTGAGATGATCGTTTTAGTAACCGGAGCAACCGCAGGTTTTGGTGAGTGCATTACGCGTCGTTTTATTGAGAATGGCCATAAAGTTATTGCCACCGGACGCCGCCAGGAGCGCCTGCAGGAACTCAAAGATGAGCTGGGTGACCGCCTCTTTATCGCGCAACTGGACGTACGTAATCGCGCATCGATTGAAGAGATGCTGGCGTCCTTACCTGCTGAATGGCGCGATATTGATGTTCTGGTCAACAACGCGGGTCTGGCGCTGGGCCTCGAGCCTGCCCACAAGGCCAGCATTGAAGACTGGGAAAACATGATCGATACCAACAACAAAGGCCTGGTTTATATGACCCGTGCCGTGCTGCCTGGTATGGTTGAGCGTAATCGCGGACATATTATCAATATTGGCTCTACCGCCGGTAGCTGGCCATACGCCGGCGGTAACGTTTATGGCGCGACCAAAGCGTTTGTCCGTCAGTTTAGTCTCAACTTGCGTACTGACTTACACGGGACAGCGATTCGTGTTACCGACATTGAACCAGGTCTGGTTGGCGGTACGGAATTCTCTAACGTGCGTTTCAAAGGCGATGATGCCAAGGCTGAAAAAGCTTACGAAAATACCACTGCGTTGACCCCGCAAGATGTTACAGAAGCGGTATGGTGGGTGGCTTCGTTACCTGCTCATGTCAACATTAACACCCTTGAAATGATGCCGGTTACGCAGTCTTTTGCCGGGCTGAGTGTCCATCGGAGCTAATTTCCCTGCCCGGCCTTGCGCCGGGTATAGATAGCCTGAAATAAGTGATAAAATATCCGGGTTAACTCTCTAAAAAGTAAGAATGAATGACCGTAGAAACGCAGCTCAACCCTACACAGCCTGTAAATCAGCAGATTTACCGTATTCTTCGTCGTGATATCGTGCATTGTCTGATTGCGCCTGGTACGCCGCTGTCGGAGAAAGAGGTTTCCGTACGCTTCAATGTTTCACGCCAGCCGGTACGAGAGGCATTCATCAAACTGGCAGAGAACGGTCTGATTCAGATCCGTCCGCAGCGTGGCAGCTACGTGAACAAAATTTCGTTGTCGCAGGTGCAAAACGGTTGTTTTGTTCGCCAGGCAATTGAATGTGCTGTGGTCCGCCGCGCTGCCGCCCTGATCACCGATAAACAGTGCTATCAGCTCGAACAGAATCTGCATCAGCAGCGCATTGCGATTGACCGAAAACAAATTGATGATTTCTTCCAGCTTGACGATGAGTTTCATCAGAAACTGGCTTTAATCGCCGAGTGCCAGCTCGCCTGGGACACCGTCGAGAATATTAAAGCCACCATTGACCGCGTTCGCTATATGAGCCTGGATCATATTTCCCCTCCTGAAATGCTGCTTCGCCAGCATCACGATATCTTTGCCGCACTTGAAAAACATGATGGTGACGGCGTCGAGCGCGCAATGATGCTGCACCTTCAGGAGATCGGTGAGTCTGTGCAGCTTATTCGCCAGGAAAATAGCGACTGGTTCAGCGAAGATTAATATTACGCTCACCTCTCTGCGGGGTGAGTTGTTCTGCGTTTACCCTCTCCTGCACATCTCTCTAAAAAAAGCTGTGATTTTGATCGAAAACAAAAAAAATCCTTAGCGAGAAGCGTATTTATATTGCGCCCGTTACGTGGGACCAGAGGCCCACGGGCTTTGACGGTGAGTTGGAAAGGAGAAAACACCATGAAAACATACGATCGTAACCGCAACGCAATCACCACTGGCAGCCGCGTCATGATTAGTGGCACCGGACTCACAGGCCGCATTACAGCGATAGACACCGATGGCCTGACCGCTGAGCAAATTCGCCGTGGCAAAACAGTGGCAATCGAAGGGTGTGAAGGTAAATATACCCCTATCGAGTTGATTCGTTTGGGCATGAACTAATTGGTGTGAATGCCAGAAAACTCTGCGCCATCTGGCTCGCTGAAAGCCAGATGGCGACATAAATGATGCCCTTCGTTACTTCAGTTTTGCTGCATACTTCGCAACCGTTGCCTTTGCCCCTTCAGCCAGTAAAGCAAGATAGGCTTCTGTGACCTGGTTTTTGAATAGTTCTACCTGCGGTAATTCGCGACCAAAAATGGCATCAATCGCCAGTAACGCCTGAACGCGTGCTTCCCCCTCGTGACTACTGCGAACCGCAGTCTGGATCACCGGCAACAGCGGATCGCTGATTTCAATCACCTGACCGTGTTCATCCACACCGCCGACATAGCGCATCCAGGCGGCTACGCCCAGTGCCAGCAGCGCAAAATGGCTGCCATGCGCAATGTGCCAACGAATTGAATCGAGCATACGCTGCGGCAGTTTTTGGCTACCATCCATCGCAATCTGCCAGGTACGATGACGCAGTGCCGGGTTGCTGTAGCGCTCAATGAGCAGATCGGCATAGTGCTGAAGATCCACACCTTTCACTTTCAGCGTCGGCGCCTGTTCCTGCAACATCAACGCTCGCGCGGCAAGACGATAATTTTCATCCTCCATGCAGTCGTTGATATGCTGATAACCCGCCAGATAACCAAGATAGGCAAGGAAAGAGTGACTGCCGTTGAGCATACGCAGTTTCATCTCTTCAAACGGAATCACATCCGATACCAGCTCCGCCCCGGCCTTTTCCCATGCCGGACGACCGGCGACAAAGTTATCTTCAATTACCCACTGACGGAACGGTTCACAGGCTACGCCTGCCGGGTCGCGTACCCCGGTGATGTGTTCAATTTTGTCCAGCGTCTCCGGGGTAACCGCAGGAACAATGCGGTCAACCATTGTAGACGGGAACGTCACATGCTGTTCGATCCACGTGGCCAGTTCAGCATCTACCGCCCGGGCATACGCAGTGACGACATTGCGCATCACGTGGCCGTTTTCAGGCATGTTGTCGCAGGACATCACGGTAAATGCGGCTAACCCTGCAGCTTTGCGGCGCGCCAGAGCTTCAACTACCACGCCTGGCGCAGTTTTTGGTTGTTTTGGATTTTGCAAATCGGCGGCAATCATTGGGTTGTCTAACATCAGTTGCCCCGTCGCCGGAGAGTGGCAATATCCTTTTTCGGTGATGGTGAGAGAAACGATCGCCACCTGCGGTTCGCACATCGCAGCCAGTACGCTTTCCAGGCCATCTACCTGCGCATGCAGCGCGTTTTTCACCACACCAACGACTCTGGCAGTCCACGCATCCGCAGACATTTCCGCAACGGTATACAGATAATCTTGCTGTTTCAGATCGGCAATCTGCTGCTCACCGCCAATCAGATTTACTTCGCAATAACCCCAGTCACTGCCGTGTTCTGCAGCCAGGATGTCAGCATAAACACCCTGATGTGCGCGATGAAACGCGCCAAATCCCAGATGAACAATACGTGGGACCAGTGTGGTACGATCGTAGTCAGGAAGCGCAGCCTTTGCCGCTAAGAGCTTGTTTTGCATGGTATTGCCTACTTATCTATGAAATCAGGACTGTCTCAGAGTAACGCCTGTAGGGTTATATGTTTTGATTTGCATTAAGCTTTTCATAATTGGTATGACATCATTTATTGAGTTATATACCAAGTGCGGTGAATGTGGCGGCATACTGCCGCCAAAAGATATTAATGTTTCTGCCACTGCTGGTATTCACGGTTAAGTCTTTGCGGAGCCGTTTCCGGCATCATCAACAAACCAATTATTGAGATAACTCCAAGTACAATCACATAAGTGGCAAGTCCATAGTAATGCCCACCTGTTACTTGCAGTAATTTTTACTGCTACTAAACCAAGAATCCCACTACCTATTAGCGACCCAAGTTGCCAAATTAATGCTATCCCGCTACAGCGAATATGAGTTGGGAAAAGCTCCGGGAAATAAGAAGCCTGAGGTGCATAACACATACTATGCCCAATACTCAGCACCAGGATCATTACTATTTGTGTAAGCCAAAAACTATCCTGATTAATCGCAAGGAAGAAAGGAATAATCATAACGACCTGCAGCAATGCGCCGATAATATAGACTGGTTTACGTCCAATCTTATCGCATAGCGATCCCATCAATGGTATTGCAATGATTTCTATTATCACCGCAACGATCATTGTCTCCATCAAAATATTTGCATCAAGATTGTTCGCCTTACCGTAAGCCAAAACAATCACAGTGAACATTGCAAATGTGCAAGCTTCAATCAGTTTTGCACACACCCCCTTGACAACAATACCAGGAAAATCACGGATAACTTCAACTAATGGACGTGATTCTTCTGCTTTTGTCTCCCTAATCTGAGCAAAGACCGGTGACTCATCAATTTTTAAGCGGATAAACAGCCCAACAATAACCAGTAACAGACTCAATAGGAATGGAATACGCCACCCATAATCCATCATGGCCTCTGGAGAAAGTGTGGCATTTAACAATGCAAACAGAGCTAACGGCAGAAGGAAACCAACCGGGGCACCGATTTGAACCCAACTGGAAAAAAATCCACGATGTTTGGGTTCAGAATATTCAGCAGTCATCAGTACTGCACCGGCTTGTTCTCCTCCAACTCCAAAGCCCTGCAACACACGAATAAAAATAAGTAAAGCTGGAGCCCATACCCCTATTTTTTCATATGTAGGTAATAACCCGATACAGAAAGTCCCTAAACCAACGATTAATATGGTAATAACCAGTGCTTTTTTACGTCCCACCTTATCACCAATATGACCAAATACAATTCCTCCTAATGGTCTTGCCAGGAAACCAACAGCATAGGTTGCAAAAGCAGCGAGAGTACTTATTAACGGATCATCACTAGGGAAAAATAGATGACCAAAAAAGAGTACAGCTGCTGTCCCGTATGCAAAAAAATCATAATACTCAGCAGCAGTACCAATTGCGGATGCTGAAGCCACTCGGCGAATAATGGGCTTATTATCTACGTTGTTTTTAATATCGACTGAACTAACCATAAGTTTAACCTTCTGTAGGGTATTGGGTTAATCAACATCTTTCGTACGTAAAATTTATATTTACCAGTTCCACAGCGTGCCATCTTCCAGGCGAGCGACAGGCAGATATGCCGGGTCATACGGATATTTCGCAGCCAGTTTTTCATCAAACTCAATACCAAGGCCTGGCTTATCGCCCGGGTGCATGTAGCCGTTATCAAAAGTCCAGTTATGCGGGAACACTTCCAGCATTTGCTCGGAATACCCCATATATTCCTGAACGCCGAAGTTCGGCACCCACAGATCAAAATGCAGTGCTGCGGCCATGCATACGGGTGACAGATCGGAAGGTCCATGCGACCCCGTGCGTACCTGATACAGCGAGGCGAAATCGGCAATACGGCGCATACCGGTAATGCCGCCCGCATGGGTAATGGTGGTGCGGATATAGTCGATCAGCTGTTCTTCGATCAGCTGTTTGCAATCCCAGATGCTATTGAAAACTTCCCCTACTGCAATCGGCGTGACCGTATGCTGGCGGATCAGGCGGAAACACTCCTGGTTTTCGGCTGGGGTTGGGTCTTCCATCCAAAACAGACGATATTGCTCAATGCTTTTGCCAAACCGGGCAGCTTCAATCGGCGTCAGGCGATGGTGCATGTCATGTAGCAGATGTTCGTTAAAACCAAATTTATCGCGAACAGCGGCAAACAGTTTTGGCGTGAAATCGAGGTATTTCTCTGTAGACCACAACTGCTCTTCCGGCCACTGCCCTTTGGTCGCGGGTTCGTAGGCCAAACCTTTGCCTTTTGACATACCGTAAGTGGTTTTCATGCCCGGTACGCCGCACTGTACGCGAATCGCTTTAAAGCCCATCTCTTTATGTCGCGCGTAATCTTCCAGCACATCATCTACGGTATGGCCTGTGGTGTGGCAGTAAACCATGACGCCTTCGCGAGACGCACCGCCGAGCAACTGATACAACGGCATGTTCGCCGCTTTCGCTTTGATGTCCCACAATGCCATATCTACTGCGGAAATCGCCGACATGGTGACCGGACCGCGACGCCAGTACGCGCCTTTGTAGAAAAACTGCCAGATGTCTTCGATTCGATGCGCGTCGCGACCAATAAGTTGCGGACAGACATGATCTTTCAGATAGGACGCCACCGATAACTCGCGGCCATTTAAGGTGGCATCGCCCAGCCCGGTGATCCCATCATCTGTCGTTATTTTTAACGTTACAAAATTACGCCCCGGGCAGGTGACAAAAACTTCAGCCCCGACAATCTTCATTTTTTCTTCCTTACATCTGTTCTTGAGATGCAGGAAATTTACTCAACTGAACTACTACCATACAAGTATAAAGATCGAAAAAGCGCTCGTTGATCACAAAAAAGGCGCTATGCGCGCCCCCATCCAGCCACGATAATCAGCATCCCGCACAAAGCCACCAGCGCGCCAGACCAGTCATACAGGCTGAGTTTTACGCCATCGACAAAGCGCAGCCATAGCAGCGCAGTGACAACATAAACGCCGCCATAGGCCGCGTAAACTCGCCCACTCGCGGCGGGATGCAGCGTCAGTAACCAGACAAATAAGGCCAACGATACACCGGCGGGTACCAACAACCACGCCGTAGCGCCTCGTTTAAGCCAGAGCCAGGGTAAAAAGCAGCCGATGATTTCGCATAAGGCGGTGACGAAAAAAAGAAAGGTGGTCTTAAGCATTGACGTTATTCAGTTACCTTCGGTTTAACCATGATACGACAGAATATCGCCAACGTATCCATATCCGCTCAGTGGGTATGCCCTGAAGCAGGAATAGTGTAGAATTTAGCCCTGTTTTATCGTTTTTCCCTTTCTCATAAAAGGAATTCGCCATGAATATTACACTGACCAAACGTCTGTGTCTGACGGCTATGCTGACGCTTGCGGCGGCTGTGTACACCTCTTCTGCATTTGCTGAAACCAGTAAACTGGTCATTGAATCCGGGGACAGTGCGCAAAGCCGTCAACAGGCCGCAATGGAAAAGGAACAATGGAACGATACCCGCCAGTTACGTCAGAAAGTGAACAAGCGTACTGAGAAAGAGTGGGACAAAGCCGACGCGGCCTTTGATAGCCGTGATAAGTGCGAGCAGAGCGCCAATATTAACGCCTACTGGGAACCTAACACCCTGCGCTGCCTCGACCGTCGTACTGGCCGTACCGTTGCACCATAATGACTGTGCCCCTAAAGGATATTGCAAGGATACAATATGACTAGCGCCCTCAGTGTTAAGCTGCGCCCGCTGGAGCGTGAAGATTTACGTTTTGTCCACCAGCTTGATAACAACGCCAGCGTTATGCGTTACTGGTTCGAAGAACCTTACGAAGCGTTTGTTGAGCTGTCTGATCTGTACGATAAGCATATTCACGACCAAAGCGAACGTCGCTTTGTGGTGGAATGCGAAGGTGAAAAAGCCGGGCTGGTGGAGCTGGTAGAGATTAACCACGTCCACCGCCGGGCTGAATTCCAGATTATTATTTCGCCTGAATATCAGGGTAAAGGTCTGGCGTCGCGGGCGGCAAAGCTGGCGATGGATTATGGTTTTACCGTCCTCAACTTATATAAGCTGTATCTGATCGTCGATAAAGAGAACGAAAAAGCCATCCACATCTACCGTAAACTCGGCTTTATGGTGGAAGGTGAACTGATTCATGAATTCTTTATCAACGGTCAGTACCGCAACACCATCCGTATGTGTATTTTCCAGCAGCAGTATCTGGCAGAACACAAAACGTCTGGTCCTAACCTGCTACAACCTACCGCTCAATAAAGGCGATTAGTAGTAATCGATGGTATTTTCAATCGAGTAATGATGTTCAACTGCTGGCTTCACGCTTTCGTCAACGATAACCAGCTGGCAGTTGACCGGGTTGGCGTAGTTATCGTACTTACAGGTTTGCCTGACATTACCTAATGGATGATTGTTCAGCATACTCACCGCCGTGTAATCCAGCTTCTTCAGCGGATCAACCGACGGTTTGGCATCAACCTTTAAGGTATTGTCTTTACTGACGGAAGTTTTACCCAGCGGGTAGCCTTCCGCGTCATAGCGGTACTGGACTTTCATCTCTTTTCCCGTGGCGGAAACGACAAAGCCGTTATCGTCGGTATCCCACACTACACCTGCAGCAGGCAGTTCCGCTAGCTGGCATTTACCTTGTAAGCGGATCTTTTTTTCCAACGTTTCGGCATCGCGATAATAGTTGGCATCCAGAACCAGCGCCATGCCGGTATTATTTTCGATATCGTGCAGTTCAAGGGTATCGAAACACCCTTCCTGCGAGAGCGTACCGACAACGCGCTTGGAAACTTCACCTTTATCATTAAGAAGCGTCTGACTGAAATCTTTCACTGGCCCACGCAGCGGATCGAAATCAAATTCATTGGAAAAACTGGCCATTTCCGGCGTAAAAGAAACCAGCCCTTTGGCGTTATCACACCCGACCAGTACGGCGCACAGGAAAACTAACAGGGTCTGTTTCTTCACATTTTTCACCCGGATAAGAAGATGATTCTCAATCATATTAGCAAATACAATTATTTACACCAGAAATGCTACTCTTAGTTCATGTCGTTCACAAAAGGAGCTGATGATGAAATATATAACAGGAATTGCCGCAATCTTACTGGTAGCTGCCTCCCCACAAGTTCTGGCGGTGCCAGCGTCCTGCGAACGCGTTAAGAGCGATATCGAACAGCGCATCATAAATAATGGCGTAGCGGAATCCAGCTTTACGCTGAATATCGTCCCCAACGATCAGGCCGATCAACCTGATTCCCTGGTAGTGGGACATTGTGCAAACGATACGCATAAAATTCTCTATACCCGGACCAACAGTGGCAACGCCCCCGCCAATAGCACGCCAGCTCAGGACGGCCATGCTGCCGAACCGCAATAAATAGTGCCCTCCGCTCGCGGAGGGTCGCTTCCCTTTGACATGCATTAATAAGATTTACCTACAAATAGGTAGACTCACTTCATGGTTAGCAAGCTATTGATTTCGTTGCAAAACAAAATACATAGCGATAATGACAATGGAGTGGGTTATGTCTGGAGTTAAACAAGATGGGGGTATTAGTCGCAGGACGTTAGTCAAATCCTCGGCTATCGGTTCGCTGGCGCTTGCCGCAGGCGGGCTATCGTTACCTTTTGGCATACGAGCAGCAGCGGTACAGGACTCAATACAATCAGTTGAAGATAAGGCGGTGTGGAGTTCTTGTACCGTAAACTGTGGCAGCCGCTGTCTTTTGCGTTTGCACGTAAGAGATGATGCCGTCTACTGGGTCGAGTCTGATACGACTGGTGATGATACCTATGGTAACCACCAGGTCCGCGCCTGCTTGCGCGGTCGTTCGATTCGTCGCCGCATGAATCATCCTGACCGCCTTAAATATCCTATGAAACGCGTTGGCAAACGCGGCGAAGGGAAATTTGAGCGGATCAGTTGGGATGAGGCACTGGATACGATTAGCGGTAATTTAAAACGAATTCTGCATGATTACGGTAACGAAGCGGTTCATGTGCTGTACGGTACAGGCGTTGATGGTGGGAATATCACTAACTCAAACGTCCCCTACCGTTTGATGAACTCCTGCGGCGGCTATCTGAGCCGTTACGGTAGTTACAGTACCGCGCAAATCAGCGCCGCGATGGGCTACATGTTTGGGGCTAACGATGGTAACAGCCCGGACGACATCGCTAATACAAAACTGGTCGTCATGTTTGGCAATAACCCTGCCGAAACCCGCATGAGCGGTGGCGGCGTAACATGGTATGTTGAGCAAGCCCGTGAACGTTCTAACGCTCGGATGATCGTTATCGATCCGCGCTATAACGATACTGCCGCTGGCCGTGAAGATGAATGGCTTCCTATCCGCCCGGGTACTGACGCCGCATTAGCGGCGGCAATTGCCTGGGTGTTGATCACAGAAGATTTGATTGATAAACCGTTTCTGGATAAATACTGCGTCGGCTACGACGAAACCACCCTTCCCGCCAGCGCCCCACGGAATGCGCACTATAAGGCCTATATTTTAGGCGAAGGCCCGGACCGGATTGCCAAAACGCCTGAATGGGCCTCACACATTACCAGCATTCCAGCTGAAAAGATTATCCAGTTGGCACGTGAGATTGGATCGGCGAAACCCGCGTATATCTGCCAGGGTTGGGGGCCGCAACGTCACTCTAACGGTGAACAAACCGCCCGCGCGATTACCATGCTCTCAGTTTTAACAGGCAACGTGGGGATTAACGGCGGTAACTCAGGCATGCGCGAGGGAACCTGGGATCTGGGCGTGGAATGGTTCTCCATGTTAGAGAATCCGGTTAAGACGCAGATCTCTGTCTTTACCTGGACAGATGCTATCGACCATGGCGCGGAAATGACGGCGACCAAAGACGGCGTTCGCGGTAAAGATAAGCTGGATGTGCCGATCAAGTTTATCTGGTGTTATGCCAGTAATACTCTTATCAACCAGCATGGCAATATCGCGCATACCCACGAAGTCTTACAGGATGACAGCAAGTGCGAGATGATCGTCGGTATTGAACACTTTATGACAGCCTCCGCAAAATACTGCGACATCCTACTGCCTGATCTGATGCCTACCGAGCAGGAAGATCTCATCTCGCATGAGTCCGCCGGGAATATGGGTTATGTCATCCTTGGACAGCCTGCTACTTCGCCGAAATTTGAACGTAAGCCCATTTACTGGACGCTAAGCGAAGTTGCCAAACGTCTTGGCCCCGATGTGTATCAAACGTTCACCGAAGGTCGTACACAGCATGAATGGGTGAAATACCTGCATGCGAAAACCAAAGAGCGTAACCCGGAAATGCCGGATTACGATGAGATGAAAACGACAGGTATTTTCAAGAAAAAATGCCCTGAAGAACACTATGTCGCTTTCCGTTCTTTCCGCGAAGATCCCGTCGCAAACCCTTTGAAAACACCATCAGGTAAAATTGAGATTTACTCCGAACGCCTGGCCACCATCGCGGAAACCTGGGACCTTAAAGACGACGAAATTGTTCATCCGCTTCCTGCTTATGCGCCTGGCTTTGACGGTTGGGACGATCCTAAACGCAAAACGTATCCACTGCAGCTCACCGGATTCCACTATAAAGCGAGAACCCACTCCAGCTACGGAAATATTGACGTATTACAACAGGCATGCCCGCAGGAAATCTGGATAAACCCCATCGATGCCAATACTCGCGGCATCCGTAATGGCGACACGGTTAGGGTGTTTAACAATAATGGTCAGATGCTGATCGCGGCGAAAGTGACACCACGCATTTTGCCAGGCGTCACAGCCATCGGACAAGGGGCATGGCTCAATGCCGATATGTTCGGCGATCAGATCGATCGCGGCGGTTCAATTAACATTCTCACGTCGCATCGACCATCTCCGCTCGCGAAAGGGAACCCGTCCCATAGTAATCTCGTTCAGGTTGAAAAGGCTTAAGGTGTAACCCATGACAACTCAGTATGGATTTTTTATTGATTCCAGTCGTTGCACCGGCTGCAAAACCTGCGAACTGGCCTGCAAAGACTACAAAGATCTCACTCCCGACGTGAGCTTTCGACGGATATATGAATACGCTGGCGGTGACTGGCAGGAGGATAACGGCGTCTGGCATCAGAACGTTTTTGCCTACTATCTGTCCATCTCCTGTAACCACTGCGAGGATCCAGCCTGCACCAAGGTTTGTCCTAGTGGGGCTATGCATAAGCGCGAAGATGGTTTTGTCGTGGTGGATGAAGACGTATGCATCGGCTGTCGCTACTGCCACATGGCCTGCCCATACGGTGTGCCGCAATACAATGCCGCCAAAGGTCATATGACCAAGTGCGATGGCTGTCATGATCGCGTCGCCGACGGCAAAAAGCCTATCTGCGTTGAGTCATGTCCGCTACGCGCGCTGGACTTTGGTCCGATTGATGAGTTGCGCAAAAAACATGGTGAGCTGGCGGCGGTTGCCCCGTTACCGGGCGCACACTTCACCAAACCGAGTATTGTGATCAAACCCAATGCCAATTGCCGCCCGACCGGGGATACCACGGGTTTTCTGGCTAATCCGAAGGAGGTGTAAAATGGGAAATGGATGGCATGAATGGCCGCTGGTCCTGTTTACGGTGCTGGGCCAATGTGTGGCCGGGGCGCTGATCGTGAGTGGGTATGGCTGGTTAACCACCAAAGACGATGTGGCAAAACGACGTATCGTGCGCAGTATGTTTTTCCTGTGGCTGGTGATGGGCATCGCCTTTCTCGCCTCAGTAATGCATTTAGGTTCACCGCTACGCGCGTTTAATTCTCTGAACAGAATCGGCGCATCGGCGCTCAGTAACGAAATCGCCAGCGGTTCGCTGTTTTTCGCGGTTGGTGGTCTGTGGTGGCTGGTGGCGTTTCTCGGTAAAATGCCGGCTACGTTAGGTAAAATCTGGTTGCTGCTCAGCATGTTGCTTGGTCTGGTTTTTGTTCTGGCGATGACTAACGTCTATCAGATAGACACCGTTCCGACCTGGTATAATGGCTATACTACGCTGGCGTTTTTCATGACGATGTTGCTGAGTGGCCCGATGTTTGCCGCCCTGCTGCTACGCGCTGCGAGCGTGTCGTTTAACGCCGCCAGATTCGCCGGAATCAGCATTCTTGCCCTGCTGGTGACCGTGGCCGTTATCGTTTTGCAGGGCGTATCGCTCAGCGAAATTCACAGTTCGGTACAACACGCCAACGCTCTGGTTCCCGACTACGCAAGCTTACAGGTCTGGCGCATCGTGATGCTGGCTGCGGGGCTGGGTTGCTGGATATGCCCGCTAATTCGTCGCAAAGAACCGGCTGTCGGCGGATTGGCGCTGGGTTTAATTTTCGTGCTTGCCGGTGAAGTTATTGGCCGCGGTTTGTTTTATGGCTTACATATGACAGTCGGAATGGCTGTTGCAGGTTAACACTGGGGTGCGGGGCAACCCGCACTTTTCAGGATTGTTTGCATGACCCATTTTTCACAACGTGACAACTTCTCTACCGCGGCGCGCGTATTGGGTGCGCTGTTCTACTATGCGCCAGACAGTGCGGAAGCTTCTGCGCTGGTCAGTGCGCTTAAAACCGATGGCTGGCAGGCGCAGTGGCCGCTTGAACCCACGTCCCTTTCTGCGCTGGCTGAACAACTGCAGGCCGAGGCTGATGAGCCGCTCCCGCAAGCCTGGCAGCGACTGTTTGTCGGCCCTTACGCGCTACCTTCTCCGCCCTGGGGTTCTGTCTGGCTGGATCGTGAAAATGTCTTGTTTGGCGATTCCACACTGGCATTACGTCAGTGGATGCGGGACAACGGGATCCAGTTTGCCATGCAGCAAAATGAACCGGAAGATCACTTCGGCGCGCTGCTGTTACTGACGGCCTGGCTTGCTGAAAACGGACGCCACACCGAGTGCGAACAGTTATTAGCTTGGCATCTGCTACCGTGGTCAACTCGCTTCCTTGACGTGTTTATCGAACATGCGAACCACCCGTTCTACCAGGCTTTGGGTGAACTGGCGCGACTGACGCTGGCACAGTGGCGATCGCAATTACTGATCCCAGTAGCCGATAAACCTATATTTCGTTAATTTCGCCGCAGGCAAGACGTTTCTTGCCTGCGTTCCATCCCGTTGCGCACGCTGAGCTTTTGCTTCTGTTGCCAAATAGCCGCAAAATAAAGCGTCTGAATTTCCTTGTCTGGCCACTCATGCATCATTTACATGCTTACCCTGACCTGCGTGCGATGTTTCGCCGCCTGCTGATCGCCGCGCTGATTGGTATCCTTGCCGCGTTAGCCGTCGCGGGTTTTCGCCATGCCATGTTCCTTCTTGAATGGTTGTTCCTGGACAACGACACGGGCAGTCTGGTCAATGCGGCGACAAACCTTTCTCCTATAAGACGCATGCTGACGCCCACGCTGGGCGGCCTGGCAGCTGGCTTACTGCTCTGGGGTTGGCAAAAATTCAACCGTTTACGACCACAGGCTCCTACAGATTACATGGAAGCCCTGCAAACGGATGGACAATTCGACGTCAGTGCCAGCCTGGTAAAGTCACTGGCATCGTTACTGGTTGTCGCCAGCGGCAGTGCTATCGGGCGTGAAGGCGCCATGATTTTGCTGGCGGCGCTGGCAGCGTCCAGCTTTGCCCAACGCTTTACACCCCGCACTGAATGGAAATTATGGATTGCTTGTGGCGCGGCTGCAGGTATGGCCGGCGCGTATCATGCCCCACTGGCGGGCAGTTTATTTATTGCTGAAGTCTTGTTTGGCACGATGATCCTCGCCTCGCTGGGGCCGGTGGTGGTCTCCGCCGTCGTCGCTTTGCTCACCACTAATGTGCTGAGCGACAGCAATGCGTTGCTCTATGCCGTGCACTTCACACGGGAACTGCATGTGCTGGAATACGTCATGATCGTCAGTACTGGTCTGGTTGCCGGCGTCTGCGGTCCGCTGTTCATGTGGTTGATGACCGCCAGCCATAATGGCTTTTTACGCTTAAAACTCTCGCCACCGTGGCAACTGGCGCTTGGCGGGCTGATCGTTGGCCTGTTGTCGCTGCTCACTCCTGCCGTTTGGGGAAATGGCTACAGCGTGGTGCAGTCATACCTACTCTCGCCACCGTTATTGACCGTGGTGAGTGGGATCTTTATCTGCAAGTTACTGGCTGTGCTTGCCAGCAGTGGCTCCGGTGCGCCGGGTGGGGTGTTTACGCCAACGCTGTTTGTCGGTATGTCTGTCGGCATGCTGCTGGGACGGGCGTGGGGATTATGGCTTCCGGGTCCGGATGAAATTGCCATTCTGCTGGGATTAACGGGGATGGCCACGCTACTGGCAGCAACCACGCATGCGCCAATTATGTCTACATTGATGGTTTGTGAAATGACCGGGGAGTATCGCTTGCTCCCCGGATTACTGATCGCCTGCGTGGTGGCGTCAGTGCTGTCGAGAACGTTACGCCACGACTCTATCTACCGACAGCACGCTGCCAAGCATTGACAGACGGATATACTGTGACAGCTCGCGCTGCTCTGCGCGAAGCAGATACGGCAGTTCGCCGATTAGCGGCGCAGGTAATTTTTTGCTCAGCACGTCAATGATTTCCGCATAATGCGCCAGCCCTGGGTTGATTCGGTTTGCGACCCAGCCAAGCAGCGGCAATCCGTCGCTGGCAATCGCCTGTGCGGTAAGGATGGCATGATTAATACAACCTTCCTGAATACCGACTACCATCAGCACCGGCATTTGTTCCTGTACCACCCATTCAGATAGCGGACGCAGATCATTCATCAGACTCCGCCAGCCGCCGGTGCCTTCCACGACAACGTGATCAACTTTTTCACTCAGGCTTGCGAGACCGTTGGAAAGCAAGGTGTAATTGACCGGACCACTATGCGCTACGCTACTTTCGTCCTCGCTCAGCGCAATCGGGTTGACCGCCTCATAAGGCAGTTCGATGGATGACACACTTTGCAGCACCAGCGCATCTTTGTTGCGCAAGCCTTCGGGTGTCTCTTTGCTTCCTTTGGCTACCGGTTTGTAGCCCGCGACACTTTTACCCCCTGACGCCAACGCTTGTAGTAATGCGCGGGAAACCACGGTCTTCCCAACAGAAGTGTCTGTACCTGTAATAAAGAAACGCTTCAGCATCACTAACTCCACCGTTATGCTTTGAAAATATAAGTCAGGAAAATAAAACAGTGGAGAAAGTCTAAGGTATGACGACCGGAATCAGCTTGAGATAGCGCAATTTTTCGTACAACAGTTAAAAAATGTTAACCCTGTAATAGACGTATCAACAAAGAACCGTTATACATCGCGTCCTTAACGAGCGCGGCCCCTGCCATCGTCCCCTGATTAGTAAACTGCGTACTTTCGACGACAATATGCCGACTGTAGGCCGGGAGCGCCTGCTGACGAATGCTGTCAGCAATGGTGGGAAACAAAATATCCGCCGCTTTACTGAGCGGAGAACCAATCAATATCTTTTGCGGGTTGAACAAATTCACCATAATAGCAAGGATGCGTCCGACGTGGGTCCCGACACCGCTAATGATATCCTTCGCCAATAAATCACCCTGCATGGCTGCCAAACACAGCGCATCCACTGTTAACGGTTGTCCATGCAGTGAAGAGCTCATTGACTGCTTCAGCCGCACCTGCGCCAGTTCCAGTACGCTGTCGACGCTGGCGATGGTTTCCAGACAGCCATGATTACCGCAATAGCAACGTTTACCGTAGGGATCGACCTGCGTATGACCAATTTCCACCAGGCTACTGCTACCGGCATGCAGTAAATGACCGTCGGTTATCACCCCTGCGCCAACGTTATGATCAATGACGACCTGAATGACATCGCGTGCGCCACGCGACGCGCCAAAAAGCGCCTCCGCCATGGTCCAGGCGCTGATATCATGCTGAATATAGACCGGCACACCGGTATGGTTTTCGAGCGCTTCGCCCAGCGGCATCTCTTTGACGTCATCGTAAAACGGCATGCTATGAACGATGCCGTTTTCGGTATCGATTATGCCAGGTAGCGTGATGGCGATGGAGGTCAGGCGTTCCAGCTTTTGCTGGTGGCGGATGAAAAACTGATCGACCTGGGTAATGACACGTTGCAGCAGAGGTGTTTCACTGACCAGCGCCATTTCCAGGCAATCCTCAACCACCAACTTGCTGCTCAGATCGCGCAGCGCCAGAAAAATCTCGCCGCGACTGATGCGAATGGATAGATAATGCCAGGCTTCGGTTTCGACAACCAGCCCCACGGCCGGACGCCCACGACTCCCTGCTTCCTTGATTTCCAGCTCTTGTACCAGGTGGGCTTCAAGCATTTCGCGGACAATTTTGGTAATACTGGCAGGCGCCAATTGTGCCAGGCGAGAGAGATCAATACGCGATACCGGTCCCAGCTGATCAATCAGGCGATAGACCGCGCCCGCATTGGTCTGCTTAATTTGATCGATATGCCCAGGCTGACTATCAGCAACCACCACTTACTCCCTTTATTTTCGCGCTCCGAAATAATCTGCGGGCTATGGTGAAGCACTTCAATGGCTTCCGTCAACTTTTTACTTAGCCTTGTGATTTACTGCACATTTTCACCCATATTTAAACTAAATTAATCGCCTGGACCGCCGCCAGCAGTTGTTCACGAAAACGTTGCGCGGCATGACTTTGCTCATGATGCTTAGGCCAGACTAACCACATTTCGGAGACGGCATCTTCTTCCGCTATCGGGATCCAGCACATTTCATACAGTTGCACCCGTTTAAAGGAAGCGGGCAGGATCGAAACGCCCAATCCCGCGGCCACTAATCCAATGATGGTCATCGCCTCGCCAACCTCCTGAGTTATCGTCGGTTTGAGGCTATAGCGACGCATCAGGCCCAAAATGTCGTCATACAACCCTGTTCCCACATGCGGGTCAAAAAAGACAAATGGCTCATTAGCCAGCTCAGCCAGCGTCACTACGGGCTTTTGCGCCAACGGATGCGCTCGTGGGATCATCGCCATCAGCGGTTCATGCAGAATAACCTCTCGCGCCAGCGTTTCCGGGAGTTGCGTGTTACGCATAAGCCCCAGATCAAGAGTGCCTTCGTTAAGTGGAGCAATTTGCTCGCGCGTATTCATCTCGCGGGTTTGCATATGCACCACAGGATAGCGCTGGCGAAACAGGGAGAGCGTGTCTGATACCGCTTTGATAAACGGCGCTGATGACGTAAAGCCGAGACGCAACTCCCCCGCTTCTCCGAGATGCAAACGCTCTGCCCGGGCGGCGGCTTCATTAACCAGGCCAAGGATCTGCCGACTGTCCGCCAGAAACTGTTTTCCGGCGGCTGTGAGGGCAACGCTGCGGTTAGTTCGCGCCAATAACCGGGCGCCAATCTGCTGTTCCAGGATTTGGATCTGCTGGCTTAACGGTGGTTGCGAAATATTCAGCCGCGCTGCCGCCCGGCCAAAATGCAACTCTTCCGCAACCGCCACAAAGTAGCGTAAGTGACGAAGTTCGATATTCATATTTTTAAAATATTATTTGAGATTATTAATATATTAGACAGAATATTGGGATTTTCATACTCTTAAGGCTGGTCCTGTAGTAGCAAAATATTAAGCAAGGATTCCAGGTGAGTCGTACAACAACGGTCGATACCGCGCCGGCAAGCGATATTGACGAGAGCGTTACCCCGCCGGATGGTTTTATCAAACGCGGTACATCCCCTTTTATGCGCGTTACGTTGGCGCTGTTTTCTGCCGGGCTGGCGACATTTGCCCTGCTCTATTGCGTGCAGCCCATACTGCCGGTGCTCTCGCACGAGTTTGGGGTTTCGCCTGCCAGCAGCAGTATTTCACTTTCCATCTCAACGGCAATGCTGGCCATCGGTTTACTGTTTACTGGCCCACTTTCCGATGCGATAGGTCGTAAGCCGGTGATGGTTACGGCACTGCTACTCGCCTCCTGCTGTACACTGCTTTCAACGATGATGACCAGTTGGCACGGGATTTTAATCATGCGCGCGCTGATCGGTCTTTCGCTGAGCGGCGTGGCGGCGGTGGGGATGACCTATCTGAGTGAGGAAATTCATCCCAGTTTTGTGGCCTTCTCAATGGGCTTGTATATCAGTGGGAACTCAATTGGCGGTATGAGTGGTCGCTTGATCAGCGGCGTGTTCACCGACTTTTTCAACTGGCGTATCGCGCTGGCGGCGATCGGCTGTTTTGCCCTCGCCTCCGCACTAATGTTCTGGAAAATTTTGCCAGAGTCCCGTCATTTCAGGCCCACGTCGCTACGACCTAAATCATTGTTCATCAATTTCCGTTTGCACTGGCGCGACAGAGGGTTGCCGCTACTGTTTGCGGAAGGTTTTTTGCTGATGGGGTCGTTTGTCACACTGTTTAATTACATCGGCTATCGTCTGATGCTCTCTCCGTGGGAACTCAGTCAGGCGGTTGTCGGCCTGTTATCCGTGGCATATCTGACCGGGACCTGGAGCTCGCCGAAAGCAGGTTCCATGACCACCCGCTATGGTCGCGGCCCGGTGATGATCGTTTCAACCGGCGTAATGCTTTTTGGGCTATTGATGACCCTGTTTACCTCACTATGGCTGATCTTCGCCGGGATGCTGCTCTTTTCTGCGGGGTTCTTTGCCGCGCACTCAGTGGCAAGCAGTTGGATTGGACCACGAGCAAAACGCGCTAAAGGCCAGGCCTCTTCCCTGTATCTGTTCAGCTATTATCTGGGATCCAGTATTGCCGGTACGCTGGGCGGTGTGTTCTGGCATAGCTACGGCTGGAACGGCGTGGGTGGATTTATCGCCCTGATGCTGGTGCTGGCGTTGCTGGTAGGCGCGCGTTTGCACCATCGTCTGCACGTTTAATCAACGATGCCCGGCTTCGGGCATCATCACTTATGAAGACGCTGCCATTTGCAGGACAATAACCGTCCCGTTCATCACGATATGCAGCGTCATCGGCATCAGCAGTCCATTGCTTTTCAGTCTGGCAAGGATTAAAACCTGCGACACAAGAAACAGCATCAGCAGCGTGCGCAGATCCACATACTGGGTATGCATCACGGCAAAAATGATCGATACCACGACTGACGACAGCCAGGTTTTATTATTGAACCAATACTGGAATGCGTTGAATAAACAGCCCCTGAAAACAATTTCTTCATAAACTGGCGCAAAAAATATCAGGGTCAGAGTGGATAACCACAGCGCGTAGTTGTTTAAGGATATCTGGCTGGTTACCCACGCTTCGGTTTGTCTGAGACCTATCAACCACGGCAAGATAAGCTGAATAAAAAGCAGGGCCGCAAATAAAATGCCAAACCACCGGGCATTGAAGATCCCTTTGCCCAGCCCTTCTCTTTTTCTGAAGAAGAAATAATACAGCGGAACCAATACGACAAATTCCAACACAAACAACAGCGGGAAGAGAAATCCTTTGGCGAGCAGCTCCTGGCTCGCGGGATAAAACAACGGGGTGAACGTGAGACCAAACATCAGCAAAAACATAGAAAAACAGCCAGCAACGGCTTTGGTCCGGGCGATATATTGGTTGTCGACATCCTGTGACATACAATCTCCTTGCACTTGTCGAGTATAAGATGATGAATTATCGATATATGATAAAAATTCTCATTATCACTGACAACCTACCAACATTTACCCTATGGAGAATCCGTCAGCGGCAACCAAAAACGGAAGCACGCGCCTGCCGTTGAATTAACCAGATTGATATCGCCTCCATGCAGTTCAAGCATTCTTCGCACAATCAACAATCCCAGACCGCCACGCTGCTCACGGGGAGCTAACGCGGTTGGGCGCTGAAATAATACTTCGCGTACTCCCATTTCCACGCCAGGACCGCTGTCCTGCACTTCTGCTAACAGTCGGTCTTCATCACGCCAGATTTTTAGCCATACATCCCCCCCGTCAGGCGTATGGCGGATAGCATTATCCAGCAAATTCGTCATCACGCTTTCCATCATCGATAAATCGGCATTTACCAGTGGTAACGGCCCCATCACGTCAAGGTGTAACTGTAAATGGCGTGTGGCAACAGGGAGATCAAACTTCTGCGCCACATCCTGGATCAACTCGCCAAAAGCAAAACGTTCGCGCTGAGGTTTTATGCCTCCGTGCTCCAGCCTCGCCAGCTCAAACAGTTGTTGTGACAGATGGCGAACCTTATGCCCCTGGCGCAACGCGATACTAAGATAATGCCTGTTTTCCTCTGGCGTTATCGTGTCGGCCTTCAGCGACAACATTTCCAGATACCCCAGCAGCGAGGTGAGCGGCGTGCGTAAATCATGAGATATATTGGCAATAAACTCTCTGCGCTGGCGATCGCTGTCAGCTAACAAATCCCACTGCTGCGCAATTTGCTGTGCCAGTTCAATAAACGCATTATTCAACAACGCAATTTCATTCCCCGGTGACGGTACGGGCTTTTTCTGCGCCAACTGTTTAATGACGCTAATGCTGTCCTGCTCCATTTTGACCACCTGCCCGGTCAACCTTTTCACCGGATGCGTCACCCATCGCCACACCAGGAAACCCGCAATTCCACCGGCTAATAAAACCAGAATTAACGTTCCTGTCACGGTGTTCCAGAGCGTTTTCTGCCAGGCGGTATTTGCCAGCATATGCAGATTTTCACCCTGGAGAATGATGTACAGATAACCATGCAGTTGACCGTTAAGCATCACGGGCGCTGCGCTAAAGACCTTCTGCTGACTACTGCGCGGATCATCGCCATACACTGGCAAAACATCCGAATTTAGAAAACCCTGAATCGGCTGCACGGTAATTTTCTGGCGCTGAATATGCCCGGGCGGTGCGGCATCGGCGAGTATGTCACCTGCAGGTGAAACCAGATACAGTTCAACGCTTGGATTGAGCGTCATCAGGTGATTAAACAGTCCTTTTAACGTCTGTCGATTGATCTGCCCGCGGGTATCAATCAGAGCCTCACTTTTGACAATCTTGCTCGCCAGTTCCAGCGACAGCCTTTGCACCATGGCATCGCCATATTTTTGACTATTACGCAGCTGGACAACGCTGACGGCTACCGCGCAAATCAACATAATCGCGGTAAATACCAGGGTCAGCCGCTGGCTTAAAGACAGTCGATAAATCATGACTGATGCTCCGCGTTATTCGCCGCAAGCTTATAGCCTCGTCCCCAAACGGTAAGAATAATTTCCGGCTCAGCAGCATCTTTTTCAATCTTGGTCCGCAGACGATTAATATGACTGTTCACCGTATGCTCATACCCTTCGTGCTGGTAGCCCCACACATGATCCAACAGCGCCTGACGCGAAAAAACTTCGCCAGGATGACGAGCGAAAAAATAGAGCAGATCGAACTCACGGGGCGTCAAATCAATTGATTTGCCATGCTGGCGGACTTCACGGGCTAAGGGATCAATCTCCAAACCATGGATGTTAATGATCCCCGCTTCCACACGCAGATTCTGGCTCATCGCCTCCTGACGGCGAAACAACGCCTTCACGCGGGCCATCAGTTCCAGTATGGAGAAAGGTTTGGCTAAATAATCATCGGCTCCCATCTCCAGCCCCAGAACGCGGTGAGTTTCACTGGTACGGGCGCTAATAATGATGACGGGTAAATAGAAACTCATTTGACGAATGCGACGACATATTTCCAGACCATCGACACCCGGCAGCATTAAATCGAGAATAACCGCATCCCAGACATGTTTTTCCAGTTGTTCAAGCGCGCGCGTTCCATCCGTCTCATGGATAATTTCGTATCCCTCATCCTTCAGGCTAAGCTGCAAAAGTGAGGCAATATCGCTGTCATCTTCCACCAAAAATATCTTTTTTGCGCCGGCCATCAGTGTCCTCTCCCTCTCATCGTTGTGAAAGCTTACCTCAGGCAAGGGGCGGAAGTTATCACAAAATTTTTAACTTTTCGTGAGGATCCTGGGATACGCCTGGATACAGGATGTCGTTACAGAAAGTCACGCATCAACAGGGAAACGTCGCTTTGTTTTCCTTAACATGAAAATAAAAAGGAACAGTTATGCAGAAAAAACGTCCACTTCGGGAAGCTGATGTTACCGCCGAATCAGTTTTTTTTATGCAAAGACGACAGATCCTCAAAGCGCTTGGGATAGGCGCTGCAGCCGCTTCACTCTCCTCCCCGACACAGGCGAATCTACTGAATTGGTTTAAGGGCAACGATCGAGCGCCTGCACCGGCGGGGAAACCGCTCGAGTTCATAAAACCGGATGCCTGGCAAAGCTCACTGCCCCTGACGCCGGAAGACAAGGTGACGGGCTATAACAATTTCTATGAATTTGGTCTGGATAAGGCCGATCCTGCCGCCAACGCCGGTAGCCTGAAAACCGATCCCTGGACATTAACCATCAGCGGTGAGGTGAACAAACCCTTAACGTTGGATCATGATGCGCTGACCACGCGTTTTCCATTAGAAGAGCGTATTTACCGGATGCGTTGCGTTGAAGCGTGGTCGATGGTTGTGCCGTGGATTGGCTTTCCCTTACATAAATTATTGGCGCAGGTTGAACCCACCAGCGACGCCAAATACGTTGCCTTTGAAACACGCTACGCCCCCGATGAAATGCCCGGTCAGAAAGATCGCTTCATTGGTGGTGGGTTGAAATACCCCTATGTTGAAGGTTTGCGTTTGGATGAGGCCATGCACCCTCTTACCCTTCTGACCGTGGGCGTGTATGGCAAAGCGTTGCCGCCGCAAAACGGGGCGCCGATACGCCTGACGGTCCCCTGGAAATATGGCTTCAAGGGTATTAAATCGATCGTCAGTATCAAGCTGACACGTGAGCGCCCGCCGACGACCTGGAATATGTCAGCGCCGAACGAATACGGTTTTTATGCCAATGTTAATCCACATGTCGATCATCCCCGTTGGTCTCAGGCGACGGAACGTTTTATCGGTTCCGGTGGGATTCTCGATGTGCAACGCCAGCCGACGTTGCTTTTTAACGGTTACGCCAGGGAGGTGGCATCGTTATATCGGGGTATGGATCTACGGGAGAACTTTTAAGTGAGATTAACGGCAAAGCAGATAACCGGCCTGAAAGTGCTACTGCATCTCGCCGGTTTTTTACCCCTGCTATGGCTCTTCTGGGCAGTGCAACAGGGTGCGTTGGGCGCCGATCCCGGGAAAGACATTCAGCATTTTACCGGCATTACTGCGCTAAAATTCTTGCTTGCTACCCTGCTGGTATCGCCGCTCGCACGCTATGCAAAGCAGCCTTTGCTGTTTCGTACCCGACGGTTGTTAGGATTATGGTGTTTTGCCTGGGCCACACTGCATCTGACCAGCTATGCGCTATTGGAGCTGGGTATACAAAATTTGGGATTGTTGGGGCGAGAGCTGGTTTCACGACCATGGCTCACGCTGGGCATGACGGGTTGGGTTATCTTACTCCTGCTGACGCTGACCTCCACGCAGGCCGCACAGCGTAAAATGGGCAAACGCTGGCAAACGTTGCACAACTACGTCTACCTGACTGCCATTTTACTCCCGGTTCATTACCTATGGTCGGTCAAAGTGTTGTCACCATCCCCTATTATCTACGCCTCCTGTTTTATTGTGCTGCTGGTATTTCGCTATAAAAAGTTGTTACGCCACAGCAGGTACAAAGGTGTGTTTATGAAAAGTGAATGAATCACGGTAAACTTCTTACCCACACCTAAACAGAACGAGAACAAAAATGAGTAACAATGATAATTACCATCAACTCACCCGCACGTTCCAGCGCCACTCTCGCTTCTCTCACCTTTCGGCTATCGCCAGTTGGGACATGTATATCACACATATATTGCATATATTGAATCGCCACGGGTTTAACAGACACC
>NZ_SZWZ01000066.1:0-860 GCF_005281025.1 Citrobacter sp. wls714 | reverse complement strand
TTATCCCAGGCTTTAGCCGCGTATTGCCCGGCCAGAATGACCTGTTCCTGTGTCGCATCATTGCCGAGAGACTGCTGTGCATTAAGCACGGCCTGAGCTCGCGATAACTCACCAACACTGCCCGCTGACAACTCGGCCTTTTGCCTCAGCTCATCCAGTTTTTGGTTAACCGTCTCCTGTGCTTTAGCGTACTGCTCAGCTTCTTTCTGAGCTGCAGACTTTCCGCCCTTCGCTTTAGAACCACCTGTAGTGGCAGTGGCTTTTATTTCGATAGGTTTAGTGGCTGCGGCTGTTTTCTGAACCGCATCCCAACCGGCGCGAGAGGCCTTCTCCCACGCTTCAGCTGTAAGTTGCGCGGATTTCTCCTCGTTCTCTTTCTGCCAGTCACCAAAGCCAAGCCAACTCCATGTTCTCGCTCGCTTAGCGTACATTTCGGCTTCAGAGCGCAGATCTGCTATTTGCTGACTGGCGGTAGCGGCCTGCCCGGTAAGCCTGCCAATGGCAACAGCGAGAGAATCGATAACCAGAACCATCCCGTTGCTAGCCCCTGTAGCCTGGTTAATATTATCAACCATGGTCAGGAAAGAGTTGGTGAGAGCGGTATTGGCCTGTGAAAGCGTGCGAGGGAGTTTCTCGAACTCTGCATTAACTGAACCGGTTTGCTTCTGAATTGCGTTGAGGGCATCTTCAGCAGTCAGTTTCCCATCCAGCATCAGCTGGCGAAGCTCTCCAATACTTACGCCCATCCCAGCGGCAATCTGACGCGCCAGTTCAGGCATTTGTTCAAGGATGGAGTTGAATTCCTCAGCCCGGATAGTGCCAGAGGAGATCGACTGGCCGAACTGACGAAGAGCATTAGC
>NZ_SZWZ01000067.1:0-860 GCF_005281025.1 Citrobacter sp. wls714 | reverse complement strand
TTATCCCAGGCTTTAGCCGCGTATTGCCCAGCCAGAATGACCTGTTCCTGTGACGCATCATTACCGAGAGACTGCTGTGCATTAAGCACGGCCTGAGCTCTCGATAACTCACCAACACTGCCCGCTGACAACTCGGCCTTTTGCCTCAGCTCATCCAGTTTTTGGTTAACCGTCTCCTGCGCTTTAGCGTACTGCTCAGCTTCTTTCTGAGCTGCTGACTTTCCGCCCTTCGCTTTGCTGCCAGTAGCGGAACCTGTAGTTTTAATCTCAATCGGCTTTGTATTAGCCGCGGTCTGTGATGCTTTGGAAACAGCAGCCAGATCGCCAACCAGCAAGGCGGCCTTATTGCTTAGACCGGCAAGCGCTTTGTTTTGTGCTTCCCAACCATCAAGACCAAGCCATGACCAGGTGCGCGCGCGCCTGGTGAACATTTCCGCTGTGCTGTTCAAATCTGATATCTGAGCATCTGCCGACGCCGCCTTTCCTACCAGGCGATCTAGTGCTGCTGCCATAGAGTCGATTATTGCCACCAGACCACTACTGGCACCAGTCGCCTGGTTAACAGAGTCGATCATCGACAGGAATGAGTTTGTCAGCGCTGTATTTGCCTGAGAAAGCGTACGCGGTAGCTTTTCGAACTCAGCGTTTACGGATCCTGTCTGCTTCTGAATGGCATTCAGCGCATCTTCTGCCGTCAGCTTTCCGTTAAGCATGAGTTGGCGCAACTCGCCGATGCTTACGCCCATTCCGGCGGCGATCTGGCGTGCAAGTTCCGGCATTTGCTCAAGAATGGAGTTGAATTCCTCCGCCCGAACAGTGCCGGATGAAATTGACTGGCCGAACTGACGAAGAGCATTAGC
>NZ_SZWZ01000047.1:0-3879 GCF_005281025.1 Citrobacter sp. wls714 | reverse complement strand
CAGAATGGCGTGGGCCTCTGGATGTTGCAGGGCGTAGTCCCGCAGACGGTAATAGTGCTCCGTCATGGCATCGCATTCGGTGCGACAGGCGTGATGGCTGTATTCAATCAGGCAGACAGCAATACCTGCGGCTTCTGCACTCATTTGGGCAGCGTTGCCGTTCATGCTGTTGAGCAGATGCCATTTATCGTCACCTTCAGCATCAGGGGCCATAAACGCGCCACCGTTACTCAGGGTGTATAACGACCAGATACCGCCGCTGTAGGTCGCACAGAAACGCTCCATCCAGGCAAAAATATGCGGCTCCAGGGTTATCCACTGTGGGATAGTGCCAAAATGCTGCGGCCAGAAATCGATACGCTGTTCGTCAGGTAGCTGCGTTACGGTCAGTTCAAATTCGGACTCGTTAGCAGATGCAAGATTGTTTTGTGCCGCTGTTGTCATGGGTATGTCTCCGTCAATAAAAAATGCCAGCGGCGATGGCTGGCGTATGGGGATATAAAGTGTGTTCGGGGGGGTGAAATGTTGCGGGTAAATGCTTCGCGGTCAGCGGGTGGAGGTGTCTGTACGGATGCCTGAGGTGCGGATATAGCGGTTAAGACCTTCACCGGCATCCGGCTCAAAGTTCCATGCCCGCCAGACCATCCGGCCTTCAGTATCACGAACCACCAGACGGAAGTGACTGCCCTGGTCGTCTTCGAGTGTGATATTGCTGTACGTGGTAGTGACCGCTTGCGCTTGTCTCCGGGTGAAAGGCCCCGGTGGCAGCAACACGGATTGGGTCATTTTCGGGCTCCTGATAAAAGAAAACCCCGGCAGCCTGCTGGCTGTCGGGGTGGATTTGCTGGGGAAGATACTACTATCAGTCGTTGCTGCAGTCTCCGAGAGTGGACAGAACTTTCTCAGCGTTCTTCCGTTCCGCAGTGAAAGTCCCCGCTTTACGGTCATTGACGTAAACGTCAAACTGCCCGGTCTTACGGATATCCATAATGAAGTCATACCAGGCGTTATCGCCGTTACGCCAGCCCAGGCTGGACGGAATAATGTACTGCTGGTGATCCATCACTACGGTGATAGTAGTGTCGTCATCGTGCGAACTGACCATCTTGTCATCGGCAAGGGTAAGAAAGACTGAATGCTGATAGAAACCATTCTGGTCCGGGTTCCCTGTGCAGTTGATGGTAAACGTCTTTCCGCTGGCTTCGGTCACGCTGTATTCCGTATTGCCCTGACCGTAACCCTGCTGCCAGAACCCCGGGATAGCAGAGGCATTAAAGCTCGCGAGCAGTACACCCGCCAGCATAAACCGACTTAGTGAAAGTATTGTCATTCTTGTCTCCTTTGTCGTTGTTTTATTCCTGATTGTCAGGGTTCGAGGGTATCAGTAGCTGCCCCATCAGTTTGCCGTCATGGGCGTACTCAAAGTATTTTTCTTTGGTATACGGGTCCGTCACCTCCTGGTATTCCAGTTTGATGTTATCGGCAATACACAGCGCATTCATCAGTGGCTGGACGGTTTTTTCCTGCATATCCACGAGGTAGTAGTAACTGCCATCCTCGCAGCCATCGGGCGACTGGCGGGTACGTAAAACCTGCAAGGTGGGACCGGATAAGTAGTCAACCTGTGACCATTCTTCGCTGACATCATCCTGGTGGCTGACCACATCACTGAAACGCGGTGGGGTGAGGTCCTTAAATTTACTGATGGCCTTCAGGTCATCACTTCTGTCATCGCATGCGATGAGAAACAGAGTGGTGGCAACCAGCGCCAGCAGAGGCAGTGTTTTACGTTTCATTATTTTTTTCCTGAAATCAGACGAACCACTTTGGCAAAGACATAAATGCCCACGAAAATACCCACCGGCACGCCGACGAACGGTGTCAGCGCGACACTGGCAGCACCGGCTGCGCCACCTCCCGTCAGCAGTGCGGCAACAGTGGCAAGGGTCAGGGCCGCGAGACTGTCGGACACCCCGGTTTTGTTCAGAATGATGACGATGACAACAATGGCGATAATGGCAATAACGGGCATAGGGCTCCTCCCTGTTGCCGGGTTGATAACAACGCTTGCGCTATTCTGGTGAGCTGTTGGCCGGAACAAACGTAAGCAGTGACTGCTGGATAAAGCGAAAATGGGGTAAGGACTGAATAAAGCCCGGGTCTTCAACAAGACGACACAGACTGTCGTTACGCCGGAAAGTCTCCTGCAGGGGCTGAACCAGATGGATTTCATCCAGGGAGAATACGGCGATATGTCCGTCGTGCTCTGCCACCAGATACCAGGCCTGCTGGTGGATAAGTAACCGGCAGGGAGCCAGCCGCTCACAGCGCTGCCCCTCGGCAATCAGAGTCACCCGCCTGCGCCCGGTAATGGCCTGAATCAGTCGCCAGAAAGACAATGCGCCTGATGGCGAAGGAACCGGACTGGCGGGTGCTATAACGCAGGGAGACTTATCGCACATCAGCAGTGCGTTCACCAGACGACGGTCAAAACCTGGGAAAAGACCGGCCATCCCGCTGCGGTGGGCAAAGATAAGCACGTCGGGCACCATCTGCGTCTCACTGCCAGCAGTGCGTAAGCGGCAATATCCGGACTGATACTCCAGGTCCAGATACATCAGCCGCTCGCGAAAATCACGCCGCAGCGTGCGCACCGACACACCAAACTCAGCGGCCAGCTTACGTACACTCAGCGTTTCCCCCGCCACCAGACGGCTGATTATCAGTGACAGTCTGACAGCCAGCCGGTCATGGCGGCGTTCTGCCTGTGTCATGAGACGTTCTCCGTGGAAGTTAACTGACTGAGAATGATGTGATTATTTTAAAGCGAGGGGCGGACAGGGTATGGACACAACAGAAACTATATTTTCATTTCTGCAAAAGCCAGATGTAGCGGGGGTTACAGGCCATCCCTCGGTGAGTGAGGACCGCCAGCACGGTGCGATGCGGACAGGTGGTGTCCGATATTAACAAAGCAGCAACATTAAACGGTCACTGCAGTTGCGTGAGCAGGGCTTCCGCCATCACCCACAGTGCCCGGTTAAGTTTCACGTCCCCGTCGATACCGCGAACGGCACGGGTATGTGACCGTCCTCCTTTGGCATTACGGCCACTGAGCCCGCCCTTAATCAGGTTCTCCTGAATACGCTGGTACGTGGTCCACAGGTCATTGCTCTCATCCTGCCAGCGGCGAGGGGAGAGGATCTGCGATTCAGTCACCGGCTGGTGGTCTTCACCAAAGCGGTATGTGAGGGCGGCTTTTGCCAGTGCCTGCTGTGCCGGGGGTGGCAACAGCAACGACTGCATGGCATCCCGTTTCTCCTCCACCCGGTCAAAAATCCCCAGCACCTCATACGCGCCTTCAATCACCTGACTCACCACGTCCCCCTTGTGTGGCACCCGCACCTCGCCAAACGACTCACCGCAGACGAGCCCGTTCTGACAAACCGCACGAAATAGTCCCGGCAACATCTGATACGAACTGGTTCCATCGTGAGAGTTGAGTAGAATAATTTCCGGCACCTGTTTACCGGTGATCTGCCCTTCCCGCCGCAGGCGCAGCATATGCTTTGTATGTTCACGACGACCCGGGTCACGCACGCGGGTCTGACAGGCAAAGAATGGCTGGAAGCCTTCTCGCTGTAGGCTGTCGAGCAGGGAGATGGTGGGTATATAGGTATAACGCTCACTACGGGACTCGTGTTTGTCCTCACTGAATACACTGGGCACTACGCGAAACAGCTCTTCACGGGTTAACGGACGGTCGCGACGGATAAGGTTTGCTGCGCCAAAGCGCGAAGCCAGACGGGTCATAAGCAGACTCCTCATAACGGGAAAACAAATAAAAGGGATCCCCGTCGCATCGGCGACAGGGGCAGG
>NZ_SZWZ01000003.1:0-16509 GCF_005281025.1 Citrobacter sp. wls714 | reverse complement strand
ATGCGGCGTAAACGCCTTATCCGGCTTACAAAACTCGTGTACCCCTGCAATTCCGCACCACGCAAAAGCTTGTCCTGCTACCCGAGCACGAGACTGAGCAACGGGTACGGTCGCCCAAGATCGTCCACCTCTGTACGTCCCGTCACGCTGAATCCCATCTTCTTATAGAATCCAACCGCTTGCTCATTCTGTTCGTTAACGTTAGTTGTTAACGTGGAACTCATTGATAAAGCATGTTCAATCAGCAGCTTACCAACGCCACTACCACGCACATCCGGATCGACAAACAAGGCATCTATATGCTGATCGGTCAGGAGCATAAAGGCGACTGGCTCATCCTGCCCTGTCACTGCAACCCATAGAGGGGCTTCTGGTAAAAATGAACGTACCAGCTCCTCCAGCTCAATTCGATAATCCGCAGAGAGGAAATGGTGCGTGGCATCTACTGAGCGACACCAAATAGAAACTAACTTGTCTCCTTCGTCCTGGCGCGAACGACGAATGGTAATGGTCATAGCATTCTCCTTTTTTCTTTACTGCACTATTCTACAGCAAGGAGCCGTGAAACTTTCTCAACTTGAGGATGCAGGCTCGACATTCGCATGATTCCTGGGTATCTTCAGCTGTCTGGATGTCTAAACGTTTAAACGTATGTAGTGAGGTTATCAGGTTATGCCAATTCGCGTGCAGGACGAGCTACCCGCCGTCAATTTCTTGCGTGAGGAAAACGTCTTTGTCATGACGACCTCCCGCGCTTCCGGTCAGGAAATTCGTCCACTGAAGGTGCTCATCCTTAACCTGATGCCGAAGAAGATTGAAACGGAAAACCAGTTCCTGCGTTTATTGTCTAACTCACCGCTACAGGTAGATGTTCAGCTATTGCGCATCGATGCCCGCGAGTCACGCAACACCCCAACGGAGCATCTGAATAACTTTTACTGTAATTTCGAGGATATCTGCGATCAGAACTTTGATGGACTGATTGTTACAGGGGCACCGCTGGGTCTGGTTGAGTTTAATGACGTGGCTTACTGGCCGCAGATTAAGCAAGTGCTTGAATGGGCAAAAGATCACGTTACCTCGACGCTGTTTGTCTGTTGGGCGGTGCAAGCCGCATTGAATATCCTTTATGGCATTCCCAAGCAAACCCGCACGGACAAACTCTCCGGCGTGTATGAGCATCATATTCTGCATCCTCATGCGTTGCTGACGCGCGGATTTGATGACGCATTTTTGGCCCCTCATTCGCGCTATGCCGATTTCCCTGCCGCACTTATCCGCGACTATACCGATCTCGAGATTTTTGCCGAGACGGAAGAGGGCGATGCCTATCTGTTCGCCAGTAAAGATAAACGTATTGCCTTTGTGACGGGTCATCCGGAGTATGACGCGCACACGCTTGGTAGCGAATATTTTCGTGACGTTGAAGCGGGCTTATCCCCGGAAGTACCCTATAACTACTTCCCGAAAGATGACCCGCAAAACAAACCGCGGGCAACCTGGCGTAGCCATGGCAATCTGTTGTTTACCAACTGGCTCAACTATTACGTCTACCAGATCACGCCATATGATCTGCGTCACATGAATCCAACGCTGGATTAATCTTCTGTAGCAGACGATCCTTAAGCGTTTCAGCATGTTGAATCAGGCACCTTCGGGTGCCTTTTTTATTTCCGAAACGCACCTCACTGTGTAATTAAATTTTATTTATATTGTTATCAATAGGTTAATGGATAATTAAATTAAAAATGGAAATTGTTTTTGATTTTGAAATTTAAATGAGTAGTCTTAGTTGTGCTGAACGAAAACCGCACAACGATCCTTCGTTCGCATTGGGGATGTGTTTGGATCACTGACGAGGAACTACGCAATGAATCAACAGGCAACGACAACCGATGAACTGGTCTTCACCAGGCCGCGTGGCGAACAGGAACAGCAAATTCTGACCGGGGAAGCGGTGGAGTTTCTGACTGAACTGGTGACAAGATTTACGCCTAAGCGGAATAAGCTTCTGGCTGCGCGGATCCAGCAGCAGCAGGATATTGATAACGGTAAGTTGCCTGATTTTATTTCGGAAACAGCTTCCATTCGTGAGGGTGACTGGAAAATTCGCGGTATTCCTGATGATTTACTGGATCGCCGCGTAGAGATTACCGGCCCGGTTGAGCGCAAGATGGTCATCAACGCGCTGAACGCGAACGTCAAAGTCTTTATGGCTGACTTTGAAGATTCGCTGGCCCCTGAGTGGAGCAAAGTTATCGACGGGCAGATCAACCTGCGCGATGCGGTCAATGGCACCATTAGTTACACCAACGAAGCGGGTAAAATTTATCAACTCAAACCCAATCCAGCTTTATTGGTGTGTCGTGTGCGTGGTCTGCATCTGCCGGAAAAACACGTCACCTGGCGTGGCGAATCCATTCCGGGCAGCCTGTTCGATTTTGCACTCTACTTCTTCCACAACTACAAAGCGTTGCTGGCAAAAGGCAGTGGCCCGTATTTCTATCTGCCAAAAACGCAGGCCTGGCAAGAAGCAGCCTGGTGGAGTGAAGTGTTCAGCTATGCAGAGGACCGCTTTAATCTGCCGCGCGGCACCATCAAAGCGACCCTGCTGATTGAAACATTGCCCGCTGTTTTCCAGATGGACGAAATTCTGCACGCGTTGCGTGACCATATTGTGGGCCTGAACTGTGGCCGCTGGGATTACATTTTCAGCTATATCAAAACCCTGAAGAACCACCCGGATCGCGTGCTGCCGGACCGTCAGGTAGTGACGATGGATAAGCCATTCCTCAGCGCCTACTCGCGTCTGTTGATTAAAACCTGTCACAAACGCGGCGCGTTTGCGATGGGCGGCATGGCTGCGTTCATTCCCAGTAAAGATGCCGAGCGTAACAACCAGGTTCTGACCAAGGTAAAAGCGGATAAAGCTCTGGAAGCGAATAACGGTCATGACGGTACATGGATTGCCCATCCGGGCCTGGCAGATACCGCAATGACGGTATTCAACGACGTGCTCGGAGAAAACAAAAATCAGCTGTTTGTGACGCGTGAAGAAGATGCGCCAATTACCGCTGAACAGCTGCTGGCGCCTTGTGACGGTGAGCGTACCGAAGAGGGTATGCGCGCCAACATCCGTGTCGCGGTGCAGTACATCGAGGCGTGGATCTCCGGTAACGGCTGCGTACCGATTTACGGTCTGATGGAAGATGCGGCCACCGCCGAAATCTCCCGCACCTCCATCTGGCAGTGGATCCACCACCAGAAGACGCTCAGCAACGGCAAGCCGGTGACCAAACCGCTGTTCCGCCAGATGCTGGCCGAAGAGATGTTGGTGATTCAGGACGAACTGGGCGAGCACCGCTACAGCAGCGGGCGTTTTGACGATGCCGCGTGCCTGATGGAGCAAATCACGACCTCTGATGAACTGATCGATTTCTTGACCCTGCCAGGTTACCGCCTGCTGGCTTAACTCACCACATAACAATATGGAGCATCTGCACATGAAAACCCGTACTCAACAAATCGAAGAATTACAGAAAGAGTGGACTCAACCGCGCTGGGAAGGCATCACCCGTCCGTATAGCGCGGAGGATGTGGTGAAATTACGTGGCTCGGTCAACCCGGAATGCACGCTGGCGCAGCTTGGCGCGGCGAAAATGTGGCGTCTGCTGCACGGTGAGTCGAAGAAAGGGTATATCAACAGCCTCGGCGCGCTGACCGGCGGCCAGGCGCTGCAACAGGCGAAAGCCGGTATTGAAGCGGTGTACCTTTCAGGCTGGCAGGTAGCGGCAGATGCTAACCTGGCCTCCAGCATGTATCCGGATCAATCGCTGTATCCGGCGAACTCCGTCCCGGCAGTGGTGGATCGGATCAACAACACTTTCCGTCGTGCGGATCAGATCCAATGGTCAAGCGGTATTGAGCCGAACGATCCGCGCTACGTGGATTACTTCCTGCCGATCGTTGCTGATGCGGAAGCGGGCTTTGGCGGGGTTCTGAACGCGTTTGAACTGATGAAATCGATGATTGAGGCTGGTGCAGCAGCCGTTCACTTCGAAGATCAGCTCGCATCAGTGAAAAAATGCGGTCACATGGGCGGTAAGGTGCTGGTGCCGACTCAGGAAGCTATTCAGAAACTGGTGGCTGCCCGTCTGGCTGCCGACGTCATGGGCGTGCCGACGCTGGTGATTGCGCGTACCGATGCTGACGCAGCTGATTTGATTACCTCTGACTGCGATGCCTACGACAGCGAGTTCATTACTGGCGAACGTACCTGCGAAGGCTTCTTCCGTACACATGCTGGTATTGAGCAGGCGATCAGCCGCGGTCTGGCCTACGCGCCGTATGCGGATCTGGTGTGGTGTGAAACTTCCACACCAGACCTCGAACTGGCGAAGCGCTTTGCCGATGCCATTCATGCGAAATTCCCAGGTAAACTGCTGGCCTACAACTGTTCGCCGTCGTTTAACTGGCAGAAAAATCTGGATGATAAAACCATTGCCAGCTTCCAGCAGCAGTTGTCGGACATGGGCTATAAATACCAGTTCATTACCCTGGCGGGTATTCACAGCATGTGGTTCAACATGTTCGACCTCGCGCACTCCTATGCGCAGGGTGAAGGCATGCGCCACTATGTTGAGAAGGTTCAGCAGCCAGAATTTGCGGCGGCAAAAGACGGTTATACCTTTGTGTCCCACCAGCAGGAAGTGGGTACCGGGTACTTCGATAAAGTTACCACCATCATTCAGGGCGGCGCCTCTTCCGTTACCGCGTTAACGGGTTCCACCGAAGAATCGCAGTTCTGATCAATGCCCGGTGGCGCTGCGCTTGCCGGGCCTACGAAGGGATGTAGGCCGGAAAAGCGCATGCGCCATCCGGCATGACGTTGTGCCGGATGGGGGAAATCGATGACGCGTGGCCTGGAATTACTGATTGCTCAGACTATCTTGCAAGGTTTCGACGCCCAGTACGGGCGTTTTCTGGAAGTCACCTCCGGCGCGCAGCAGCGTTTTGAACATGCCGACTGGCATGCGGTTCAGCAGGCGATGAAAAGCCGTATTCACCTTTACGATCACCATGTGGGTCTGGTGGTGGAACAGCTGCGCTGCATTACTGGCGGCAAAAGTACCGACGCGGATTTTTTGCTCCGCGTGAAAGATCATTACACCCGGCTCTTGCCGGATTATCCGCGCTTCGAGATTGCGGAGAGCTTCTTTAACTCCGTTTACTGCCGGTTATTTGACCACCGCTCGCTGACTCCCGAGCGGCTGTTTATTTTTAGCTCTCAGCCAGAGCGCCGTTTTCGCACGATCCCCCGCCCGCTGGCGAAAGACTTTTTTCCTGATACCGGCTGGGAGTGGCTGCTCACCCGCGTCCTTAGCGATCTGCCTCTGCGTCTACCGTGGCAGAATAAACATCGTGATATCCACTACATCATCGAACACCTGACCGAAACGCTGGGTGCGGATGTGTTGCCGTGCTGTCATTTACAGGTGGCGAACGAACTGTTTTATCGCAATAAGGCCGCCTGGCTGGTCGGTAAGCTGATTACCCCTTCCGGGACGCTGCCGTTTTTATTGCCAATCCACCGGACTGACGAAGGCGAACTGTTTGTCGATACCTGTCTGACCACGACGGCGGAAGCGAGCATTGTGTTTGGCTTTGCCCGTTCCTATTTTATGGTTTATGCCCCACTGCCCGCGGCGTTAGTGGAGTGGCTGCGCGAGATCCTGCCCGGTAAAACCACCGCTGAATTGTATATGGCGATTGGCTGTCAGAAACATGCGAAGACTGAAAGCTACCGCGAGTATCTGCTCTATCTCGCTGATTGCGATGAGCAATTTATCGAAGCGCCGGGGATCCGCGGCATGGTGATGCTGGTGTTTACCCTACCGGGCTTCGACCGGGTGTTTAAAATCATCAAAGACAAATTTGCGCCGCAAAAGGAGATGTCCGCCGCGCACGTCCGCGCCTGCTACCAGCTGGTGAAAGAGCACGACCGCGTCGGGCGCATGGCCGATACCCAGGAGTTTGAAAACTTTGTACTGGATAAACGGCAAATCGACCCGGCGCTGATGGCCCTGCTGCTACAGGAAGCGCCGGAAAAAATTACCGATCTCGGCGATCAGATTGTTATTCGCCATCTGTATATCGAACGGCGCATGGTGCCGCTGAATATCTGGCTGGAGCAGGTCGAAGGCCAGCAGCTGCGCGACGCGATAGAAGAGTACGGCAACGCCATTCGTCAGCTGGCCGCCGCCAATATTTTCCCGGGAGATATGCTGTTTAAGAACTTTGGCGTTACCCGCCACGGGCGCGTGGTGTTCTACGACTACGATGAAATTTGCTATATGACGGAGGTGAATTTCCGCCATATCCCACCGCCGCGCTACCCAGAGGATGAGATGAGCGCTGAACCGTGGTACAGCGTGTCGCCGGGGGATGTCTTCCCGGAAGAGTTTCGTCACTGGCTATGTGCCGACCCGCGCATCGGGCCGCTGTTTGAGGAGATGCACGCCGACCTGTTCAGCGCCGACTACTGGCGAGGGCTGCAAACGCGGATCCGTGAAGGGCACGTGGAAGATGTTTACGCTTACCGTCGTCGGCAGCGGTTTAGCGTACGTTATGAAACCGACCGTCGGCCAGATAAGGCCTTTGCGCCGCCATCCGACAATGTACGCCGCGCCTGATGGCGCTGCGCTTATCATGTTAACAAATCAGTCCCAACCCTTGCTTATCTAAACCCGCCGTACGCCAGCGTGACTTCTTTCGCTGCTTTGATCGCCATTGCGCCAAACTCGGTCACGCGGTCATCGGTAATACGTGAAATTGGCCCGGAAATGGAGATGGCGGCGAACGGCTCACGGTGTTCATCATAAATGCACGACGCCACGCAGCGCAGGCCCAGCGCGTGTTCTTCATCATCAAAGGAATAGCCGCGCTTACGCGTCTGCGCCAAATCCTCTTTCAGATGGACCGGCGACACCAGCGTGGCATGGGTATACGCGTGCAGCCCTTTGCGGTGCAGCAGGCCGGTAACCTGTTCTTCACTCAATTGAGATAAAAATGCCTTGCCCGCGCCGGAGGCGTGCATCGGCAGCTTGCCGCCGATAGGCGCAGACATGCGCATCAACTGGGTGCACTGCACCTGGTCGATAATAATGGCCTGATGGTCGCTTTGATCCAGTACGGCGAGGTTTACCGTCTCACCCGAATCTTCCATTAGTTTGCGCAGAATAGGGTGCACAATCGCCAGCAGATTGCGGCTTTGCAAAAAGCTGCTGCCGACAATAAACGCATGCGCGCCCACGGCCCAGTGGCCTAATTCGCCCACCTGGCGGACAAAACCCTGCTGCTGCATGGTGGTCAGCAGACGATGAGTCGTGGAGTTGGGCAGACCGGCCTGCTGCGCCAGCTCGGTTAGCGCCACGCTGCCGTTGGATTCCGCAATCCACTCCAGTAGCTTCAGACCCCGGGTCAAAGACTGAACCTGCCCGGTTGCAGGCGTAGTGGCAGCGGCGGGTTTTCTACCGCGTTTAGCGGGGACAGGGGCAACCATGGCGGACTCCTTTTCTGTATCGTGGAAATCATTTTCGTTTTATTCGATTATAATGCAAGAATTCCTGTACTGATCGGATGAGTGAAGCTGAACATGTCTCATGTTGGCCGTTGTTCTCTTTTCCGCCTCTCAGGTTTGTGCCAGTATGACCTGTTGAGTTTTTTTCGGTCTGGTTGAGCGTTGTCGGGAGCGAGTGTGAGCAGCAAAGTAGAACAATTACGTCAGCAGTTAAATGAACGTATTCTGGTGCTGGACGGCGGGATGGGCACCATGATCCAGGGATATCGTCTGAGCGAAGAGGATTTCCGCGGCGAGCGCTTCGCCGACTGGCCCTGCGACCTGAAGGGCAACAACGACCTGCTGGTGCTCAGCAAGCCGGAGGTGATTGCCGCGATCCATAACGCCTACTTTGAGGCGGGCGCGGATATCATCGAAACCAACACCTTTAACTCCACGACTATCGCCATGGCGGATTACCAGATGGAATCCCTGTCGGCGGAAATCAACTTTGCGGCAGCTAAACTGGCGCGCGCTTGCGCAGATGAGTGGACGGCACGCACGCCGGAAAAACCGCGCTATGTCGCGGGCGTGCTTGGTCCAACCAACCGTACGGCCTCTATCTCACCCGACGTCAACGACCCGGCATACCGCAACATTACCTTTGACCAGCTGGTGGCTGCCTATCGCGAATCCACCAAAGCGCTGGTGGAAGGCGGCAGTGACCTGATTCTGATTGAAACCGTCTTCGATACCCTCAATGCTAAAGCCGCTATTTTCGCGGTAAAAACCGAGTTCGAAGCGCTGGGCATTGAGCTGCCGATAATGCTTTCCGGCACCATTACCGACGCCTCCGGGCGTACGCTTTCCGGGCAGACCACCGAAGCGTTCTATAACTCATTGCGCCACGCCGATGCGCTGACCTTCGGTCTGAACTGCGCCTTAGGCCCGGATGAACTGCGCCAGTACGTGCAGGAGCTGTCACGGATTGCCGAATGCTACGTTACCGCGCACCCGAACGCCGGGCTGCCGAACGCCTTCGGCGAGTACGACCTCGACGCCGACACCATGGCGACACAGATTCGCGAATGGGCCGAGGCCGGTTTCCTCAATGTGGTTGGCGGCTGTTGCGGCACCACGCCGGAACATATCGCCGCGATGAGCCGGGCGGTAGAAGGTTTACCGCCGCGCAAGTTGCCTGAAATCCCGGTGGCCTGCCGGCTGTCCGGCCTTGAACCGCTGAACATTGGCGACGATAGCCTGTTTGTTAACGTCGGCGAACGTACCAACGTCACCGGCTCAGCGAAATTTAAGCGTCTGATCAAAGAAGAGAAATACAGCGAAGCGCTGGACGTCGCCCGCCAGCAGGTGGAAAGCGGCGCGCAGATTATCGACATCAACATGGATGAGGGGATGCTCGACGCCGAAGCGGCGATGGTGCGCTTCCTCAACCTGATTGCTGGCGAGCCGGACATTGCCCGCGTGCCAATTATGATCGACTCCTCCAAATGGGAAGTCATCGAAAAAGGGCTGAAGTGCATTCAGGGTAAAGGCATCGTTAACTCCATCTCGATGAAAGAGGGGGTGGAGACCTTTATCCATCACGCGAAGCTGCTGCGTCGCTACGGTGCTGCGGTGGTGGTGATGGCTTTTGACGAGCAGGGCCAGGCCGATACCCGCGCGCGTAAAATCGAGATTTGCCGCCGGGCGTACAAAATTCTCACCGAAGAGGTGGGTTTTCCGCCGGAAGACATCATCTTCGACCCGAATATTTTCGCCGTCGCCACCGGTATTGAAGAGCACAACAACTACGCGCAGGACTTTATCGGCGCCTGTGAGGACATCAAACGCGAGCTGCCGCACGCGCTGATTTCCGGCGGCGTGTCTAACGTTTCCTTCTCGTTCCGCGGCAACGACCCGGTACGTGAAGCTATCCACGCGGTATTCCTCTACTATGCGATTCGCAATGGGATGGACATGGGCATCGTCAACGCCGGACAGCTGGCTATCTATGACGACCTGCCCGCCGAGCTGCGCGACGCGGTCGAGGATGTGATCCTCAACCGACGTGAAGATGGTACCGAGCGTCTGCTGGAGCTGGCGGAGAAATATCGCGGCAGTAAAACCGACGACACCGCGAACGCCCAGATGGCGGAGTGGCGTAGTTGGGACGTGAAAAAGCGCCTTGAATACTCGCTGGTGAAAGGCATTACCGAATTTATCGAGCTCGACACAGAAGAAGCGCGCCAGCAGGCCGAACGCCCGATTGAGGTGATCGAAGGGCCGCTGATGGACGGCATGAACGTGGTCGGCGACCTGTTCGGCGAGGGCAAAATGTTCCTGCCGCAGGTGGTGAAATCCGCCCGCGTGATGAAGCAGGCAGTGGCTTACCTCGAACCGTATATCGAAGCCAGTAAAGAGAAAGGCTCCAGCAACGGCAAGATGGTCATCGCCACCGTGAAGGGCGATGTGCACGACATTGGCAAGAACATCGTCGGCGTGGTGCTGCAGTGTAACAACTACGAAATCGTCGATCTTGGCGTGATGGTGCCCGCGGAGAAAATCCTCAGAACGGCGCGTGAAGTGAATGCCGATCTGATTGGCCTTTCCGGGCTTATCACCCCGTCGCTGGACGAAATGGTCAACGTGGCGAAAGAGATGGAGCGTCAGGGCTTCACCATCCCATTGCTGATTGGCGGCGCGACCACCTCAAAAGCGCACACTGCGGTGAAAATTGAGCAGAACTACAGCGGCCCGACGGTTTATGTGCAGAACGCCTCGCGGACCGTCGGCGTAGTCGCCGCGCTGCTCTCCGACACCCAGCGCGATGACTTTGTCGCCCGTACCCGTAAAGAGTACGAAACCGTGCGCATCCAGCATGCGCGTAAGAAACCTCGCACGCCGCCGGTAACGTTACAGGCCGCACGTGATAACGATCTTGCCTTCGACTGGGAAAGCTACACGCCGCCGGTCGCGCATCGTTTAGGCGTGCAGGAAGTCGAGGCCAGCATCGAAACGCTGCGCAATTACATCGACTGGACGCCGTTCTTTATGACCTGGTCGCTGGCCGGGAAGTATCCGCGCATCCTCGAAGATGAAGTGGTGGGCGAAGAGGCGAAACGCCTGTTCAAAGACGCCAACGACATGCTGGATAAACTCAGCGCTGAGAAGACCCTGAACCCGCGCGGCGTGGTGGGGTTGTTCCCGGCTAACCGCGTGGGTGACGATATCGAGATTTACCGTGACGAGACGCGTACGCACGTTATCAGCGTGAGTCATCACCTGCGCCAGCAGACGGAAAAAGTCGGCTTCGCCAACTACTGCCTCTCTGACTTTGTCGCGCCGAAACTGAGCGGCAAAGCGGATTACATCGGTGCTTTCGCGGTGACCGGCGGTCTGGAGGAGGATGCGCTGGCAGACGCCTTCGAAGCGCAGCATGACGACTACAACAAGATCATGGTGAAAGCCATCGCTGACCGTCTGGCGGAAGCGTTCGCGGAATATCTGCATGAGCGCGTGCGTAAAGTCTACTGGGGCTATGCGGCGAACGAGAACCTCAGTAACGAAGAGCTGATCCGCGAAAACTACCAGGGCATTCGTCCGGCACCGGGCTACCCGGCGTGCCCGGAACATACCGAAAAGGCCACCATCTGGGAGCTGCTGGACGTCGAAGCACATACCGGGATGAAGCTCACCGAATCCTTCGCCATGTGGCCTGGCGCCTCGGTTTCCGGCTGGTATTTCAGTCATCCTGACAGCAAGTATTACGCCGTGGCGCAAATTCAGCGCGATCAGGTTGAAGATTACGCCTTCCGTAAAGGCATGAGCGTGGCGGAAGTTGAACGTTGGTTAGCGCCAAACCTCGGCTACGACGCTGACTGATTCACAAAACTGTCATCTTTCTTTACAACAAACAGGGCACTCAATGAGTGCCCTGTCTCTTTCTTACGTTTAAACCCTTATACTGAAAGAACGTTCATCGGCACTGCTTGCCGGATGGCTCATTTTTGTAGGCCTGATAAGCGTAGCGTCCTCAGGCGGTATGTCATTGCGATGAACTTCAGGAACATATAACGATAAGGAGAACCTGATTCCGTGCTAACTCTGTTACACCTGCTTTCTGCTGTCTCTATGCTGGTTTGGGGCACACATATTGTGCGTACCGGCGTGATGCGCGTCTTTGGCGCCCGTTTGCGTACCGTACTCAGCCGTAGCGTTGAAAAGAAGCCGCTCGCCTTTTGTGCGGGTATCGGCGTGACGGCGCTGGTACAAAGCAGCAACGCCACCACCATGCTGGTGACCTCATTTGTCGCCCAGGATCTCGTGGCGCTTACCCCGGCGCTGGTCATTGTGCTGGGCGCCGACGTGGGGACCGCGCTGATGGCGCGTATCCTGACTTTCGATCTCTCATGGCTATCGCCACTGCTGATTTTCATCGGCGTGATCTTTTTTCTCGGGCGTAAGCAGTCCCGCGTGGGGCAACTGGGGCGGGTTGGCATCGGGCTGGGGTTGATTTTACTGGCGCTGGAGCTGATTGTGCAGGCGGTCACGCCGATAACCCAGGCTAACGGCGTACTGGTTATCTTCGCCTCGCTGACCGGCGATATTATGCTGGATGCGCTGATTGGCGCCATGTTTGCGGTTATCAGCTACTCCAGCCTGGCGGCGGTTTTGCTGACGGCAACCCTGACCGCTGCCAGCATTATCTCGTTCCCGGTGGCGTTGTGCCTGGTGATTGGCGCCAACCTTGGCTCCGGCCTGCTGGCGATGCTCAACAATAGCGCGGCTAATGCAGCTGCCCGTCGCGTGGCGCTTGGCAGCCTGCTGTTTAAGCTGGTGGGGAGTCTGATTATCCTGCCGTTTGTTCATCCGTTGGCGAATCTTATGGATGAACTGCCGCTGCCGAAATCTGAGCTGGTCATTTATTTCCATGTCTTCTACAACCTGGTACGTTGCATAGCTATGGTGCCGTTCGCCGAACCGATGGCACGTTTTTGTAAACGTATTATCCGTGATGAGCCGGAACTGGACGCCCACCTGAAGCCTAAGCATCTGGACATCAGCGCACTGGATACCCCAACTCTGGCCCTGGCCAATGCCGCCCGTGAAGCCCTGCGTATTGGCGATGCGATGGAGCAGATGATGGACGGGCTAAAGAAGGTGATGCACGGCGAGCCGCGTGAAGAGAAAGAGTTGCGCAGGATGGCGGACGATATCAACGTACTGTACACGGCGATTAAGCTCTATCTGGCGAGGATGCCAAAGGATGAACTGGCAGAAGAAGAGTCGCGCCGTTGGGCTGAGATTATCGAAATGTCGCTCAACCTTGAACAGGCTTCGGATATTGTTGAGCGTATGGGCAGCGAGATTGCCGACAAGTCGCTGGCAGCGCGTCGGGCATTCTCTGTCGAAGGGCTGAAAGAACTTGATGCACTGTACGATCAACTGCTCAGTAATCTGCAACTGGCGATGTCGGTATTCTTCTCTGGCGACGTGACCAGCGCCCGTCGTCTGCGCCGCAGCAAGCACCGTTTCCGCATCCTTAACCGTCGTTATTCGCATGCGCACGTGGATCGTCTGCATCAGCAGAACGTGCAGAGCATTGAGACCAGTTCCCTGCACCTGGCGTTGCTGGGTGATATGCAGCGTCTGAACTCGCTATTTTGCTCTGTGGCTTACAGTGTGCTGGAACAGCCGGATGAAGACGACGAGCGCGAGTACTAACGAGGACAGGTGAAATGTTGCCCGGTGGCGCTGATGCTTACCGGGCCTACGGATAACCGTCAATGTTGTCGTCTACTTTGATGCCGGATAAGGCGAAGCCACCATCCGGCATCAGACAACAAACCAACTAAAAGCAGTGACCCGCCTCAACGGAAACCGCTTCTTCGCCCGCTTTAAAGATATAGGTGGTGTTTGGGCCGCCAAGCACGGATTGACCGTTGCTCACTTTGATCCAGTTCCCTTCCGGCAGACCAATCACCGTCAGTTCCGGTGCCACAACCAACAGCTCGCGAATACGCTGTTCACGCGTTTCGCCTTTATGGCCTTCCGGCAGCGCGTTGGTGAAGTGCGGGTTAATCTGCAGCGGGAAAAGACCCAGCGCATCAAAGCCTTTTGGATCGACAATCGGCATGTCGTTGGTGGTGCGGATGGTCTGGCAGGCAAGGTTGGAACCCGCGCTCCAGCCGATGTACAGCGCACCGCGTTTGACGACATCGACAATCGGCGCCAGCAGGCCGCGCTCGCGGCTCTCTTTCAGCAACTGGAAGGTGTTACCCCCGCCGACAATCACCAGTTCGGCGTTTTCAATGGCTGCAATCGGATCGGCAACGGTATGAATGCCAGTAACGTTAACGCCCATTGGCGCAAAGATGGCTGCCGTTTTCGCCGTGTACTCATCCCAGGTTTGCGTCACGCCGGCAAATGGAATAAACACCGCAGTGCGGCGACCGTTCAGTTGCTCTGCGATCAGCGGCAGCGCATGTTCCATCCAGCCTTTGCCCGGCAGCGTCGAGTTACTCAATAAAAGCAGTTCCATCATTTCTCCATGTAATCAGAAAATTACAAACCGCGGTAATGCTACCACTATCGATCTAACGCCTTCCTGATATGGCTCACGATGTTGGAAGGGGGAGATAGAAGCTGAGACTATTTTTTAAGTGTCAATTATTTTTCTCCTCCAGAGAGCGCAGATGATTTCAAAATTAATATATATGATTTACCATATGTGTTATCTAAAAGGAACGGAGAGGAAAATGCTACAACCTGTTCAGCTTTTCAAAATCCTGTCGGATGAAACACGGCTCGCCATTGTCATGCTTCTGCGGGAGTCCGGAGAACTGTGCGTGTGCGATATCTGTGCAGCTACCGCCGAATCACAGCCAAAAATATCACGCCATATGGCTATCCTTCGCGAGTCTGGGCTAGTTCTGGATCGTCGGGAAGGCAAATGGATTCACTATCGTCTGTCACCTCATATTCCTGCGTGGGCCGCTGAGACAATCACGACGTCCTGGCAGTGCCTTCGGGAAGATGTGCGGGAATGGTTGGCAAAGTCGGCCTGCACCTCTTGCTGAGGAAGGAAAACATATTCACATAATCATATATAATGGGGTTTGAAATGTTTTTGGCAGGGAGTATATTTTTACTGACGCTGGTACTGGTGATCTGGCAGCCCAGAGGCCTGAGTATTGGCTGGAGCGCGAGTATCGGAGCTGCGTTGGCGCTGGGAACCGGAGTCATTCATATCGCTGATATTCCCGTTGTCTGGAATATCGTCTGGAACGCGACAGCGGCATTTATTGCGGTCATCATCATCAGTCTGCTGCTCGATGAGTCCGGTTTCTTTGAATGGGCCGCACTGCACGTCTCCCGCTGGGGTAATGGACGTGGCCGCCTTTTGTTTACGTGGATAGTCTTGCTTGGGGCCGCTGTTGCTGCGTTGTTTGCCAATGACGGCGCTGCACTGATCCTGACGCCGATTGTAATTGCGATGCTGCTCGCACTGGGATTCAGCCAGGGCACGACATTGGCCTTTGTTATGGCCGCAGGATTTATTGCAGATACGGCCAGCCTGCCGCTCATTGTTTCTAACCTGGTGAACATCGTCTCGGCGGACTTTTTCGGTCTGGGCTTTACGCAGTATGCCTCCGTTATGATCCCCGTAGATGTGGCAGCGATTGCGGCCACGCTGGTCATGCTTCATCTCTTCTTCCGCAGGGACATTCCGGCGAAGTATGACGTTTCTCTGCTGAAGACGCCCGCCAGTGTGATAAAGGATCCGGCAACGTTCAAGGCGGGCTGGATTGTCCTGTTATTGCTGCTTGTCGGTTTCTTTGTGCTGGAGCCTCTGGGGATCCCGGTCAGTGCGATAGCGGCTACTGGCGCAGCAGTACTGTTTATAGTGGCGAAAAGAGGTCATGCCATCAACACCGGAAAAGTCCTGCGCGGTGCGCCATGGCAGATCGTTATTTTTTCGCTGGGCATGTACCTGGTAGTCTATGGCCTGCGCAATGCAGGGCTCACGGAGTATCTGTCTGACGTGCTGAACCTGCTGGCAGAAAAGGGGCTATGGGCAGCAACGTTCGGCACCGGTTTCCTGACCGCGTTCCTGTCATCGGTGATGAATAATATGCCGACGGTACTGATTGGCGCGCTGTCGATTGACGGGAGTACGGCGACAGGCATCGTCAAAGAGGCAATGATTTATGCCAATGTGATTGGCTGCGATTTAGGTCCGAAAATCACTCCCATTGGCAGTCTGGCAACCCTGCTTTGGCTGCATGTGCTTGCTCAGAAAAATATAATGATTACCTGGGGATATTACTTCCGCACCGGCATTATCATGACTCTGCCCGTGCTGTTTGTCACTTTGGCCGCGCTGGCGTTGCGGCTCTCCCTCACTTTGTAATGAGATACAGATATGAGCAACATTACCATCTATCACAACCCTGCCTGCGGCACTTCTCGTAACACGCTGGAGATGATCCGTAACAGCGGCAACGAACCGACGATAATTTATTATCTCGATACGCCACCGACCCGTGATGAGCTGATTAAACTTATTTCAGAAATGGGAATTACGGTGCGTGCATTACTGCGTAAGAATGTTGAGCCTTACGAACACCTGGGTCTTGATGAAGAGAAATTTAGTGATGAGCAGTTGATTGATTTCATGCTTCAACATCCGATCCTGATTAATCGGCCGGTAGTCGTTACGCCGCTCGGCACTCGTCTTTGTCGCCCTTCAGAAATAGTGTTGGATATTCTGCCGGAAGGTCAGAAAGGAACGTTTACCAAAGAGGATGGCGAGAAGGTCATTGACAAAACGGGGAAGCGGGTTAAGTAATCGGCCCACTTAAAAATATTGGACGCCTGTTAACGTTATGCGGGCGTCCGACTCACCCAGTACGTCCGCTCTGTGCCCAGGCTGTGTGAAAACTACTGAT
>NZ_SZWZ01000002.1:0-148544 GCF_005281025.1 Citrobacter sp. wls714 | reverse complement strand
ACTACCGGCTTACCCGCTTCGGCCAGCACCGCAATGGACATTCCGGCGTTATACATCACACCGTTAATCCGGACCCCAGTTTTGAGGGTGTAAATCGCAGAGGCTCCGGTAGCATCAACCACGGCAGTAAGCTTGTCCTCCAGTGCGGCAGTTACATTATTGAACTGCGCTTGCACCTGCGTCGACATTTCAGCCATGGCCTTATCGACCTGTGCAATGGTCGTTTTAACCACCAGAATATCCGCGCGCACCTCGCCGTACTGCGCCCACTGGTGCTCTACGGTTCCATGGTTGGCCAGCGCGTTCTGCAATGCAGCTTCGAGATTGGTATCAATGTCGCTTGTCAGGCGATCACCGTCGGCAGACGTCAGGAAATCATCAGCAATATCGCCCAGGTAGTCGTCAGCATTCGCGTTGGATTCACCACGAACCCAGTTGGTCCAACCGGATTCATTACCCGTTCTGTCTACCAGCTGCGCGCGGTACCAGAATTCCTGCCCCGCCTTCAGCCCCAGTTGGGTGTATTCGGCAGACGGATAAGGCACATCCGACAGCAAAAGAGGATTAGAGAAATCACTGTTCGCGGTGTACTGAATTTCCGTTTTCAGTGTGTCCCCGGTGTTAGCCGGAAATCCCCAGCTCAGACGAATCCCCCAGTTGATCGGCGTTGTCGCAAAGCCGACAGGTTTCGGTGGATTTCCCACCTTGCCCGTCAGCGTTTTCTCTTCGGAATAGCCCCAGCCAGAGGAAATTTCAGCGGCATTAATGGCACGCACACGCACGAGGTAGCGCCCTGCGTAAATGCCCGGAACATCGAATGACGTGGTGGAGCTGCGCGGCACGTTTACCCAGTTACCATCATTACGGCGCCACTGTGCCTCATAGGCTATAGCGTTCTGCGCCTGGTCCCAGCTCACCCGCATGGTTTCGACGCTGATATTCTGCTGAACCACTGAAAACGAACTGATCACGATGTTGGCTGGCGGCGACTGATTACCCGGCGGGATCACACTCACCGGCCGCTGGTCAATGATGGCTCCGGTATCAATACGGGCATATTTATCCGGATCGTGGGAAGCGCCGGTGATTGAGAAAGTGCCATCCCCGTTGTCGGAGACGCTGACAACACGATACTGCTGCGCGTAGAGCTCGTCCGATTCAACCACCCAAACAGCTTCGGCCTGAGGCGTCTCACTGTATGCCGTGGTGACCGTGACTGATTCACCGTTCACGGCCTGAATGGTCCTGCTCTGCGACGCACCGGAGGGAAGGTTGAGAATAAGGCGATCACCTGCTGCTGCATCTGCTACGCGGTCAAGTTTGATAACGCGACCGTTAACGGCGCTGATGCGTCCGCCCATAACCTTTCCGGAAAGCAGCTCGTCTGCCACGGCGATGATGTAGCCCGGCTGCGGAATGTTTCCGTCCAGCCCGACATCAAACGAAACAACGCGATCCTTGTTGTTGGTGAGAATACCCCAGCGCCCCTTTCGGTTCGCCTCTGACTGTCTGGTGCAGCCGATGGCTGTCATTTCCAGCTGATTGAAGCCGTACCGCGCCACCAGCGCCTGCTCAAATACCGGCTCCATCGCGTCGGCATAAGCGTTCCCAGGGTCTGACCATGAAACCAGCGCTGTGGTGTAGCGGCTTTTCGTGGTGCTGCTCGAATAGGTGAAGCGACCGCCAATAACGTTAGCGCGCGTGTAGCTGTAATCCACATCTCTCGGCATATCGGCAAGCGCAACAATCTGATCCCCGCCCCAGTAGGTCATGCCACGGAAGATAGCGGCAAAATCACGCAGGACTGTGTAGGCGTCGTTCCGGTCCTGAATGTACACGTTGCAGGTATAACGTGGTTCGGTCCCGTTGCCACCTTTGCCGTCTGGTACCATCTGATCGCAATACTGGGCCACCTGGTACAGCGTCCACTTATCGATGTTCGCCGCAGTGAGTCGGTGGCCCAGACCAAAGCGGTCAGAAACAACCAGATCGTAAAAAATCCACGCTGGGTTATCCGTCCATGCCCACTTAAACGCACCGGTCCATGTACCGCTATAAGTGCGGGTTTCAGGGTTGTAGTTATCTGGAACGCGGATCACGCGCATTTTGGGTTCGCAGGAGATCTGCGGGATAGAGCCGTTAAACTGGCTTGAATCGAATTCGATGTAGAGTAACGCTGTGTTTGTATATCGTAACTTGGCGTCAATAACCTCAGTGAAGCTCTGCAGCGTCATCGTGTCGCCGATCTTCGCGCTGTTGGCGTCAGCGGTAATCTTACGCAGGCGTATTGTCCAAGTGTTTCCAGCCTGCGGTAAATCGATACGGTGGCTGCGCTCATAACCAGACGTCGTTTTTCCGGTCACGCTGGTATTGAGTACCGTCTGCCATATCCCTCCGTCCGTCTGCAGGTCAATCGCATAATTAACCGAGTAACCGACCAGATCACCGTCGTCCTCTTGTTTGAAAAGCGATGGCCATTTCAGGCGCAGGCGAACTGCTGAAAGCTGCGTATTGGTAAACATGCGCGTCCAGGCTGTAGCGCTTGATACCTCAGTTCCCACGCTGATTTCGTTTTCGGTACCGGGAATACCCTGAATATATTTTTGCGCCTGCGTTCCCGCGCGAAACTCCCACGTTACGCCGCTGAAGTTTTGGGAGCCGTCAGCATTCTCCAGTGCCGTTCCGTCCAGGTAGATATCTTTGCCGGTTAGCTGCCCTGCAAACTCCCCTTCACCAAGCGCAACGAGGATTTTTGCCTTCGCTACAGATTGCAGATCATCAGGCTGTTCGGTAGGGGTTCGGGAACTTGAGCTGCCGCCCTTGCGGCCCTTTAACACTTTTTCTGTAGCCATATTGCGCCCATAAAAAAAGCCACCAGAAGGTGGCCAGAAAAAAAGGTTAGTTATCTACTGCTGATCTTCGACATAAATTCCGGCAGAAATAATTGCCCCGCCGATTCGACGCTTACCATATCCCAGAGGGACGGGATAACCCTGCGCTGCTGTGTTGGTTACTCCACCGAATGCGTAGGATGCACGGTTATCAGCACTTTGTTTGCTGGCTAATCCGGTTGGTTGAGGAGATAACATCTGGACGACGCCACCCGCCATCATAGCTCCACCAGCCATCATTACATTTACACCCCAAGCCTGGGCAAAACCAAATGTAGCAATGGCACCTACTGCAACAATAACAGCACCCAATATTGTCTGAAGTAAACCAGCCTTTTTGCTTCCGATGATAACCGGTACAATCCTGACCACTTCACCAGTTACCGGAAAACCTAGGTCATCAACTCCTATGTTTTTCTTTCCTTTAAAAATGGCAAAGGTTAGTCCGCGGCGCTTGCTGTTTACCATATAACTTTCAAACCCGGTGATTGTTTTTGCGAGTGCTACACCTGCTTCAGAAACTTTACTGATAAGTCGCCAATGAGTTTTACCAAATATTTTACCGGGTTCGCCGCCGAGCTCAATTCGAGTCATTACTTCAGACATATAAACCTCTTAATAATAAAAAACCCCGCCTGAGCGAGGTTATATATAATTGCTGCATTCAAAATGCTGTAGGGTAGATACCAAAATCACCGTTGGTTCCGTAACCAACTCTAAACATCAATACTCCAGTATCTGTCACCTTACCCGACTGTTCGCTCATGCCTCCGCCACACATACCTTTGGGCCAAGCGCTAAAGATATGATCTCCAATTTTGGGATAGACCGTTACCTTTTGAGCTGTGTCTAAGTCTGCGACCTCCTTGCCATCAACATAAACTCGGGTCATGCAGGCGCTGCCCATAAAACCAGAGTCTCGTTTGATTATTACCTTGCCAGTCCCTTCTTTTTTAACTAGCAGTGTATTGCTGATAACCTGTTTTGCAGGAACATCCTGTGCTTGTTCATTTGTCACCGGCTTAGTTGCACAACCGGCAACCATTAAGATGGAGGTAAAAACTAAAATTCTTTTCATATCCCTATCCCCTTTGGTTTTACAAAAGGTTAGCACAGAGATTTGTAACGTAGAACCTTCATCGTCCTTTCCTGCCAGTAGCCACCATACGGCACGCGCTGGCTTAGGTGTCCGTACAGGTGATGCAGCAGCATATTGCCCTCCAGCAAAATTCCCGCGTGGTTCCACTTTTCAGCCTGGACCTGCATGATCACCATATCGCCTGGTTTCGGTGGCCCGTCGAATTCACGGAATCCGCACTCATACCAGCAATCCTGATAGAAGTTGTCCGGATAGTCGTTTTCCCACCAGGGATAATCCACACGATAATCGTGCAATTCAATGCCGTGAGTTTGCCGGAAATAACTCATAACCAGCCCCCAGCAGTCGAAGTGACCAAGCACAAACGGACGCTCCAGCAGCGGCAGTTCCCCACGCGGCTGGATGGTGCGCAAATCCCCCTCAGGCCAACTCACGATGTGCCAGGGTAAAAGCGTTGCGTCGCATTGCGCTTTATCCAGTTCGCTCGGTTGCGTTGTGGCGTCAGGGTGACTGTGAACGATGGCGATCACCGTTCCCCAGTCCTCAGCAATTGCATAGTCTTCGGGGCAAAGGACAAAATTGTCCTCCGGCACTACGGCAAGATTCCGGCACGGGAAATAGCGTTCAACACGGCTTTTCTGCGCTACCACACCGCAACACTCGCGAGGATATTCAGCTGCAGCATGCGCCATAATCGTATCGATGGTTTTCTGACGCATATCAGCTCCTGATCAAAGATGTGCCCGGGAAGCCACCAAACGAGAGTTCGTTATTTTCGCCGAATCTGAGTTTGCAGGCCGTTAGCGTGCCGTTGCATTCATCCAGCGACGGATCGCTGACCGGGTTGTTGTTTTTGTCGAAATAGCGGGTGCCGGCATAGTCGCAGCCGTCGCCGGTACGATATTTATTCCGGATGCACCAGGTACACAGGGAATGAAGCTGTCGCGTCGGTATCATTAGCCCCTGCAGGTCCATCGGGCTGGACAGCGTGAACTCAACCACCTCGTTAGTTTCGCTACTCTTTGCATCGATGTAGAAAACCTTCAGCTTCTCCTGGGTCGGATCGGCTGTCGGATTGCCTCCGGTGAAGTTTCTCGCATCGAGATACTTACCAAGGGTGTCATGTATCGTCACCTTCGCCTGCAGCATATCGTCGTAAGCCAGGCAAAGAGCGGTGATCGAGCTGTCGAGGTTAGCAACCGAAAGTTTTGGCTGCGCACTACTTCCCGAAGTAGAAGCCTCGATCCCCTCAATCTGGCATGGCCACGCTTTATATTCTTCGCCCTGCCACCAGATTGATTTGGCCGGAAGCTTGTTTTCATCACCTCCGGCCGCCGTTATTTCTGCTTCAGTATGTGCGAGGCTGTAGCTGTGGAAACGTAACACCTCACCTGTACCAAATGCAGTGCCATCTACTTCGAAAAGCCTGACCTCATCGCCAGGCTCAAGCTTCTGATAATCTGCGTTAAGACTCATGGTTTATAGGCCTGTTCAAAAGTTGCTGAAAGGTTGAAGAGCCCAGCACCAAGCGGCGACGGAGTGTAAGTATCACAGCGATACAACCCCAGCGGCTCAAGCGGTGGGTGCCACTGAAAAGACTTTGTGCCCTGGTGACGATCGAGGAAGTTTTTAATGGCCCCGATATACGCTTCGGTACCGGTAAACTGTAGATTCCACTTTTGTGAACGCGGATTTAAGCCGTCACCGGCCACCTGTTCATATCCGTCACCAAATTTTGCGGACCGCCGGCGAAACGTTACCTCCTGCTCCGCGTTGATGCGTGGGCACCAGCTGAATGTTTCAAGAGCCATCAGCGGCCTCCTTTTGCAAGGTTCCAGATCGCACCGCCCGGCGCTAAATCTCTCATTATTAGATCCCTGTAACGCCTATCTGTATAAGAACCCACATCTTTCGCGAATTGTTCATAGCCAGATGTCGCTTGAGTGGCCGTATTTCCGTTGCCATCAATGGTGATATATACCTGTGGTGCCCCTCCACTACCTGGCGTGACGCCGCCATTTCCCACGGCGCGGACACCGAGTGAACCATCAGACGCGCGGGTAAGAGGCATAATGGCTTCAGGCCCCGCCTCTCCCATCAGGCCGGCACCTTTTGCAAACGCAAACAACGTCGGTGAACTGACGACAGAGTTACTGTACTGACTGAGATCGGCTGAAGAGTAAACGCCGCCTTTGGCGTTGAGATCGAGATTTGCGGCTGCATTGTTATAAGCGCCGGATGGCGTGGTACCTCCAGTAGATGCGCCAGCAAACAAAGAGCCGATGGAGCTGACCGCGTTCGCGATCATCATATTTACCATCACCTGTTCGATGATTTTCAGAACGCTGATACCCCAGTCTTTCCAGCTCGCTTTATTGCCGTTGAGCATCTCGACAATGTTGCTGCTGATCCCTGAGAGTGCCGTTTTCATGACGTCGGCCGCCTGCATTGCATAGTTCGTGGAATCATCCACCCAGTCGGCAAGTCCGTCCCGGGCGCCGGTTACCCAGTCAGCCTGTAGCGCATCGACTTTCTGGTAGTAATCCTCCTGAACTTCGAGCCTTTCAGACTGCGCATCCTTCAGGGCCTGAGTTTCCCGGTCATAAACCGTCTGGCTTATATCACCGGACTGATACTGCTTTTGCAGGTCACGCTGCTGATCGAGGTAGCTGCGTTCAATACTCAGTCGCTCTCTCAGCCTCTCGCGTTGTTTATTGCCGAGACCAGCCCCCTGCGTGTCCACGCTTAAGTCCGCACGTGCATTATTGTTCTGGGCCTGCAGACCCGCGACGAACGCAGCTACCTTCGCGTTTTCTTCATTAGCTTTTTTGACGGCATTCAGGCGATCAACTTCCTGAGCCAGAGACGCAAGTCGCTTTTTCTGCGTTTCGTTAAGCCCCTGCAGCTTGCCGTCAGCTATATCGAACTGCAGTTTTTGCTGCTCGGTCACCACAGCAGTTTTTTTGCCGGTGGTATCGATCAGTTCAATCTGGCGCATGTAACTGCGCTCAGCGCTTTTAAATGCTGAATCCAGTTTCTGACCAGAGGTATTTTTTTGCGGCTTACCGTTTGTCTCCCCGGCGCCAAGGCTATAATTTGTTTTGACTGGCTCGGGTAGTTTTATTTCCGGAAGCGTGGACTGGGAGTTTTTCAAAAAGGCCAGACGCTTCTGGAGCTCAGCCCTTTCGGCCTGTTTACCTGACACATCCATCCCAATTCTGTTGAAACTCGCCAGCACACCTTTATCATCGAGATCGGCATTCAGGTTCTTGATGCGACGTTCAATTTCGGGAATTGAGGCATTCAAACCTACCGATTTGCCGCCTTTGTACTGGTCTATCAGCTTTCCGGCTTCGGCCCCCACCTTTACCAGCCAGGTGGCCAGGTCTACCACCCCACCAACAAGATCAGTCAGCCCCTGAATAACAGCCGGGTCTTTAAATACATCCCCCATATCTCCAATGGATTTCTGAAGTGCACTCAAATCTACGCTGGCAAGTCCCGTCGCAAGTTCAATTTTGACGCCGTTGACCTGCGTCTCCATATCCTCAAACAGGGCGTTAACTTTAACCAGCTTTTCGATATCTGCGTCATCGGGCGCCACGCCAAATTTTTTCGCAGCATCCATGTACTGACGCAGTTTTTCACTGCCATTGTCCAGAAGCGGCAGCAGCTTCGACAGGTCATTGCCCAGGCTTTCGAGGATGGTGGTCTTCTCGGCGTTGGACTTAACTTTCTCCAGTGCGTCACTTATAGCCAGCAGTTGTTTATCGGGAGATTCTCCGGCCAGTTTCTTAGCCGACAACCCAAGAGAGTCCAGGGCGCCGACTGCCTCACCAGATTTATTAAGAACAGCATCGCCGATTTTATCTCCGACATCTTTAAAGATGTCAGCCATCTGATCCCCGGATACACCTGCTTTTTCTGCAGCATATTGCCAGGCCAACAGAGACTGCGTGGACATGTTGAGTGATTTTGCCCAGCGGTCAGACTCGGTTATCTGGCGTGAAGTGGTTTTGAGCAGGTTATACCCAGCCACCCCGGCTCCGACGGCGGCGGCACCGACGGCTGTTGCAAATCCGGTCATGGCAACTGCAGCAGCAGCGGCATCCTCCTTTACCTGCTTACGCCATTTTTGTGAAGCTCGCTCAGCCTGTGAGAGGCCGGAGATAAAACCGCCCACCTTGGCGATCAGGTCGATCGTCAGCGTGCCCAGTGATTTGGAAGCCATAAACTCTCCGTTGGCGGTGTTAGGTCCAGCTGGCTCTGGCCTCCTCTAACGAGATAGGCTCATTTGCAGCTTTGACTTTGGTGAAGTGCAGTGTGAAATCGGTGGGAGTGAATGGTGGATGCTTGGGGTCTATGTTGACGTTGGCTATCATGCTGGCCACCAGCCCAGCCCCCCACTCAACCCGCATCATCGGGTTCAGGCTTCCATATCTTTCCCGGTATTTTGCCCAGAGCTGGGACTCTTTGAATGAGAGCGACTCACGCGCTTCGGCGATCGTTTTACCTCCGATTCCGTTGAGGACGAGCTCGCACCAGAATTCGTCTTCGGCGCTGAGCTCGAAGTCTTTCCCAGATCGTTAACTTCCTGAATAGCCAACAGTAGCGCAACCGTCAGGCCGCCATCCAGTGCACCACGTTCAGGATCGGCCTCACCAGTAATGTCAGCCGGGGTGAAGATGGGTTTACCCTGTTCATCGCAGATGGATGCGGCGATACGCCCTGCCACACCATCGACCTTACCCCCAAAAGCCAGCACATCGGACGTTGCTGTGTGATAACCCATCGGGCGAACATACACGGTCGCGGTGATTTTTTTATCGCCCTGAGTCCAGGTGATTTCTTTCTCAACCGGGCGACCGGTAAACGCGCCGGACTCCTTGAGTGCATCAAGTGTTAATTTCATTATTAATCCTGATTAATAAGGGCGTTGCCGCCCTGATTTTATGGGGTCACGACTTTTGGCACCCATACAGCAGAGCCGGAGCGCTGGACAGATGCAGAAGTAGAAACAACCGTGTTTGCTGCAAAATCAAACGGGAAGTCGGACACATAGCCTTTGAATACGAACCATGTGCGGCTGTCAGGTAGCACCAGGCCATCGACTGCACCGGATGCACCATCTTCAGCAGCAGTTGGCGATGCGTTTCCGTCTGACCATCCAATCGCGAACGTCAGGTCCTGATCCTCTTCGTCGTCCGAAATGGACAGGTTGTAGAGCATGATGTGGCTGGTATTTTTAGGATCAGCGTTAAGCGTCAGTGATGCTGTGCCAGGCGTTCGAAGACCACGCTTATAGCTGCGATCAAAGCGTTCAGAAAGACAGGTGTCTTCAATCTGGTCAGCCGGATTGCTGCCGGGTGAAAATGCAGTGATACATTCAACTTCGCTCACCGCGCCTTTTACGAGCACAAAGAGCTGCGTACCTTGCGTCAATACAGACATTGTTATCTCCGGTTATAAAAAAACCGGCTCAAGGCCGGTTGGGAAGGTTCTTATCGATTGACTATCCAGTCCACATCGAACGAATAGCGATAGCGTTTTGTTTCGGGGTCTCTTTCCTGTCCGCCCCAGCGCGTGATATGCGCGTGCGGCTCAATGGCATCCCGCAGCGCCGTGGCCACGGCAATCACTTCATCCACTGTGTCGGCATATGCATCCACCTGCAGCGTGAAAAAGTCTGCGTCAGGGCGCTGGGCAAGGTAGTTCTCCGGAGAACCGGTGATGTTCTGCCAGACCACATAGGGATAGACCACGTTGTCGTCCTGCTGGCCGAACGGATACAGGCGCAGTGTGTCACCGCCCAGCAGTGCAACCACCGAAGGGCTTGCGGCGCAGACGATAAAGATCGGCGCAATCACGGAAGCATTCCTTTTTTCGCTGCGCGCCTGATGGCGCGGTCAATAGAATTTTCGTATTCAGAGGCGAAAACGTTTATCACCTCACTAACACTGCTTTCTGCCGCCGGGCGCATAAACGGCTGCGCTCGCACATTTTCGGTACCGAACTCAATTAGTCGCCAGTGTGGTGTCGGCGCATTCTCACCAAGGTCAGGATGTTTTTTGAGGACCGCACCATGAAGAACCCCAATCCGAAATCCCAGATTACCGGTTTTTTTGAAGAGGCGACCGTTCCATCGCATCGCCACGTTGGCAGTAATGCTGCGTCCGGTTAATGGGTCATCAATCCTGGAAGCATTCGTTTTCGCTCTGTCGACAATCACATTTGCCGCCTTACGAAGTGCTGCCCGACCACCACGGCGGCGCAGATCATCGCTGATACTGTCCAGCTTCCCCAGAAGTGAATCGACCCCGGTTATACTAAAATCAATGCCATCAGCCATCGTTAACACCTCGCGAGCAGGGTAGCGTCAGATATTCCCGTCCGCTTTTATCATCTTCCAGTACACCCTGAATGTCGTAAACACGCCCACGGTAAAGAATGCGATGCTTATCCGTGACATCATCACGCCAGCGGATAGTGATCCGCGTTGTTACCTCGCTCTGCCCCGCTTGCGCGGCAACAAAGTCACGGGCTGACAAATCGGCAACGTTAGCCCAAAGCTCAGCCACATCAGCCCATCCACTAACTACTGCACCGGTAACAGGGCTCTGGGTTTTAACAGGCTTCTGAAGCGTGATTCGTTTATTGAGCTTTCCAGCCTGCATCGCTACCCCCTGGGCTTTCCGCTTAGGTAGGTCGGCACCGGGGAATCTAACGTTGTCGTTTCGATGTCATCAGCGAGGGATTGATAGAGTAAAGCGACCAGGGCTTCATTTGACTCCGCCAGGCGGTTCATTGCGTTGGTCTGCGCGGTCATTGCTGCCAGCAGATTTTTTACCTGTTGCTCGTTCATAGGCGATTTTCATCCACTTTTTAAGCCACTCTCGACGGGCGGCGCACCCGGAACATGCCATCAGTGCCACCTCCGGTGCCGTATTAACAGCGCCTCAACACCTAAAGGCATTTCCGTGAGGTTCTGCGCTGCTGCTTCGCGGTTCGCATACCAGTGTGCAATCAGCAAAAGCATTGCTGCCCAGATACCGGGAGTAAACAGGATCTCACGAGGTGGCATTTCCACTTCCTCCGGCGGCGTTAACGATTCCACCAGCGCGCCGTCGCAGAACTGCTCAACATAATCGACGGCCGCTGATGTATAAGCGGTGATTAGCGAATCTTCAGCGTCACTATCAACCCTCAGATGCGTCTTTATCAGCGCCATCTGCTCCGCGCTTATTTCCACCTTTACCCCCGGCTTTGGTTTTTACAGGCTTTTCAGGATCGGAGGTTTTTGCCTTTTCGGGCTCAACCTCTTCGGCGAGGTGCAGTTTCACCAGCGCGTCGCCGATCTCTTTCTTCACCACCCGGCTCTCGCCCTGAGATACCGTACCGAGGTGGTAATGTGAGAACATACGGAGAGCTTTAATTTTCATATCGTAAACGCGGCCATTTCTGACCGCGCCCTGCTGTTATTCGCCGGAAGAAATCGCAATATCGCCAGTGACGATAGCTGCGGGACGGTAGTGCGCCAGCGCCAGACGCTCTTCGCACAGAATGGTCAGCATGTTTTTAACGAAGTTATCGCGATCCTGGTTACTGATCTCGATAGTGGCATCCATGCGGTCCCACACCTGAGACGCCAGGCCAAATGCACCAACGGTGAACTTTCCTGCCGTCTGCGCAGTGGTTGATACAACCGGCAGGCCCCAGAGCACTTTCGACGCAAACGCCTGAGGGCCGCCGAGGATGTAATTGCCATTGGCGTCCTTCAGCAATGCGATGCGATGCCAGTCAGCCGGGTTGAGAATGATGCCGTCGGCTTCGAACTCACTTAGCGACACCTGGTAGATGGCATGCGCCAGAACATCAGCACCAGTATCCCCGGTCGCGTTAAGTGCGGTTTCGTATTCGTTCGCCACCACGTTCAACCCCTGGAGATTGTCGCCGGTGCCATCACCGTTAAGCATCTGATTCTCTTCCACCAGCGCGAGACCGTACATCATGCGGGAATTGATATAGGACTGCAGCGCCGGGGCGTCATCCATAATCTGGCGTGATGCCTGGATCCAGTGGGCAATGGTTTTCACATTCGCCGTTTCTTTGGTGAACGTGATATTACTCTCTGGTTTGAGGGTGCCTTCAGCAACCGGTGCGGCGGCGTTGGTAAACACATTTTCACGCACATATTCCAGCGCGTTACTGGTGATGCGCCCTTGTGCCAGCAGGTCACGAACGGTCAGGCGACGCAGGCCCGGCATCAGAATACCAGGTACCTGCTGGGGCTGTACAAGCACACCGGCGGATGCAGCGCCAGAACCGATCGCCTTATCGAAACTGGTGACTTTCGCTTTGGTACGGGAGCCGTCCCAGCCTTTCATCAGGTCTTCAGAAACGCGCTCCGCAAAGGACTTCTGGGTGGTCTGGTCAGGCGAGTTTCCCGCCAGCTTCTGTTCCAGATCGAACAGGCGGGAGCCGGTGGTTTTCAGCTCTTCCTGCGCTTTGGTCAGGTCGGTCTGCAGCTGTTTGTTGATTTCACCGTTCTGGCTGATGGATTTACGCTGCTCTTCGATGAGTTCTTTCACTTCTTTCTGTGAATTCTCAATCGCTTTTTCGAGGGTTGCTAATTCAGACATGTGGTACTCCGTTATGCATTCCGCAGATTAGCGGCAAATGAAGTTATGCGCTGTGCCAGCGCGTCAATGTCGCCGCTACCGGACTCGCTCCGGCCTGCGGACTTCACGCGGGCAATAAATGCCTGCGCTTCTGCGCGCGTTAAACCGACTGAATCCCTCAGCCAGGCCTCCGCGTCACGAATGGTTTTGATACTGTCGATGCACTTCATGGCGGTGATACCCGCCAGCTCGTTGGCCGGGAAAGTGCAGACACTGATTTCCCGCAGGTACGAAATATTTTTGAAGATGAGGCCGGACGAACCAACGGTGTAATCATCAGGGCCGACAGAGAATCCCACTGACATCCCATCAACGGTGCCATGTTTCATCGCCGCTTTCAGGTCTTCAGAGAGGCTTAGTCCTGGAGTGAGTTGCCCACGGACAAACAAACCTTTTTCATCCTCATGCATGGAATCCCATTTGCCGACCGGGATAGCGCGCGTCTGATGGTTAAAGAACATCGCCACCTTACGGCTCTGACCGGAAATAACACCGCTGAATGCGCCGGGAAGGATAATATCGCCGTCAGAATCAGTATTATTAAAAACGGAGGCGTACCCCTCAAAGATGCCGCTTTCACCGTCGCCGGTGAACTTAATTTCGGTCTGGTCAAAAGCCAGTGTTTTGTGAATGTCAGGCATCATGGCCCCCATAAAAATTAAGTCCCTTCATTGAGGGACTTATTGTTTGTTCCAAGGTCGGTAATGGGTACGTTCTGCGACTGGCGGGTGGCAACGTCCCCCCCTGGCAGAGGCGGCAGGTTGTCCAGTCGCCGCACTTCGTTAACGGTTCGGATCCCGGTGTTAACCATGATCTGCATAAACGATGCCCGGCTTGTTGAATCACCGCGCAGCAGCCCATCGAGGTTATGCTCAGCGTGAATAGTGCCCTGTTCGGACTCTTTAACCAGCCAGCGTTCAATGCTGTACTCCCACCGATCGAGATAGGGCTTGAGGGTGTACTGGAGAAAGCCCAGGTTTTGCTGCTCAATCCCCGAGCCCCACGATGTTGTTTTTTCCACATCACCGACCAGGTGCGGCGGCACACCATAGAACCGCGCCAGCTCGGCAACCTGAAACTTTCGCGCGGCCAGAATTTCCGAGTCCTGAGGAGAGACACCAATGGCTTGAGTCGTAAAACCGCTCTCCAGGATCCAGAGGCGCTTTTTAACCGGGCCGCCAGCAATCTCCTTGAAGTTTTCCTCCAGCTGTCCACGCTGCTCTTTGGTAAGCACCTTGCCATCGGTCATCAGGATCTGAGGAGACTTCGCGCCGTTTGCGAAAAACTCACGCTGATTGTCTTCCATGGCAATGGCGACACCTGCAGACTTCGCGCTGAACGCCAGCGGAGACAGGCCGGTCAGTCCGTTGAAGCCAAATCCCTTAAGATGGAAAATTTCTTTCTGTGAAAAGTTGGCGTATTCCGTGTCACGGCGATAGCGGTAGATAATGGTTTTGCCGTTTTCACTGAGCCGCACTTCCATATTGGCGCTCATCAGCGGAACCATGCTGATAACGTCGCCGACGCTGTTTCGCTCCACATGCGCGTAGGCGTTTCCATAAGCACAAAGCTGCATGGTCATGGCCTCACGAAACTCCAGCGCGGTCATGAAATTGTTGGGACGGAAGCGCAGTAACCTCGCGAGAGGGTGTGTGCCAGGTACCTTGCTTCTCTGATTGTCTTTGGTCTGGTAGACATCAAGGGGTAATGATGCGGTCACGGTAGAGATAAGCCTGATGCATGCCCACACAGTGCTGATTTGCATATTTCGCTCGTCAGTCACTACGGAGTCGCCAACTACACCGTGCGCGGACGTTCCTGCCATCTGCGAGCCCTTGTCAGGCGTCACAAGGCGGCCCCCTGTCAGGATGGAGGCCATGCGCGCCCAGAATGGCGATCGCGTTCGCAGGTCAATGCTGTAATCGGTATCTGCCATTTTTACACGCTCAAGAAGTTATAAATGAAATCATTGACGTCGCCTGGATCCTCCACCTCATCACTCGTCTGGGCGCCGATTGACATCGCCAGAGCAACCATTCCATCGATACGCCCGCTTGATTTACCTTTCACAAACTTTCGGTTTCCGGCGGGATCAGAAATAACCGTGGCGTTTTTGGCGCACATTTCGAGGATCGGATGGTTGCCATGTTTAAGCTGCGCTCCGAGTAGCTTGGCTTCCAGCTCCCTCAGCGCAGGTGACATGGAGACAAAGCCCTGTCCGAATTCCACGAACCGCTCGAGCTCAGTTTCCGTGAATCCTGCGTCTATTAGATGTGGGCGAAGGAAACGCATGTTGTAACGGTCGAACGCCAGCGCCCTGACATTGCAAATGTCGAAAACGCGCCGCAGTTCGCGCGCAATAAATGCATATTCAATGGCCTTTCCGGGTGTCGTATTGAGAAAACCCTGCCTGGCCCAGATGTCATAAGGCACTCGATCGTTACGCGCCTTGTCCGCCAGCCCCTCTTCAGGTAGCCAGAACTTACAGTGCACATCACCCTGGGTTGTGTTGAGTACCAGTGCGGTAAGGTCCGAGACACTGGAAAGGTCCAGCCCGCCCCAGACGGTAGCCCCTGCCAGTTCGCCGGGTTCTTCTTTATTCATGTGCCAAACTGTCTGACTGACGAAAGGACTTTTAGCTTCAACCCTGCGATTCAGCACAAGGTTCTCAAACTCAGCCTGTCGTGACGGGAGGCGCTTCGCGCTGGCAGCCATATCCAGCACTTCTTTCTGGTTCATGAACACATCGAAGGCCGGGTTTGCCAGCCGGATGGCTTCGACAGAGAAAGGATCGATATCCTCCGGCGCGGTCTGCAGCCGTACTACCGTTCGCGGATCGGCACCGGTCAGCCCATCATCAATCAGCAGGCTGAGTAGATCGCTCGCATCGGGCGCCTGAGTGCTGATAATCACCGAGATAGGGTTATCCTGAGCAGCAGTCGCAGTTTCCAGTGCTTCATAAAGGGGATCACGGGGCCCACGAACCTGCCCCAGTTCATCATGCGCGACAAATCGAGGCGAGAAACCATAGGCAGTCGTGGCCTCTGCGCTCAGCGCCCGATAATAAGAACCCAGTTCAGGGCAGTGAATTTCTTTTGCTGAATCTTTGATCGCCACGTACTGCATGAGCACTGGATTCATCCGGCACATTTTTGAGGCCAGGTTAAACAGAATGGCCGCCTGGTCACGCGAGCGTGCGGCAGAATACAGCTGCGAGTTCGGCGCCGCCTCCGGCCCCACCAGGTAGAGCAGCATCAGCATGGCGGTCTCTACCGTTTTGGCGTTCTTTCGCCCACGGCTGATAATTGCGCGACGTGTACCATGCTTGTTATCGAAAATAGCCCTAAAATCATCCTTCATGAACTCAGCCATTTTCAGTGGCTGGCCCACGAACTTTCCTTCAGGAATAACAATATTTCTTTCGCACCAGAGAATATTTCTCTCGGCTCTTGTCAGATTTTTTTTTGCCATCAAAGAGCCTTAATCAATTTCCCAGGGTTTTTTCTCCCGAGCCAGATTGTTGTGCGCGCGGCCAACTGTTTTTGGGTCGGCAGTAGCCTGGCGGGTGATCCTTAAACGTGTTGCCAGTGAAGATGCCGAGCGCACTTCACGCTCGCGCATGGCAAGAAGCTTGTCGTACCGCTTAAGTCCGTCCTCGCGCGATAGCCACTCCAGTTCAAACTCTTCAAGCTGAGTGGTGATTATTCTGGCCTGAACAACATGGCGGCAGTACATCTCCATCATGTCTCGATGAGTTTCAGTGAATGAACTGGCTGGATTGTCATTAACGAGCCTTACCCATACATTAATTTCCGGATCGCTCAGATGAATGGACGGCTGCAGCCTGCTTTCAGCCAGTGCCGGCAACGAGACAGCAGACGTCGCAGCCAGAGACTTTCTGCCTCGCTGTGCCATCGGTTTTTCCTTTTTTCTGGACGTTTTTAAAAAAAGAGTTGAGGGCGCGGTCTTTAAGATGTTGCCGCCAGAGTTTTGCCCCTCCCCCCAGGTATCAATGGGTGCAAATGAGAATCCATCTCACTTCTCAATGATGCGCAGGTTTTGAGGGCCGGGACTGGCTGGCGATAATCGCTTGCCGACGCCGAGAGGTATGGTCAGGTTGACCACTGGCAGCGTCTTGCCCGCCTCATGGTTGAGACTGATCGCGGTAACTGACATGAAGCAGATGCCATCAATGCTCAGCTCCAGCAGTTTGCCATCGCGGTATTCAATCTTCAGGTCTTGCATTGCGTTCTCCTGTTACCAGATAACACGGCCTTCATTATCGAACTCGGTGACCGTTCCGCCCTTCTCCATCCTCTGCTTTACCGAGTCGTGGCAGCGCTTGCAAAGCGACTGGAGGTTATCGGGATCATGGAAGAGTGACTCATCTCCCTTGTGCGGGGTGATATGGTCAACGATCGTTGCCGCTATCACCTGATTGCGCCGGAGGTGGAACTCACAAAGGGGTTGCTTCTGAAGCTGGTGATAGCGGAGTCGGTACCAACGCTTGGAATTGTAGAGGCTATGCCAAGGTGAATTGGATGCCATAGTTAATCTCCCTCTGCATTGCTAAATCGCCAATTCCGGCTAACGGCGTGCCCAGGCTCACAGCTGAAAGACTTTCTTTGATGTGCGCGTGCGATGCGCATAGAAAAGCCCCGCATAAGCGAGGCCAGACCGTCAGATGGTGCTACTTACGTGCTGTAGACGAAATCATCACTATCGAGTCGGTGAGAGCCGTAATGGGCTTCATAACCCGCACCGAGTGAAGCTGCTTTTGTTTCAGCAACGTCTTTGGTGGCGTAAACACCGACTAAATGCCAGGGGGCATTACGAACAACACCCCACCCTTTAACCCATCCTTTATTATCAAGATCGGGCTTTAAACCTTCCGCAACAAACATAGTTATCTCCTTTGGGTACCCGGATATCATGCTATTCAATTGCGGAAACAAAACAAATGTTATTCAACAAGCTCTGCGGTAATCGTTAACCATGTCAAATCAGGGCGGTCATGAGTAACGTTAATAGCATCATCACAGGCGTTAACATCATACATTTTCGAGAATGGGTGCGTCGCCTTACCAGATAGTGAGTCTTCAGCCAGCACCCGTCCATTCTGAATTACCTGGAAATTAACTGTCGCGCCTTGAATAATTCCATCACAGTATTCCTCAAGGTGAGCAATCGTAACTTTTAACTTTTTCATCATTTCCCCCATGCATTGCATTATCGCAGGCACTCAGAGAATGCCTGCTGTAATGATTACTTCACCAATGATGCTGCGTACTCAATAAGATAGAGTTTCGGCGCGAGCCATATTTTCAGCCAGGTGGGATTCGTCAGAATGCTCAGTACACTCGCGCCCCAGATAATGATAAAAACCACCAATGGCAAAATTAAAAAGCTCAGATCGCCTTTAGCGTCCCATATCAGCGTTGCTGAATACTTTGGGTTGCCTTTGTCCCACGAGTACCCTTCATTACCAAAGGTTCCGATCTGCACTTTGCGCAACTGTTTTTTGACAAGCCAGATGACCAAAGGAATGCTCATCAATGCCATTACAGTGATAATCACACTGTGGATAAAATTCCACACAAGCAACTGATGAATAACGTCGGGTATTTGCGCCTGGCTGAATGATACTGCTGCATCGATGCCATTGGCGGCTTTCTGCAGCAGATCAATGAGTATTTTATTGGCTTGTTCGTTCATAGTTTGACCTTGCTGTTATTTGACTCTCTCACCGAATCGTAAATGCGTTCACATGTCATTCCAGCCCGGTAGCGTTCGTCAGCGATTCCAGCATAACGTTTAGCTTCTGCTGCAATATCTCCGAGCATGTCGGCGAGCATTCCTGCGGTGGCGTCGGTTGTCTGGCTTCTGACGGTAGCGGCAAGATCTGTGGTGTGCTTTGCGGCGTCCAGGCGGGCGGCAAGCTTTGTTGCTTCGGTGCGCAACTGGCTAACAGTGGCAGACAGGCCAGCAGCAGTGGCAGCAGATTTTTCGGCTTGTGCTTGTGCATCTTTTACAGCCTCATCACGGGCAATAATTCGCCCTTGTTCAATCATGCGGGCGGCGGTTTGCGCGTTCACTTTTTGTGATAATTCCGCGCTATTACGTTCGGCCCACTTCTTTTCCCAGCCCCGATCACTCCAGACACTTCCGGTGATAAACGCACCTACCACCAGCAATATTAGCGCCAGTGGTTTCCAGTATTGTTCCACCAGCGCGATATTCATGATTACCCCGCCAGTTCGAATGCGCGAACAAACGTATCGAATCCGTAAGGCTGGCTACCGTTCTCGTGCTTAATGATTGCCTGTAGCAATTTCATCATGAAACGGCTGTCGCTGGTATCGATGCGCTGGTCGGGGGAAACGCCCGTCGCCTGAGCCACGCTATTGATATACGACTGTGTGTTGTTCTCATTCGGCGGTGCCCAGCGTTTAATAATGCCGCTTACCGTGTTCAGACCGTGTTTACGCTGGTAATTGCGCAGGATGATGATCATCGCCCGGACACCATACTCAGATGTGGTGAACTGGCAAAATGATTTATCTGTACGCTGTGCTTTGGGTACCAGACCCTGCCATTCGTCACCCCAGCGGATATTGCCGGGATTATTGTTGCGGATACCGCGGGAAACATTACTGGTGATCATCGTTCACCCCTGCCCTTTTTTTGAGTGCGCTGATAGCGATTTCACGCAGTTTGTCTACGCCGACGAATCCAATCACACCACCGACGAACGGTGATATCGATACAGGAAGGCCAACCACATCAAGCGCACTGGTGATGCATAAAGAAAGGGCGCCACAAAGGACGCCCTCAAGCCATTTATTTTTTCGTGTTGCTCCGTCATATATCAGACGACCATAGGCAATGAGTCCGGCCATTGACGCCCCCAGAATCTGGGGCCACGCATTTTTGAGTCCGGTCAAAACCGCAGCCCAGAATTCAGGGTTTTTGTCATTCATTTTCATAGCCTCACCTCGCATAGTTAGCGGGTGCTGTTTGTAGTAAGGGTCAGGCTTCACGGGCTGGATTTATCAACAAAGCACGTAGCGGATGATTCCCGTGATCCTGAAATGAAAAAGGCCACCGTGAGGTGACCTATATATGATTGAAATTTTGGATTTAGTAAGGCTTGATCAGACCGGCAATGCCTTCGGCTTACCCATGTGATATGTAACAAGACTGCTTTTGCTGCCATCTTCCCAGACTGTAGAGCTCTCGGTGATCTTCAAAATCACCCAGCCTTTAGAAAGGCCCAAATTGACTTGCTCCACATCATCTACCGTCCGTACTTCCTGGATTTTACTCAACAAGTTTTCATCTGCGCTCATCAACTGACCCTCAGTTAAAAAACACAACATAGCAAACGTGCTGAGTAAAATCCTTGAAGGGGATAAAAAAACCCGCGCCGAGGCGGGTTTGATGTCGTGTAGGCGTAATATCCCACGATGGAAAGCATACAGGACAATTTTATGCAAAGTCAACACTAACGTGCAAAAAAGTGTCGCCATTTGCTCCGATCATATTAATAAGTTGTTGCCTTCTCAAATTCTACCGCCGCACGACGCTCCCCCTGCCGCAGTGTATCCACCAGCATTTCATAGAAGGGTTTCCAGTTGCGTGACCATGAGGATTGATGGAGGTCCGGGAGACGCTTCAGAATGGCACGGTGTACCGTCGCCGAGGAGATAGCAGAAAATCCATTACCAGAGCATCGCTCACAGGTTTTAAACACCGGTGCGCCGCGCTCGCTAGTGGCTTTGCGGTCGAGTACCTCGCCCTTTCCACCGCAACGGCAGCGTGCTTTTATTTCGCCTTTTCCATCGCAAACAATACAGAGCCGTTTCACAAGTTCGCGTTTAATGTCAGTGGCGACAATTTCATCACCATCATGATTGAATAATCCAGGGTACTTAACCACGTCCTCATACTGAGAAATAAGACCACTACCGTTGCAGGTGTGACACATCACGCTGGTGGCCGCAGAACGCGAGTATTCAGAAAAGGCAAATTGCGCCAGCACCTGCATACACCATCCAAGCTCGCTCCCTGCGGCCTTTCTGACATTCTTCGGGGCTGATTCCATTGCATGATGCGCCAGCGCCTGAACCGCCAGTTGTTCATCAGTTTTGCTGATCCCCGCCTTACCAAAGAACGCCGCCAAGCCAAACCGTGCGCGGCTGCTGGTGGTGCCAATAGCAGCCATAACATCAGTGCCGGTGAGACGATCCGGAGAGGTTCCTTTCACGTCGTCGCTGATATGCATCCCCTGAGGGCTGAAATGTTTGAGTGATGCTTCCAGTTTCATGCTTTCCCCTCAACGTCCACATTACCCAAAAAATCAGTATCGCCGCCTAACCTGGCGACCTCATTTTTAAGAATGATATTTTCTAGTATCAGCGCCCCGATCTCGTTGTTAAGGTGCGACACCTTATCCTTCATCGCAAAATAATCATCGGGGTTAATCAGCTCCTGAAGCTGACTTTTGGCAAACATGAACCGTTCAAATAAATCCGTATCAACCCCACCGAAATACTCAATGCCATCGTCTTCTTCTTCCTGCTGGCGAACCTGCGATTTCAGGTGCTGATAGTTTTCAATGGCTTCTTTTAAAATTTCGTTTGTCATGCTCAGTACCTCGTAACGTTGCCTGCTTCCCATTCAAGATCCACCTCGCTCTGAGGCTTACCGACCAGATAGTTAAATGGTTGTTTTTCTCCTTCCAGAAACTGGTGTGAACGGGTATCAAAATTTGCGCCAATATCACCAACCCACCCCTCACCTTCGCGTTGTTTGAGCAGGCGAATCATTGAAGCTGGCATCTGGAGCGCTGCCTGCTCATCCTTATCCAGGCTTTCGTATCCCATTTTTTCAGCCTTACGTTGTGCCAGTTCGCGGGGAATGTTGCGCCAGACGGACATAACGTTATCAGGCATATCGGTTAATGCGCCGGTGCCTTTGACGTCCATTTTCCCGGTCGGTGCCGCTTCGTTGGTTTTGCGGGCGTGCGTCACCAGAAGGACGTGACAGTTATGTTCGTTTTTGAAGTCACACAGGGTGTCGATAAATTCTTTCTGTCCGCCGTAGTCCTCCTCATCGAGCCCGCATTTCGCCAAGTTGTCGATAACGAACAGATCGATTCCATACCGACGCCGGGCATAGGCGAAGATTTCCAGCAGACGGCCAGCTTTCGCGGTGCCGGTGAGTTTGAACACCCACAGACGATCGGAGAACCATTCGTTCGTCATAACGATTTCTTCGCGTTTCGGTGATGCGGTACAGATAGTCTGCCGCGTCAGGCGGGCCAACATTTTCCCTGGCTTCAGTTCCAGAGAGGCGATGCACGTCCGAATCCCCTGATTCATAGCAGCAACTGCGATATGGCCAACCAGTTCGGTCTTGCCGTGACCATTCACGCCATTTACCAGCGTCAGTTCTCCGGCGCGAAATTTGAAATTGTAATTCAGCGAGGTCCATGGGCTGGTGAACAAGCCAACATCGCGATGCTCAAACGCTTCAATGGTTTCCTGAAGTAAATCACCTGCCGAGCACAGTTCATCTGGATCGAAAAATTTAGCGCGCTCCATGTGCTCCAGGATGGACTCACTGTCCATGCCGCTCATCAGGCAATCGTTGATATCCTTGTGCGGGAGTTCAACTAGGCGGCAGCGATGCTCGCCAAGTCGTCTGGCAATTTCCTTTGCAGCTTCACGGCCGACATCGTCGTTATCCAGGCAAAGCCAGATCTCCTGAAAGCGATCCAGATTGTGGTACTCATATTCAATCCACTGCTGTTTGGCACCCTTGCCACCGCCAAAGGGAACAGAAAGTGCGTCGTAACCAAGCTGCGTGAAGGTCATACAATCAATCTCGCCTTCGCACAGAACGACCAGACGCGTGGATTTGTCCAGGGCCTGCCAGCCGAAGAGGCAGGGTTCACAATCCGCCTCAGCCATGATCAGTTTTTTACCATTCGGGCGTTCGGTGCCAATGCGCTTAACCTGCAATAATTCCCCATTCCGGATGTAAGGATATGCAACCGCGGGCACCTCGCGATTTTCATCGTGATACCAGACCACCGCATCAGACACACGGAACAGATCCGCCGTCTCGCGGGTGATTCCACGCGTAGCCAAGTAATCGTAACAATTGCTCGCTTTTTTCACGCCCTTCTTCGTCGGCCTGGAGAATGTTTTTTTCTTCGCCTCGAAATGGTGATCGTCGTCTTTCAGACCGAGAAATTCTTTTGCCTCACGCATCGCATCATGCAGCTGGCAGTTGCGTACCAACACCCACAAATCAAGCAGATCACCACTGTCGCCGCTGGCGAAGTCTGCCCACGTTTTTTTGCCACCGATGTTAATTTTAAGGCTCTTTCCGGCGTCACCGTTGGTATTCCCAACACACCATTCTTTGCCTTCCAGGTGACCTTTTGGCAGCAGGTACTTTGCAACCCTTTCGGCGTTGTCCCATAATTTTTCTGAAAGTTCGGCGGGCGTCATGCTCACTCACTCCGTAAATCAAATTTAACAAAACACCATGTCACGAATCCCTCGCTCAGAACGCCGTGATTATATCCAGCCACCAGCACACGCTTGAGGAATGATTTCATGGGCGATAACTCCCGCGCTTAGCTCGTTCAAGGGCTGCGTAGTTAACAAACACTTCAGCGGATCCGTCGGTGGACTGTGTTGCCCAGGATTCCCTGTTCTGCCCGTCGGAACTGTTCGATGTAGCCTGCACATCCTCTGGCGCTGGTTTTTCGTCGTTCCAGCGTTCACCGTTCAGGTATGAGGCTGGGAGGAGTTTGTCGAATCCCATTTGCTGCGCTTTTGCCCGGATCCGGATATCTTCAGCCAGCATTACGGCGAAGCTATCAGGAGTACCTCGGTTTGTTTTTTTCCAGTCACGGTATTTGGTTTTAAAGGCGGATCGGGCCTTGACCTTGGCATCTTTCCTCAGGCCTGCACCCCAAAAAATATTTTCGAAAGCGGCATCGACTGGATCTGATTCTTCAGCACCATCAGATTCTGAATCAGGTTTTTCCTGTGCAGGCTGAGCTTTCGATTCGCCAGAATTATCAACATCGGTCCGATTCGAATCGGACAAATTAGTTTGATCTTGTTCTTCCTCCTGCTCCTGTTCCTGCTCTTGGCTTGCAAGCCCCTTAGAAGCCCCTTCGACTTCTTGCGGGATCTGAGCCTCACTATTGCGGGAAGAAGTCATATTGAATTGCTTCGAATATTTCTCGTAAAACTCTGAAAGGAAAAGATTATCTGACACTTTGTTGTACTCGTTCTGCACCCCAGCACAACGCTTGTCTCCGGGTTTCAATGCCTCGCCGATTTGGTGCGTTGCCATTTCGATAACCCACACCATTTCAGAATGCTCGTCGTACTTACAAAACCCGGCTTTAATGGCGCTATTAAGCCCCTTCTTAGCCCCTTCTATGGTTAGTCCAGTCTCATGAGACAGGAACGCAAGGGGCATGTAATAAAGACCGATCATATTGGCGTGCGGACTGGTAAGCAGGTACAAAGCCACAAGCTGGGACTCAGGCCCAGCCTGGCGCAGTTCTTTACCTGTTCTGCCAATCCAGAAGTGAGGAGACACCTTTCCGTAATCACGCATTTTGCGCCTCCGAGACCTTCGTAAAATATTGTTGAAACTTCCAGACAGGCTGCATGCATTCATGCGGGTAATTCTGCCTGGTGAAATACACCTGCTGCTTATCACGATTCCAGCCAGTGACATGCACAACAACACCGCGCGGATCGCGATAATCGATATCGAGTGACTTAATCGGATCTTGTGATGTGTTCGCGTGTGACATGTCACACCTCTGAGGAGGGATGTGGGAATAATTTAGGTTTATCCGGCCTTAACTCATACGCTGGGATTCCAGTCAAAGCTGAAACATCAGGCACATGATCCACCCCAACAACACCAACCTTCCTCCAGCGAGAAACGGATGGCTGCTTAACACCTATCGCGCGGGCTAAAGCATTAACCCCGCCAGCAGCGTCAATAGCTCTCTCAATTGCTGATTTCATTTTCTTTACCCACTCCATATGATTGCTATCGATTGATAATAGCAATTGCTATTGGAATGAGCAATAGACTTGTTTATCATGCGAGACTAGAATGCAATAGCGGAGGCTATAAAAATGCAAGAGAGTAAACTTAAGACACTGGCTGACAGACTTAATTACGCAATGAATGAGATGGGCATGAGCCAAGGGCAATTAGCCAAAGCAGCAGATATGGCTCAGCCAACCATATGGCGCATAACATCTGGCAATGCCAGAGGAACAACAAAAATCGTTGAAATAGCGAATGCTTTAGGTGTTCGCTCGGAGTGGTTGTCAAACGGGACTGGTCCAATGAGAGTTGATGCCAAACGAGCAACCTCCGAAATTACCAACAAAACAGACCCAAACATCTTCAGAGTTGACGTACTAGACCTCACGGTTAGTGCAGGCCCAGGAATAATTAACAGCGAATTCGTGGAGGTGTTGCGCTCCGTGGAATACTCAGTTGAAGATGCACGTCAAATGTTTAACGGACGAAAACAGGAACAGATACGCATCATCAACGTTCGCGGCGATAGCATGTCCGGAACAATTGAACCTGGTGATCTGCTTTTCGTCGATATCAGCGTTCAACACTTTGACGGCGACGGTATTTACGCATTCATATACGACGATACGTCGCACGTTAAGCGTTTGCAGAAGATGAAAGACAAGCTCTTGGTTATCTCTGACAACCATACCTATCGACCATGGGACCCAATCGAGAAAGAAGAGATGAACAAAATATTCATATTCGGAAAGGTGATCGGCAGCATGCCACAGACGTACAGAAAGCATGGTTAAACCAGGGAAAAGACAATGACACTCCCAGCAACAGAAAGTGAATAGAGTCCAACCCGGCCGCCGTGCCGGGTTTTTATTTACCTCACTCGCTACCTATTCAGCTCCCCATAATTTCACAACGTTGGACGCTATCCGCAATTCAACAAATGCCAATACCTGTTTTTTATTTTTGATATCAATCACATAAAAAATAATAGCAATACATATAGCAATACCTATTGCAATAAGTAATAGCAAGTTCTATCATTCACCCATCAAGTTAACGTAGAGGTGATAGGAAATGACAGAAGCGATAAAAACATTTAAGGGGCTATCCACTCGCCCACGCGATGCTTTCAAGAATATGTCCTTAATCATTGAAGCTGCTAGTTTGTTATCTGCAACTAACGATGACAAGTATCGTGAAATCAGCGACACCCTCCTTGCATTTGTTTGTAATTATGCAAATGAGGCCCACCAGAACGAATCTGAGAAACGCCAATGAAAACCTTCAAAGGGCTCACCCTAGAGCCGGAAACCGCTTTTCGTCAGATAGCCGCGATGATTGAAACTGGATTAATTATTTCGGTTATCGATATAGAAGAAAAATCGGATCTTGGTGATTGTATTTTTTACTTAGCAAAGCAATACGCTGAGGCTGCTCATGATCACGCAATGGAGAATAGAAAATGAAAACTCCCGTCGAAATAGTCGAAAGTGTCGCAGCTGATATTGTGGAAAACACCTCGTTACTTGAGGTTATTTATCGTAACTACGAGCTTCCGCCAGAAGCCGATAACGCAATTGCATGCCTTATTCGCTCAATGCAGAAAACACTGGATGGTGTTAATGAATACGTCACTATGCTACCCCCGGAAAGCATTACCCGGAACGCCAGCGCCAATAATTTATCCGCAGGTGCAAGCAAGAGATTAACATCTGGCGTGCTTAACAACTGGGCTACAGAAGCCGGAAACTGCAAAATGGCGGTTTGTAATGCGATGGACTGCATTCCGCAGGAATTATCTGCAATAGGAACTCTGACTATCGTTTTTGAAAAGCTCGACGAGCTACAAGAAGTAATCAGCAAGAAAGCTGAAAAAATAAACTCGTAATTAACAAATAAATAATTAACGCCTTAACTGGTGTGGCATCACTCACCCTGAGGAAATGCAAATGAATATTATCGTCAGAAGTGAAATCGTGAATAACAAAGTCCATCCAGCCAATCAGGATGGCGACTTTCTTTACATAAATAAAGCCCACAAAACAGCAGAGTGTGCCAATAAATATGCGCATGAGCTGCGTGCTGAATTTACCCAGTTACTTATGCCCGCAATCACACGCACTGATGTGAAGGTAGCAGGAAGATTCACCTCGTTACTTAATGAGCTTTGCTTCATGACCCAAATGACCATGAAGAACACCTCAAAAAAAGGGGGGGGCAATAATGACGTTTCTGAAAGATAAAGCAGCACACAACACAGCAAAACTTTTTGCCTCTTATGGAAATAGTTATCTGCATATTGCAAACCTTTTTCTGCGCAAGGCTTACGGGCGGTAATGACAATGAAAAACAACACCATTGAAATTTATCGCCGCCGCATTGCTATTGCGACATTAAATCGAATGAAGCGTAAGACAGGAGGTTATTGCCTATCCGTAAATATGCCCGATAACAATATTCAGGTTATCGAGATTAACGAAGAATCAATGATGAAACTTTTGCTGCGCTTCGAAAAACAGGCTCGGACTGAATTCAACACAGAAGCGGAAACATTTCTTCGCCAGACGTATATGAAAAGCGTCGATATCAATGGACACACCGAATATCTGACCGAAACAGGAAAGATGATTGTTGACGAGATTTTTGCGGAATTAATTAAACACGCGAAAGAGAAATACGTATGTGGAGGAATTAACTGATGGCCTCACAACAAACAATTATGCACGGAATGCAGATCCACCCCCAAGTCCTCAACGTGGATCTGCATGTGCTTCCGGATTTCACCGGACGCGTGGTTCTTTACATCGAAAAAGGGCGTGTGACATGCGACCGCCGGCTGCTCGACGACGAACATATTTGCGCACTGGACACTTTTATCGAAATGGCTCGCGAAATGGAGCTACGTCTTGAGGAAATATCGAATGACTGACAACCGTACCGTAAGCGCGATAGACCTCGCGTTACAGAAACATGATACGCCAGTTGGCCCTTTGTTCGTGGCAGTACGACACGGGCGCACTAAAAAATGCTTCACACGGGATACGGCGATCCGCTATCTGGCGTTCTTCATGACCACCGAAGCTTTCAGTCGTTCCAGCTTCGAGCAGCGCTACCCGGATGTGCAGGCCGTCCACCATCTCAATCCAGAACTGAATTGTTGGCAGCGAGGAGGTGTAACAGTTGAGTACATCGGAGCCCACCAGCGCTGTGTTCGACGTCTTCGTCGCATTCTGGCCATTAAGCGTGACATGACGAAATGGTGTGAGAAATGGGACTCAATGCACGACCGATACACCAAAGAGGTCGATGAGCTGCAGGCTTGCAAGCCGGAGGGGATCCGATGAGAGATAACAAAATCATCCCGGAAGCAACATCAATTGGCATAAAAATTGGCCGTCGAACTATCGGTTATCAAGTGGTGATCAGTGGGCTGGACAATGGTCGATATGACCTAAGGAACTCTAAGGGGATGCGAATGTTGGCCTGCATATGGGAAGCAGCGATGGCGGGCTGGATAACTTTGACCGCAGAGAAACAACTCACCCTTTGGCGCTGGCTGGTGGCAACAGTATTCATCAATGAAGAGAAGGATAAGAACGGCATGGTTGAGGTTCCTAACGGTGACGGCGGCGTTGATATCGCAGTTATTTATTCGGGTAAGAAAGGAAATTTGAGTATCTACCCCGGTCCACTGCGTTTTTCTCTCGCTAACCATGTGGAAAGCATCGCCATAGAGAAATATGGCGTTTGCGAGGGTTCAGCCCTAGCCCTTCGCATGTATCAGGACATGGTGATTGCGGATCCTGGGTGCGGATTCAGGATGTCACCCTTTGGGCGAAAAGGACTTGAGATGCTTCACGATGACTACATCGGAGAGATTAACGCCAACGGCATGCCAGAAATGCCAGTTATGCACTGAGGGAAATAACGATGAATAAACAACTTATGACCTTTAGCTCAGAAGAACTCAATTTTTCGATGAGCGGAATTCTTTATGAGGGAAGGCCAGCATTTGACGCTGTAGAACTGGCTAAATCCCTCGGTTATACGAACCCGGCAAAAGCCCTGAAAGACCACTGCAAGGCGTTGATTAAACTTGATTATAACGAATCGTTAGAATTGGGTTTTGGTGAAAAACCGCGCGGTACTCAGCTGGCGGGTCAGGCCGACTTGTTCCGCCTTATCCTGCGAAGCCAGCTTCCATCGGCTGAACGCGTACAGGACTGGGTTTGTGAGGATGTACTCCCTGCCATCATGACCACAGGCACATACAGCAAAGAAGTGCCAGTAGCTAAATCACACCAGCAAGAAATCAGCATGAACCATGACATTCTTTCACTGGCCCGCGTTGTGGCCGAAGCAACCGCATCAGCGACGATGAAAGCAGTAATGGAAGTGAGTGGCGCCAACCTGGTTGCTGCTTCGCCTGTATCTTCCTCTCTACCACAACGGCGCATTAGTTCGACTGAATTCGTGAATACCGATGCCGAATTCGTTCCGGTACACAAAGTGTCATGGGAAACCAGTCTGTCCGATCCTTCGTGCCGTCGTCTTGTTCAGTTCGCAAACCTGCCCTCCAGACAGTTGCCGGGAGTTCGTGGGCTGTGCGTACATCATGAATCGTTCATTCACGCATTTCAGGTGCTGCTGGAAGAATCCGTTCGCCCAAGCGGTAAACGCAAGCGCTGGCAACATCCTGAATTTGGTGGCTTCGTTCTGCGTAAGGATCCGAAAGAGATCTTCGTGGAGGTGGAAGCATGATCCTCCAGTCGAAACTTATTCGCGCAGCTCTGGTATGCGCAGCAAAAAATGATGTCCGTTACTACCTGAATGGTGTGCACATCACTCCGAAATATATCGAGTCGACTAACGGGCATGTAGCCCTGCGCATGGAGCACGGCATCCGGACGAAGAAAAACATCATCGTCCAGTTTGAAGGGCCGGTTCCGGCGAAAGCGGAAACCACTGAACTGGTATTTAACAAAGAAGCGTTTGCCATTCACCGCGACGCATTCGAACGCCGGATTTCGATCACCGGCATCAAACTTGTTGATGGTCGCTTTCCTGATATGGAACGCGTCATCCCGAAAAAAGTGGATTTCAGTATCAATCCGGTTATCCAGGCTGAATACCTCAGTTATCCGGAAAAGATGTTTGGTCGCGAGCGGAAGTTTATTCCCATCCAGTTACGCCCTTCCGGTGAGGCTGGAGCGGTTCGCATTCAGTTCGATCCAGTGATCAACACTGCATACGGTAATCCTGAGTTCGTCGTGATGCCATGCCGTGATGATGCTTTCAAAATTATTGAGGAGCATCTGGCATGAAAATCGAATATCAGGACTATGGCGCCGTAGCGAACATCGTGATCACCAGCACTGTGTTTGAGTTCCGTAAACATAACCGCGTGGTAGACGCCACGCTGCTCTGCACACCAGGAATAGTTGCAAACCGTAGTGGAATGTTCTTCATGAAGACGGTTTTGTCCGGAAAATCTCGCGATATGTTGCGAGCCTACAAGACAATTCAACGAGAGGCGACACGATGAGCAAAGACCAGCATTCAGCTTACCCATGCCCGCGCATCGATACTCCCCGTGGCATGACCTATCGCCAGCACCTCGTTGTGCAGATAGCGCCAGTAATGCTCACGAATTTTTTTAGCAATGATGCATGGCAGGATTACGACGACCTCGCCAAAACCCTGGTGATGGCTGTAGATGCCATCATCGAAGCTGAGCGGGAGACAGCGGAATGAGCAAAATCACTAACCCTGTCGTGCTTATCCATAAGCGCGAAAACAGTGACACCTACGCTGTTGCGATTACCAGTGGCAGCCAGAACTATCACGACGCCGTTCTGATGGCGACCATGGAACCAGAAATGGTCGGTGATGATGTGGATACCTGGAGCAAAACAGGCTACTACATGGCTGAGGAGATTCAGCGCTTACGCCAGCAGTTGATCGCCCCTTTAAGTATTGGGGAGTTAATTCAGCGTCTTGAATCGCAGACTGGCGACCGCTGGGAGAGAGTGGTTAGCGATGTCACTTCTGGTAAACCGTTGACCATCACCCTGCCAGATATTACGTCAAAAGCGTTCTGGAGCGGTACCGGGAAAAGCGAGGTATTCCATCCGGAAAGCTATAAGCGCTGGGTAAAAGAAGCTATAGAACGAGCCTGTGTTATCGCAGGGATCGGTGTGGAGGTGAAGTGATGCAAAAATCATTTATCAATACAGACAATCTGAACTCTGTAAATGACTGCCTCCAGCAACTGGTAATCGCTGAAGAAACACAACTGAGCATTGAAGACCAGTTGTCCAACTCAAACAGTAGTAGTGAATGGAGTGCGTGGCGCAAAAAGGCAGAGAATGCCTTACGGGTTGTAAAAGCGAAGCGTCGCATCATCACAGCCCGTCTTGCTGTTCTCCGCCAGATTGAAAAAGAAAACAACATGCAACTCCACCAGCGACACAACGATTACCTGGTTGCTGAGTTGAAAAAGATTGTTACGCCGTCGTCGTTTGAGCGTTGCGTTCGTCGGGTTGATGAAAAATTGGAGGGATCAATTGAATAAGGCATTTGAAATCTGGGTTCGTCAGCGGTACGGAAACCGCTACGACCTCTCGAGGGATCAGGAAGGATTCTACTGCCGGGAAGTGGTTAAACGAATGTTCGAAACGTGGTGCCACTGCCGTGGCCTGAACGTGGTGTGAGGCGGGTATATGAGCAATGTTATTCAGTTAGCTCCTAACGATTGGGTTTGTGAAAGTGTTCTGATCGCGGTGACCGGGCTCAAGCCCGGTACCATCCTCCGGGCCAGAAAAGAGTGCTGGATGGTTGGGAGGGAGTATATCCACGTATCACCTGACGGGAATCCAAAACCTTCCAGTGAGTGCATGTATAACAGAAAGGCTGTAGATGCCTGGGTCGCTTCAATGAAAAGCAAGCAGCCAGGATGATTTGATGCCATGAAAAAGGTAAGCTCGTATCGCTCTTGGGCGTCTGGAGGTATTAATGGATAAAATCACATATCCAACAGGCGTCGAAAACCACGGTGGCAGTCTGCGCATCTGGTTTAATTTTAAAGGTAAGCGCGTCAGGGAAAACCTCGGTGTCCCTGACACCGCTAAGAACAGGAAGATCGCCGGGGAACTGCGGGTGTCGGTATGCTTTGCCATCCGCACGGGAAGCTTTGATTATGCTGAACGGTTTCCAGATTCACCTAACCTTAAAATTTTTGGGTTGGGCAAGAAAGAAATCACAGTGAAAGAACTCGAAGAGAAGTGGCTGGATCTGAAAAAGATGGAAATCAGCGCGAACGCGCACAAACGGTACGAGTCGGTCGTGGCAGTTGTTGTACCGCTGATCGGGGCTACCCGACTAGTGACAGCGATTGAGAAAGAAGAGTTGCTGTACATCAGGAAAGAGCTTTTGATGGGTTATCAGTGCGCGGCAAAGGGCAGGATCCCTGTTAAGGGCCGGAGCGCGGTCACCGTCAATTACTACATGACGACTATCGCCGGAATGTTCCAGTTCGCCGCCGATAATGGGTACATAAAGGCAAATCCCTTTGATGGAATAAAGCCATTAAAAAGGGCCAGGGTGGAGCCAGATCCGCTCAGCCGTGATGAATTCATCCGTCTGATAGATGCGTGCCGGCATCAGCAGACGAAAAACATGTGGTCACTGGCGGTGTACACAGGTGTTCGTCACGGAGAACTGGTTTCCCTGGCATGGGAAGATATAGACCTTGAAGCGGGTACAATAACAATTCGCCGTAATTATACAAAACTGGGCGAGTTCACACTACCGAAAACGGACGCCAGTACGGATAGAGTGATACACCTCATTCAGCCAGCCATCGATGCGTTAAGGAATCAGATGGAAATGACTAGACTCGGGCAGCAGTATCACATCAACGTGCAATTGCGTGAATATGGTCGAACAACGCAGCACAGCTGTACATTTGTCTTTAACCCTAAGATAGTCCGTCGAAGTAAGGATGTGGGGGTTATCTACAAGGTTGATTCGTTTGGTGACTCGTGGGACGCAGGGTTAAAAAAGGCGGGGATCAGGCATCGAAAAGCTTACCAGTCGCGCCACACTTACGCGTGCTGGTCACTGGCCGCTGGCGCCAATCCAAGCTTTATAGCCAGTCAGATGGGGCACGCTAGTGCGCAAATGGTTTTCAATGTGTACGGCGCATGGATGGCAGACAATAACGCAGAGCAGATCGCAATGCTGAATCAGAAGCTGGGTGATTTTGCCCCATTGATGCCCCATAGACCACAAACTAGCAGTAGAGGATTATTAAAATCAGTAAGTTAACCCCTAACGCCCGTCATGTTAACTGTGTGGAGGGCAATACCACGCTGTATGCGCTGCCAAAAGCCGAGATTGTCACCCGCTGGCATGCACAAACCACCGATGCGTTTCGATTTTGTTTTAAGTTTCCGGCCACCATTTCACATCAGGCCGCGTTGCGTAACTGTGATGATTTGGTACAGGAATTTTTAACGCGCATGTCGCCGCTGGAAGCGCGCATCGGGCAATACTGGTTGCAATTACCCGCCACCTTTGCCCCACGCGACCTGTCCGCTCTGTGGCCGTTTCTTGATGCGCTCCCCAAATCTTTTACCTACGGTGTCGAAGTTCGCCATCCGGATTTCTTTGCCAAAGGCGAAGCCGAGCAGCAACTGAATCGCGGCCTGCATGAGCGAGGTGTAAACCGGGTGATTTTAGACAGTCGCCCGGTGCATGCCGCCATCCCGCATACTGAAGCGGTACGAGAAGCTCAGCGTAAGAAACCAAAGGTTCCGGTTCATGCAGTGGTAACAGCCAATCATCCGATGGTGCGTTTTATCGGTAGCGATGATATGGCACAAAACCGACAGTTATTTGCAGTTTGGTTAACCAAACTGGCGCTGTGGCAACAGTCCACGACGCCGTATTTATTTTTGCATACGCCGGATATCGCGCAGGCCCCGGAGCTTGTAGACACGTTATGGGCGGATTTACGTAACGCCCTGCCAGAGATCGGATCAGCACCGTCTATTCCACAGCAATCTTCTCTTTTCTGAAATTGCCACCTATCATAGAGAGTGCCATCTGCCATTTTAAAGGGAGTTTGTATGGTAAGCGCGCTTTATGCCGTATTGGGTGCGTTATTGTTAATAAAGTTCTCATTTGACGTCGTTCGCCTGCGTATGCAGTACCGCGTTGCTTATGGTGACGGTGGTTTTAGCGAACTGCAAAGCGCTATCCGTATTCATGGTAATGCGGTGGAGTATATTCCTGTCGCGTTAGTGCTGTTGTTATTTATGGAAATGAACGGCGCAGAAACGTGGATGGTGCATATTTGCGGACTGATGTTGATTGCCGGACGACTGATGCATTATTACGGATTCCACCACCGGCTTTTCCGCTGGCGGCGTTCAGGCATGAGCGCGACCTGGTGTTCGCTGTTGCTAATGGTGCTGGCGAATCTTTGGTATATGCCCTGGGAGTTGGTTTTCTCCCTGCATTAGCGCACAATACGCCACTTTATTTTTCCCGGATTTTTACGTTATGTCTCACCGCGACACGCTTTTTTCTGCGCCTATCGCCAGTCTGGGTGACTGGACCTTTGATGAACGGGTAGCTGAAGTCTTCCCGGATATGATCCAGCGTTCCGTTCCCGGCTACTCCAATATCATTTCGATGATTGGCATGCTGGCCGAACGTTTCGTCCAACCCAACACGCAGGTCTACGATCTCGGCTGCTCTCTGGGCGCGGCGACGCTCTCAGTGCGTCGCAATATTCATCACGAGAATTGCAAAATTATTGCCATTGATAATTCCCCGGCGATGGTGGAGCGCTGCCGTCGCCATATTGACGCTTATAAGGCCCCTACTCCGGTTGAAGTCATCGAAGGCGATATTCGCGACATTACTCTCGAAAACGCCTCGATGGTGGTGCTGAATTTTACCCTGCAGTTCCTTGAGCCAGCTGAGCGCCAGGCATTGTTGGATAAGATTTATCAGGGACTGAATCCCGGTGGCGCGCTGGTGCTGTCGGAAAAATTCAGTTTCGAAGACGCTCAAGTTGGCGAGCTGCTGTTCAACATGCACCACGACTTCAAACGCGCAAACGGCTATAGCGAACTGGAAATCAGCCAGAAGCGCAGCATGCTGGAGAACGTGATGTTGACCGACTCCGTAGAAACACACAAAGCGCGCCTGCATCAGGCTGGTTTTGAGCACAGCGAATTGTGGTTCCAGTGCTTCAACTTTGGTTCCCTGGTGGCGCTGAAAGCTGAGGTCAGCGCATGATCGACTTTGGTAACTTTTATCAACTGATTGCCAAAAATCACCTTTCCCATTGGCTGGAAACGCTTCCGGCGCAAATCGCTGCCTGGCAGCGCGATCAGCATGGCTTATTTAAGCAGTGGTCGAATGCGGTGGAGTTTTTGCCAGAGTTAACGCCGTATCGTCTGGACTTACTGCATAGCGTCACCGCAGAAAGCGAGCAACCGCTCAGCGACGGTCAACTCAAACGCATCGACACTCTGATGCGGAACCTGATGCCATGGCGGAAAGGGCCATACTCGCTGTACGGCGTCAATATCGATACCGAATGGCGCTCAGACTGGAAATGGGATCGCGTCCTGCCGCATTTATCGGATCTTACCGGGCGTACCATTCTCGATGTCGGCTGCGGCAGCGGATATCACATGTGGCGTATGATTGGCGCGGGGGCGCACCTGGCGGTGGGCATCGATCCTACGCAATTGTTCCTGTGCCAGTTTGAAGCGGTGCGTAAACTGCTGGGCAACGATCAGCGTGCGCATCTGCTGCCGCTGGGTATTGAACAGCTTCCGGCGCTCAACGCCTTTGATACCGTGTTTTCCATGGGCGTGCTGTATCATCGACGTTCCCCGCTGGAACACCTGTGGCAGTTGAAAGATCAGTTGGTTAAAGAGGGTGAACTGGTACTGGAAACGCTGGTAGTCGAGGGTGATGAAAATACCGTACTGGTGCCGGGTGACCGCTACGCGCAGATGCGTAACGTCTATTTTATCCCGTCTGCGTTGGCGCTAAAAAACTGGCTGGAAAAATGCGGATTTGTTGATGTACGCATCGCCGATGTCTGCGTCACCACTACCGAAGAGCAGCGTCGCACCGAGTGGATGATAACCGAATCGCTGGCCGATTTCCTCGACCCGAACGACCACAGTAAAACGGTAGAAGGCTACCCCGCCCCATTACGTGCGGTATTGATTGCGCGTAAGCCGTAATGGATTGCCGAATGACCGTTACGTATAGCACCGTTTCTCCAAAATAGTTCAAGTTGCAGCAAGGCGGCAACGCAGCAAATCCCCGGGAGCGTAGATAACTACGTGACCGGGGTGCGCGAGGCGGCTAACGCTGCTGCGGCTTGAAATATGAAGGAGAAAAAAAGGCCCCTGTTGAAATTGCAGGGGCCTGGTACGAGCAAGCATCATATTGGGCGACATGATGCAACGGTAAAAATCAGCTGGCCTGATGGCGTGCCATGATTGCTTTCATTTCAGCAACCGCCGCTCCGTCTACCGCATAGCGAGAATACTCATCCGCCTGCGTATCCGAAGACATCGACAACCCCGAATTGCGATAACGCATTGGGGAAGCCAGCCATACTCCGGCAGAACTATGGACTTCCTGCACTCCAGCATCCAGGAACAGGGACAAATTCGAGGCGCGAACCCCCGCTCCGGCCATAATGATTGGAGCACCCGCCAGCGCAATAAGTTCCATTATTTTTGTTAAACCTTGCACTGCATCTGATTTTTGCCCGGAAGTCAGTACCCTGGCGATGCCCAATTGAGAGAGTTTTTGTAGCGCATTGAGTGGGTTAGCGCACATATCAAACGCCCGATGAAAAGTGACATTCAGCGGACCGGCAGCAGCCATTATTTTTTCCATGCGCGGCATATCGACATTGCCATCCACATCTAAAATACCGGTCACCAGCCCTGGAAATCCCAGTTCTCTGACCATCGCAATATCATCCAGCATTGCCGCGAATTCACCGTCGGTATAACAAAAATCCCCTCCACGTGGGCGGATAATAGGGTTGACGGGAATAGCCACATGCTGGCGAACCGAACGCAATACGCCCAGTGACGGCGTTAAGCCCCCTTCTTTGGGCGCCGCGCAAAGCTCAATGCGATCCGCGCCGTTTTGCTGCGCCGTAAGCGCGCATTCCATGCTGTAACAGCAAACTTCCAGTAAGGCCATGTTCACTCCTGTCGCTCACTTGCCACAATGGTTTCAATCGACCACGGATGAAACTTTATCGTCACACTGCCATCGCTGACCGCCAGCGTAGGATTCGGTAAGCGCTCCCGTTCTCCTTTCGGTGAGCTGGTTTTCACAAAGATGCCCGGCTGACTCAGGCCTTGATCGGAAAGCAGCGCCAACGCTCGAGCATTCAGCGTCTCCGCATCTCCCGGCAGGACAATCTCAATATGTTCCCAACCTTCATGTGGATAACGCTTTTCTCCCGGCCACGGCAGCTCTACGATAGAAAATGTCCAGTGCAGGACGCAAACCGGCTCATGGAGTTTGAACAGGCAAATGGGTCTGCCATTGATGATGTTCTCTGACAATAATTCACCGCACTGCTCAAATCCACGACGCCAGCGCTCTGCGGTAGTATTTTGATGACAACGCAAAGAAATGTGATCGGCTTCAAGCGGTGTGACATCCAGACCAAGACGGGTGGAAAGTTCCGTTAACGCCTGCGCGAAATGCGGTAAATCTGCGGAAATATCATGCAGTTCTGCAACTGTTTGCCAGTTCGCCATAATAAAAGCTCATATCCATGTTCAAAGCCGCTAATTTACTCTGTTGCGCTGCGCCATCCAACCGCTGTTTTTTTCGAACGCAATATGCATAATTATACGTAATTGCGTTGCTTTCATTTCCGACAGCGCACAGTACTCGCGATGCTGACGACAACGGGCATTTGCAGTATACTCCCGCCCTAAATTCTTAAACTGGCGCGGTGAATTTTATCCCGCTTCATAAATGTAAGGTATTCCGGTGAATATTCAGGCTCTTCTCTCAGAAAAAGTCAGTCAGGCCATGATTGCTGCAGGCGCGCCTGCAGATTGCGAACCGCAGGTTCGTCAGTCAGCAAAAATACAGTTCGGTGACTATCAGGCCAACGGCATGATGGCTGTCGCTAAAAAACTGGGTATGGCGCCGCGACAACTGGCTGAGCAGGTGCTGACTCATCTGGATCTCAACGGGATTGCCAGCAAGGTTGAAATTGCTGGCCCGGGCTTTATCAATATTTTTCTCGATCCGGCATTTCTGGCGCAGCATGTTCAGCAGGCGCTGGCCTCCGATCGTCTGGGCGTAACTCAACCGGCTAAACAAACCGTTGTTGTTGACTACTCCGCGCCTAACGTGGCGAAAGAGATGCACGTGGGTCACCTGCGTTCCACCATCATCGGTGACGCTGCGGTGCGTACACTGGAGTTCCTCGGCCACAATGTTATTCGTGCTAATCACGTCGGCGACTGGGGTACTCAGTTCGGTATGCTGATCGCATGGCTGGAAAAACAGCAGCAAGAAAACGCCGGAGAGATGGCGCTGGCTGACCTTGAAGGTTTCTACCGTGACGCGAAAAAGCATTACGACGAAGATGAAGCCTTCGCAGAACGCGCCCGTAGCTATGTTGTTAAACTGCAAGGCGGCGACGAATATTTCCGTGAGATGTGGCGCAAACTGGTCGACATTACCATGTCGCAGAACCAGTTAACTTACGATCGCCTGAACGTCACGCTGACCCGTGACGACGTCATGGGTGAAAGCCTGTACAACCCGATGCTGCCAGGTATCGTGGCCGATTTGAAAGCTAAGGGCCTGGCCGTTGAGAGCGAAGGCGCTACCGTCGTATTCCTTGATGAGTATAAGAACAAGGAAGGCGAACCGATGGGCGTTATCATTCAGAAAAAAGATGGCGGCTATCTCTACACCACCACCGACATTGCCTGCGCCAAATATCGTTACGAAACGCTGCATGCCGACCGCGTTCTCTATTACATCGATTCCCGTCAGCATCAGCACTTAATGCAGGCCTGGACCATCGTCCGTAAAGCTGGCTATGTGCCGGATTCCGTGCCGCTGGAACACCACATGTTCGGTATGATGCTGGGTAAAGACGGTAAGCCGTTCAAAACCCGCGCGGGCGGTACGGTTAAACTGGCCGATCTGCTGGATGAAGCGCTGGAACGCGCGCGTCGTCTGGTGGCTGAGAAGAACCCGGATATGCCTGCCGATGAGCTGGAAAAGCTGGCGAATGCGGTCGGTATCGGCGCGGTGAAATATGCGGACTTGTCCAAAAACCGTACCACTGACTACATCTTCGACTGGGACAATATGCTGGCGTTCGAAGGCAACACCGCGCCGTACATGCAGTATGCCTACACCCGCGTACTGTCCGTGTTCCGTAAAGCGGATATCGACGAGAACGCGCTGGCAAATGCGCAGGTCATTATCCGTGAAGATCGCGAGGCCCAACTGGCCGCTCGTCTTCTGCAGTTTGAAGAAACGCTCACCGTTGTTGCCCGTGAAGGTACTCCGCACGTGATGTGTGCCTACCTGTACGATGTAGCGGGTCTGTTCTCCGGCTTCTACGAGCATTGCCCTATCCTCAGCGCTGAGAACGAAGAGATTCGTAACAGCCGTCTGAAGCTGGCGCAGCTGACGGCGAAAACCCTGAAGCTGGGTCTGGATACGCTGGGTATCGAAACCGTAGAACGCATGTAAGTTCGCAAGGATTGAGGCCTGAGTCTGTAACGCGGACTCAGGCCTTTTTTATTTCCGTAACAGGCTATCTGTAACAACTCACAAGGAATGACACATTTCCGTAGAGATATGGAACATATTTGGCCTGTCATCCCGTTTGAGCCTCCGTATCATTAGGCGGCGAATTAATCGGGTACGGGTCAATGACATTCAGAGATTTTGAGGCGGAAGAAAAACTCTTCCAGCGGCGTGTAATAGTGGCCTTTGGCGTGGTGGTCATCTGTTTTGGCATCCTGATTTACAATCTCTACAACCTACAAATCCGTCAGCACCAGTATTACACCACCCGGTCGGATGCAAACGACATCAAAATGCTGCCAGTCGCCCCAACGCGAGGCATGATTTACGATCGCAACGGCATCCCGCTGGTGCGCAACGTAACCTGGTACGACATTTCCGTTACACCTTATAAAATCAGCGATATGGATGCCCTAATCAGGCAGTTAACGCCGATCGTTGACCTCACCCCGGATGACATTGACCAGTTCCGCCATGAGCTAAAATCCAGCAGCCGTTATCGCCCGGTAGTGCTAAAAAATGCGCTGACCGATGTAGAAATCGCCCGTTTCTCGGTTAACCAGTTTCATTTCAGTGGCGTCAATATCAATAGCTATGAAGACCGCCAGTACCCCTATGGGGCCGCACTGGCGCATGTCCTTGGCTATGTTTCAAAAATCAACGACAACGATCTGAAAGCACTGGATAAAAAAGGTCTGGCAGAAAACTACGCCGCCGATCACAACATCGGCAAGCAGGGTATTGAGCACTATTACGAAAACGAACTGCATGGAAAAACCGGCTATCAGGAGGTGGAAGTCGATAACCACGGACGCATCGTCCGCTTGATCAAGGATGTGCCGCCCGTTGCCGGAAAAGATATCCATCTGACGCTGGATTTACATTTACAGCAATACATTGAGAGTCTTCTGGCGGGCCAGCGTGCGGCAGTACTGGTGGAAGATCCGCACGACGGTTCCGTGCTGGCGATGGTCTCAAACCCCAGCTATGACCCCAATCCGTTTGTCAAAGGCATCAGCTATCAGGACTATAACAAGCTGCTGCAGGATAAAGACCTGCCTTTAATCAACCGCGTCACGCAGGGGCTGTATCCTCCCGCCTCCACGGTCAAACCTTACATGGCGATGTCTGCTTTACTGGACGGAGTCATCACTCCGCAGACCAGTTTCTTCGGTGCCCCCACCTGGACGCTCCCCGGCACCGAGCGGCATTATCGTGACTGGAAAAAAACCGGTCACGGTATGCTGGACGTCACCAAAGCGATTGAAGAATCCGCCGATACCTTCTTCTATCAGGTGGCGTATATGATGGGGATCGACCGGATTAACAGCATGCTCAGCCAGTTTGGTTACGGTAAACCGACCGGTATCGATCTTGATGAGGAGTATAACGGCCTGCTCCCGAGCCGCGAATGGAAGCAGAAAGTACATAAAAAAGCATGGTATCAAGGGGATACCATTTCTGTCGGTATCGGCCAGGGCTACTGGATTGCCACGCCAATCCAGATGGTAAAGGCTATGGTAGCACTGATTAACAACGGCAAAGTCATCGCCCCTCACCTGCTACTTGATGAAGAAAGCGGCAAAACCCACACACCGTACCAGGCTCCTGAAGCACCGTCGCAAATCGCCTCTGCATCGTCACCCTACTGGGGGCTGGTGCGTCAGGCGATGTTCGGCATGGCAAATGAACCAAACGGCACCGGGTATAAGTTCTTTCACACCGCACCTTACGGCATTGCGGCGAAAAGTGGCACATCACAGGTCTTCAGCCTGAAAGAAAATCAGACCTACAATGCGAAAATGATTCCGGTCCGTTTGCGCGACCATGTGTTTTATACCGCGTTTGCGCCCTATAAGAACCCGAAAGTCGCCGTGGCGCAGCGACGGCGTAACCGCCGCGCCGGTCATGCGGCAAATCATGGATCATCTGTTTGCGCCGCAGGATAATGCCGCGCAAACAGAGGTGCCCCAACAAGCAGGTCCGTTAGCGGCATCTGCCAACGAGTTCAAAAATACTTACGCAAGTATTCGGTAAGGCACAGTATCGCCATTGCCTGTCCATATGGCATGGAGGTCCGCGGGATATTGCGGTAAAAATCGAGATTGTGCCCCATTCCGGTACCAAACGAGGTGTGCAACAATTCTCCTTCTGGTGAGATATGTTGCACAATGCCTCTGATGGCTTTTTCGGCCACCGCAGCATACTCGTGGCCGACATAGCGTTTACGTACCGCTTTGAGGATCCCATACGCAAATCCGGCGGTGGCTGACGCTTCCAGATACGACTGCGAATCGTCCAGCAGCGTGTGCCACAATCCACTTTCATCCTGGCACTTAGCCAGCGCCGCGATTTGCGCGTGCAGAACCTGCACCAGATAGCGGCGAACGGCACTTTTTTCTGGTAAATCGAGCAGTTCGAGGAAGTCCGGGATCACGATAGTTAACCAGCTGTTGCCACGCGCCCAGCGAGCGTTGGCAAAATTATGCTGTCCTTCATAACTCCAGCCGTGGAACCACAGCCCCGTCTCTTTATCCATCAGGTTCTGCACATGCAGCAGGAACTGATAGGTTGCTTCTTCAATATATTCTGGACGGTTGAGCAACTTGCCGATTTTCGCCAGTGGCAAAACCGTCATCATCAGCGTGTCATCCCACATTTGCTGGTGATTCTCTTCCGCCAGCGTAATGTGCTGCATACCGCCGAATCTGGTACGCGGCATCTCATGCATTGCCCACTCCGCCCAGCTGTCGAGCCACGGCAGATACGCGGGGTTACGCGTCTCTTCATAGCGATATGCCAACGTTAAAAACGGTGCCATCGTGTTGACGTTTTTGGTGGTTGCACCTTCGGCAAAACGATCGGCAAACCAGCTGTCGATGATATCGCGCATCGTTTCATCGCCGGTTTGCTGATAATACTGATACATCCCATACAAGCCGACGCCGTGCGTCCACTCCCATCCCGCCCAACCTTTGGTATCAATAACGCGTCCATCGTCCAGACGTAGCAAGAACTCGCCGGTCTCGTCATGAATATTGACCAGGTTATGCGTCACCTTTTTGATCAACGCTTTTAATTCATCCCTGGCAATAAAATGGTCTGGTTGGCGCAACAATGGGCTGTATTTAACCGGGTAAACAATCATTTACTTCACCTCTGTCAATGTCGAATTCAATGCGGCGCCCTTTTCCAGTTTCGGTGCCGCTGGTTTATTACGATTCAGGTAACCAATATTGTTGTTACCCCAAAGTGATTCATATGGCATGCCGGACAGCATCTCTACGGTGGCGCGTCCCTCAGCGGAAAGTCCTTCCAGCACAGGCCGCCCGGACTCACGCATTTTTGCGGTCTCTTCACGTAGGGTGCTGTGGGTTTGCAGGTTCAGTTTGAAGCGCAGGGAAACCAGGAAACCCAGCGCCAGAACAATTAGCGTACCGCAGCTCAGAATTAACAGAATGGTATGGCTGACCGCCGCGGGTTGTACGTTGTGACCGGAGACAAAACCGGACATCTGCATGACAATCCCTACCAGCATCACCGCTCCCGCCTGGGACGCCTTACGCGTTAACGTCATGATGCCAGCGAAAATTCCTTCCCGGCGCTGGCCGGTAATCACTTCATCAACATCGGCAATATAGGTATAGGTATTCCAGGGAACATAATTGATCCCGCCGCGTCCCAGGCCCGCAATGGCAGAGACCAGCAGCAACAGAGAATAAACATCGCTTAACCCGGCATAGTAAAGCAGCGCATAAGAGAGAGAACTCGCGCCAAACAGGACAACGACCATCCGGTATGATGGCGCGGGTCCAAAGCGGATACACAATGGGATCATGGCGATAACGGCAATAAACTGGAAGATAGCCATCGTTCCCAGCAGGTTTGACGTCATCGAGGCTTCCTGCATCAGCACAAACACCACATAGTAAGTAAAGACGGCGTTAAAAACGTCCTGCGCTATATAGCCGCCGAGATACATTCCTAAATGCTGACGGAAGATACGGATGCGCAGTGTTGAACTCAGTTCAACGAACAGGCGGTTCATGCTTTGGCTAAAGGTCAGCTTTTTCTTCTCTTCTTCGGCTCGCAGCGCGGCTTCAGTCCACTCAGCACGTGGGCGCTCCCAGGTAAAGAACCAGACGAAAGTCAGCATCAGCGCGCACAGCACAGAGAACACCAGGCTGGCATAGAAAAAAGACACCGGGTTATCTTTGCCAAACAGCGTTAGCAGAACGCCGGGTAAGAACGAGGCCAGAATAGCTGACATTTGCGCCATCGAAATACGTGCGCCAGAAAACTTGGTTTTCTGTTTAAAGTCATCGGTCATTTCGGGCACCAGCGTTTCATAAGGCACCAGAATCATGGTGTAGACCACGTCAAAAATCAGATAGGTCAGCAGGTAATACCAGAATCCCATGTCACCCACCCACATCAGCGAGTAGCTAAAGACGCAGGGGATCCCCAACAGAATAAAAAACTTACGTCGCCCGAAGCGTTTACCGAGCCAGGTGGAACCAAAGTTATCGGTTAAAAAACCCATTAACGGGCTAACCACGGCATCCAGCACCCTGGCGGTGGCAAAAATGAAGGTCGCCTCGATAGGCGTCAGACCACAAAACGTAGTGTAAAAATAGAGCAGCCAGGCGGCGGTTAATGCCGTGGTGCCTGCGCCTAAAAAATCCCCCGAACCGTAGGCAAAATAGTTAACCAATCCGATTTTACGTGTCTTCATTGCCGTTACCCCTGCACATTATTGGGAGGCCCCGCAATCCTCGCATTGATATTGGGCGTCCTTTCAGGGTCACAGTAAAAGCTAACAGCAAGTGAAACCTTTCTGTTTCTGCCAGGGATGTTCGCGAAATGGCAACAGCACAAAGAGTCCGGCAACGTATGTCACCAATTTTATAAAACAGCGTTTCTTTTTAATCAAAGCGGAGGGCTAAAATTGCGAAGCAGCCAGCAGTTTCTGCTGCTGGCCTAATGAAGAGAGGCGTTAACGATAGTTCACAATCACCTGATTGCTCTGTACTTGTAAGGCGGGGATCAGGCGACCGCCGCCAGGAACTTCCCAGACAAAATGCATAGGTTCAATGGCAGGAACATTATTGAACCCGTTGGTGGTGCCACTTTGCCCGTCCAGCTCGACACAACGAGACTGAGAGCATAAACGCACACGTAACCCTGCAGGAGTTGGGCCATTAAGCTCATAGCGCCACGCCACTAAGGTCATCAAACCCGAGACTGGTTGGCTCGGAACCAGAGGTGCAGACGACGCTGACTGACCACGGTGGTTTAAGGTGATCCCCATCCCGCTTGCCTGCCATGCCCCTTCTCCGGCTGCCTGTACCGCCAGAGGAAACAACAACAGCCACAGTAAGTTACGCATTATTTACCTCCAATAGTCGCCGTCATGCGGATATGGCGGTTATCAGAAAGCTCCATGTTCGATAACACCACCAACTGCGGAATGCTGCGACGTAAAAAGCGTGCCAGTAACGGACGTAACGCGTGATTAACCAGCAATACCGGCGGCGCGCCCAACATTTCCTGGCGGGAGAGCGCTTCCTGGGTTTGGGCCAGCAGCCGGTCCGCCAGACCAGGCTCCAGACCGCCGCCGCCCTGTAATGCTTGCAGCAGCAGACGTTCAAGCGGGGTATCCAGGCCAATAACCTGAACCTCTTCATTACCCGGGAACCATTGCTGGGTGATGGCGCGCCCCAGCGCAACACGGACTACCGCAGTAAGCTCATGCGGATCGTTTTGCAGCGGCGCATGTTCAGCCAGCGTTTCGAGAATGGTGCGCATATCGCGAATCGGTACTTTTTCGTCCAGTAAGTTCTGCAGTACTTTGTGCAGTGTGGTCAGCGTCACAACCCCAGGGACCAGATCTTCGGTTAGCTTTGGCATCTCCTGTGAGACGCGGTCCAGGAGCTGTTGCGCTTCCTGGCGCCCGAACAGCTCCGCGGCAAACTGACCAATCAGGTGATTCAGATGCGTAGCGACAACGGTACTGGCTTCAACCACCGTAAAGCCCTGAATCTGCGCCTGTTCCTTCAATGCGCTCTCAATCCAGATAGCGTCCAGTCCGAAAGCCGGATCGACCGTTTTCTCACCCGGCAGCGACCCGGCGGCAGTACCTGGGTTAATGGCCAGCCAGCGTCCCGGATAGGCGTCACCGCTGCCAATTTCCACCCCTTTCATCAAAATTCGATAGCGGGCCGGCTGCAGATCCATGTTGTCACGGATATGTACCACCGGCGGCAGGAAGCCCATATCCTGGGCAAATTTCTTACGAATACTGCGAATTCGCCCCAGCAACTCACCATCTTGTTGAAAATCCACCATTGGGATCAGGCGGTAACCTACCTCCATGCCCAGCGAATCTTCCAACTGCACGTCGTTCCACGTGGCTTCCACCACGGAGTTGTTTTCCGGCATTTTCACCGGCTGCGGTTCATCCGGCGCTTTTTGCTCACGACCGCGCATCCACCAGGCCAGGCCCAGTAATGCGGCAGTAAACATCAGAAACACCAGGTTCGGCATGCCCGGAACCAGGCCCAAAAGTCCAAGTACCGCCGCACTGAGCAGCATAACGCTGGGGTTGCTGAACAGTTGGGTCACCATCTGTTCACCTACGTCCTGGTCGGTACTCACGCGGGTCACGATAACGCCCGCCGCGGTAGAGATAACCAGCGCAGGAATTTGTGCCACCAGCCCGTCACCGATGGTCAGCAGGGTATAACTTTCCGCAGCGCTGCCCATGCTCATACCATGCTGCAACACCCCAACTAACAGACCGCCGACTACGTTGATCACCATGATCAAAATACCGGCGATGGCGTCTCCACGGACGAATTTACTCGCACCGTCCATTGAGCCGTAAAAATCCGCTTCCTGGGTCACTTCCGAGCGTCGTTTTTTGGCTTCATCTTCGCCAATCAGACCGGCATTCAAATCCGCATCAATCGCCATCTGCTTGCCGGGCATTCCGTCCAGTACAAAGCGCGCGCCTACCTCGGCGATACGTCCTGCACCTTTAGTGATTACCATAAAGTTAATGATGACAAGAATCACGAAGACCACGATACCGATCGCGAAGTTACCGCCCACCAGGAAGTGACCAAAGGCTTCAACCACCTTCCCCGCCGCCGCCGCGCCGGTGTGTCCTTCCATCAAAATGATACGGGTCGACGCGACGTTCAGGGCCAGACGTAATAATGTGGTAAACAGCAAAATCGTCGGGAATGCGGCAAACTCCAGCGTACGCTGGGTGAACATCGCCACCAGCAGCACCATGATCGACAGCGCAATGTTAAAGGTGAACAGCAAATCGAGGACGAAAGCCGGCAGCGGCAGCACCATCATCGACAGGATCAGCAGGATGAGGATCGGTCCGGCAAGGATTTGCCATTGCGTGGATTTCAGGTTGCTGGGCAGACGCAGCATCGCGACCAGATTAGCCATCAGTATTCTTCTCGTTCATGAAATCCAGTGCTTCAGGCACCGGAAGGTTTTCAGGTTGTGGTGGACGCTTGCCGCCAGCCAGACGCCAGCGTTTTAGCTGCCATACCCATGCCAGTACTTCGGCAACGGCGGCATACAATTGACCCGGTATTTGCTGACCTATTTCAGCATGGCGATAGAGCGCACGCGCCAGTGGTGGCGCTTCTAACGTAGGAACACGGTGCTCTGCGCCAATTTCACGAATGCGCAGCGCAACCAGTCCGGCCCCCTTAGCGACAACTTTCGGGGCACTCATTTTGTTCTCGTCATACTTCAACGCCACTGAGTAGTGCGTAGGGTTAGTGACAATAACGTCTGCTTTTGGTACATCCGCCATCATACGACGCTGAGCGGCCGCGCGCTGCATTTGACGAATTTTGCCCTTAACGTGCGGGTCACCTTCGCTTTGCTTAAATTCATCGCGGATATCCTGACGCGACATACGCAGTTTTTTCAGATGGCTATAGATCTGGAAAAAGACGTCGAACCCCACCATCGGAATGACGCCAAGCACCACCAGTAGTGCACACATACCGACTAAATCCAGGGCGTTGCCCATCGCCGTAATCGGTGACTCCGCCATCAGACGCATCATCGCCGGCCAGTTATGCCAGAGATAAAATCCGGCCACGCTTCCCACTAACGTGGACTTCAGTATCGCTTTGAGCAGTTCTGCGCCGGTTTGCGCGGAAAACATGCGCTTAATGCCCGGTAACGGATTCAGCTTAGAGAATTTGGGTTGCAGGGATTTACCGCTGAAAATCAAGCCACCAAGCATCACCGGGGAGATTAGTGCCACCAGAACGACGCCGGTAATCAACGGCAACAGCGCAATCATCGCGTCTTTAATCAGCAGGATGATTTGGCTCAGGATCAGATTCGGGTCGTTGACCATACTGTGGTCAAAACGTAATCCGGTCGACAGCATGCCAGCCAGTCTGCGGGCAAGCGACTCCCCACCAATCCAGATAATGCACACACCCACCAGCAAAATAAGTAGTGAGGTCAGCTCTTTGGATCGGGGGATCTGCCCTTCTTCCCGTGCTTTTTCAAGTCGGTGGGGTGTGGGGGCTTCTGTTTTGTCGTCGTCGCTTTCTTCTGCCACGCATCAGACCCTGGATAAAGATATAGGCGAGAATGATGCCAGAACAGCTATCCAGCAATGGGAAGAGTAAGCGGTAAAAAAGACGGGATTTATGGCTTTAAGCAGAATTGCGCGTAAGCCGGATGAGAGGTCCACGCCTCACATCCGGCAAATACTCATCAGAACCCGAGGCTATCCAGCAGGTCGTCAACCTGATCCTGACTTGCCACTACGCCAGCTTTCGAGGCGTCAACCTGCGGGCCGTTAAGCAAGCTTTCGTTTTCACGTTTTGGACGAGCGCCCTGTTCCGGAATGTTTTCCAACAGAACCATCAGCAGCTGACGTTCAATTTCCTGGATAACATCCATCATGCGCTTGATGACCTGTCCGGTGAGATCCTGGAAATCCTGCGCCATCATGATGTCCAGCAACTGGGCATTGGTAAAGCTGGTATGTCCGGGCACATCACCAAGGAATTGACGGGTATCGGTGACCAGTTCTCGAGCGTCGGACAGTTCGATCGGATTTTCGAACCATTCATCCCAGCGTTTGGTCAGGTCTTTGGCACCTTTTTCCATCGCGTCCTGATGCGGCTGCGAAGCTTCTACACTGTTCAGCGCGCGCTCTGCCGCCTGAGCGGTCATCTGTACAACGTAATCGAGACGATCGCGGGCATCGGGAATCGCTTCTGCCGCTTCGGCAATGGCCTGATCCAGCCCCAGTTCACGCAAGCTGTCGCGCAGCATTCGGGTCAAACTGCCGATGCGCGCGATGATGTCCCCTGCAGAGTGCTCGTCAGCAGGTTTAATTTGTGGTTGCATCATCATCACACCCTCACATGCCCAGTTTCTCAAAGATTTTATTCAGTTTTTCTTCCAGCGTCGCCGCTGTGAACGGTTTCACGACATAGCCACTGGCACCTGCCTGTGCTGCCGCAATGATGTTCTCTTTTTTGGCTTCTGCCGTGACCATCAGTACCGGCAGAGAAGCCATCCCGCCATCGGCACGGATGGTTTTCAGCAGTTCCAGCCCATCCATGTTCGGCATGTTCCAGTCAGAAATAACAAAACCGAAACCCCCAGCCTGTAGCTTGTTCAGCGCATCCACGCCGTCCTCAGCTTCTTCAACATTGTTGAATCCCAGCTCTTTGAGCAAGTTACGCACGATACGACGCATGGTGGAAAAGTCATCCACAACCAAAAACTTAAGCTCTTTATCCGCCATAAAAATAAACTCCTGATTCAAATACGTATTGCCTGTCCGGCACTAATTTTCACCAGCATTTGCTGGCTCACCTGGCTAAGATCGACCACTTCGCTTACGCCACCCATATTGATGGCCTCGCGCGGCATGCCGAACACCACACAACTTGCTTCGTTTTGCGCAATGGTCCAGGCTCCCGCCTGGTTCATCGCTAACATTCCGGCTGCGCCATCGTTGCCCATACCGGTCAGGATCACCCCGACGGCATTGCGCCCCGCATGTTTCGCCACCGAATGGAACAGCACATCCACTGAGGGTCGATGCCGATTAACCGGCGGACCGTCATGAATTTTGATTTGATAGTTCGCGCCGCTGCGCGCCAGTTCCATATGCTTGTCACCCGGCGCGATATATGCATGCCCCGGGAGTACGCGCTCTCCGTCTTCTGCTTCTTTCACGGTTATCTGACACAGTTTGTTCAGACGTTCGGCGAACGAACGGGTAAATCCAGGCGGCATATGCTGGGTAATAAGAATACCGGGACTTGAAAGCGGCAATGGCTGGAGTACATGGCGAATTGCCTCTGTTCCTCCGGTTGAGGCGCCAATCACCAGCAGTTTTTCCGAACTGAGTAACGGCCCCGCTTTCAAAGTCGTCGGTGCCGCCATGGGCTTATGGGCCGCCAGTTTTGCCCGCGATGCGGTGCGGATTTTCTCCGCAATCATCTCGCTATACGCCAGCATTCCTTCGCGGATCCCCAGTTGCGGTTTGGTGACAAAATCAATCGCCCCCAGCTCCAGGGCCCGTAGCGTGACCTCTGAACCTTTACCGGTCAGTGAAGAAACCATCACCACCGGCATCGGACGCAGGCGCATCAACTTCTCAAGAAAGTCGAGGCCGTCCATGCGCGGCATTTCCACATCCAGCGTCAGGACATCGGGATTGTATTTTTTGATTAAATCCCGGGCGACTAACGGATCCGGCGCCGTCGCCACCATTTCCATATCACTGTGGCTGTTAATAATTTCGGTCATGATTTGGCGCATCAATGCAGAATCATCTACCGACAACACCCTGATTTTACTCATGCTTTATCCTTACCTGGCGCATGCGCATACACGGTCTGTCCACGCAGGCTAAACTCGCGCACGAGGTTGCTAAAGTTTTCTGAATGACCTGCAAACAGCAGCCCATCGGGTTTAAGAAGAGGAACAAAACGGTGCAAAATGTCCTGCTGCGTCGTTTTATCGAAATAGATCATCACGTTACGGCAAAATATGGCATCAAAAGGGCCTGGCACGTTGTACTGCTTATCCAGTAAGTTCACGCTGGAAAACTCAACATGACCTGCCAGTTCCTGCCGAACACGTACCAGCCCTTCATGCGGTCCGGTGCCGCGCATGAAATAACGCTGCAGCTGCTGGGGTGACAGCGTCTTTAGCTCATCGAGGCGGTAAATGCCGTTTCTGGCCTTTTCCAGCACTTCGGTATCAATGTCGCTGGCAAAAACACGCCAGCGGCCCGGTGCCATACCTAAGGTATCGGCAAGCGTAATCGCAATGCTGTAGGGTTCTTCTCCGGTTGACGCCGCCGCGCTCCAGACGCGGTATTCACCGTTGCGCCGACGAGCATGATCTGACAGCACCGGAAAATGATGCCCTTCGCGAAAAAACGCGGTCAGGTTGGTGGTCAGAGAGTTAATAAAAGCCTGCCACTCAGCACTGTTCTGGTTAGCTTCCAGCATGCTGAGATAGCGACCAAAGTCATCCAGTCCCAGGGTTCGCAGACGGCGGACCAGGCGGTTATACACCATGTCCCGTTTATGGTCGGCCAGTACGATCCCCGCACGCTGGTAGATTAATTGACATATCCGACGAAAATGCGCGTCAGACAGCGCGAGGCGCTGTGTCATCTGTAACAATAATGACGTTTGCCCGGAGGGCAGAGATGATGTCATAGCGCCTTCTCAATCACATTCAGGATACAACGGGCACAACCTGCGGCTGCGCCAACTCTTGTTTTGCTACGTTTTGCTCTTCAAGCTTAAAAAATGCGACACAGGCAGAAAGATGATCGGCCTGCGTGGCGAGTTGTCCGGTGGCGGATGCGGCCTCTTCAACCAGCCCGGCGTTTTGCTGCGTCACGGAGTCCATCTGGCTGACGGCCTGCGCCACCTGTTCAATGCCTCTGCGTTGTTCATCGGACGCCGAGGCAATCTCCCCCATGATGTCGTTCACCCGGGTAACGGAGCTGACAATTTCTGTCATCGTGCGCGCCGCCATATCCACCAGTTGCGATCCCTGCTGAACCCGGGTGACAGACTCCTCAATCAGTCCCTTAATTTCCTTTGCTGCCTGTGCGCTCCGGCTGGCCAGATTGCGCACTTCTCCAGCAACAACGGCAAAACCGCGCCCCTGTTCCCCCGCTCGGGCAGCCTCTACTGCGGCATTCAGCGCCAGGATATTGGTCTGAAAGGCAATGCTGTCAATCACCCCGATAATGTCGCCAATTTTCTGCGAGCTGGCGGAAATCTCATGCATGGTGCTGGCAACCCGGGACGTCTGCTCGCCACCTTTATGCGCTGTGTCTGCTGCACTTTTGGCAATTCCTGACGCCTGACGCGCGTTATCAGCGTTCTGGCCGACTGTGGCGGTCAGTTGTTCCATGCTGGCTGCCGTTTGTGCCAGCGCGGCCGCCTGCTGTTCGGTTCGCGAAGATAAATCGTTATTGCCCATCGCGATTTCTGAAATACCGCTATGCATGGCTGCGCTGCCCTGACGAACGTCACTTACCGTTTCGCGTAACGCCTTTTGCATCTTCTGCAGGCTGGCAAAAATAGCCGAGATCTCATTGCGCCCATAAACCGCTACCGGTCGTGCCAGATTTCCCGCGGCAATACTGTCGAAATGGCTGCAAATAATCGCCAGCGGCTGAACGATCATCTTGCGCGACCAGAACAGCGCACCGCTGGTGAGCAGTGCCGCCAGTACCACCATGGTGGCGAAAATCACCCCCGACATGTGATAATTGCGCTGACTCTGCTCCCCTGCCGTTTGCAACACGCTGTCAATGTTGCTCTGCCACGCATTCACATTCGCATCAAAAGCATCCTGAGCCGCCTGCACCGGCGCGGTCAGAAAATCTGACAACTGATTATTTTCAAGCCAGGTGGCCTGATGCGTGAGAGCACTGTGCCACTGGCTGAAACTATTCTCCGTTGCACCAAACAGCGCCTTTCCTTGTTCCGTAGAATCCGACGTCGCCATAAAGCGTTTAAACATCAATTCAGACTGCGCCAGGCTATCTCGCGCGAGGGTCATCAACGTTTTGATGTCCTCTGGCGGATAGCTCAGGGCGGTCAGCGTCCCTGCCTTATTAAGGGCCGTACTGGCCTGTAATAACACAGCGCGGGTTTGTGCCAGCGCAGCGCGTTGCTGATTACTCCGTTCGACCTGATTCAGGTTCTGAAAACCGTCCCGAAATGCCCAGAAGGACAAGCCATTACTGCCAATCTGCAAAACACCGCAGAGGATTAAAATCAAAAACAGCGTGGTCGAAATTCGAATACGATTAAACATCAACGCTCCCATCGGGCGGCACTGGCCGCGGTTTAACTATCAGTCAAAATGTTTCCCAATTCGTATCTTGTTCAATGCTCTGGCGCGGATAGGATGCGCTCGGGGCCGCTGGTAATCGTGTATCGCGTGGTTTTGTCGAGGCTGGACGTGACGCAAGACGGAAAGTCGATACCGACTGCGTCAGGCGACTGGCCTGTTCTTCAAGAGCGGCCGCTGCGGCAGCTGACTCCTGTACCAAAGAGGCGTTCTGCTGCGTAACGCGATCCATTTCAGAGACCGCGAGCGCAACCTGATCAATCCCCCGGCTTTGCTCGTCGGAGGCTGAGGCAATCTCACCCATGATATCGGTCACCCGCGTCACGGCATTGACGATGTCGTTCATCGTTTCCCCTGCGCTTTCCACCAGTACAGAACCGGTATCAACCCGGGAAACGGAATCTTCAATCAACGCTTTGATCTCTTTTGCCGCCTGCGCACTGCGGCTTGCCAGATTACGCACTTCGCCCGCCACCACGGCAAAGCCGCGGCCTTGCTCACCGGCGCGTGCTGCTTCAACCGCCGCGTTCAGTGCGAGAATGTTGGTCTGAAAGGCAATACCATCGATGACGCTGATGATGTCGGCGATTTTCTTCGAGCTATCGGCGATTTCGTGCATGGTGTTCACCACACTATCAACCACTTTGCCGCCATGCTGCGCGGTGTCAGACGCGCTTTTCGCCAGTTGCGAGGCCTGACGCGCGTTGTCCGCGTTTTGCTTCACGGTTGCGGTCAGCTGTTCCATGCTGGCTGCGGTCTCTTCCAGCGCAGACGCCTGCTGTTCCGTACGAGATGAAAGATCGGTGTTTCCGCTGGCAATTTCGCTGGTACCGGAATAAATCGCATCAGAGCCTTCACGCACCAGGGTGACGGTTTCCGTCAGCGAGCGCTGCATATGATCAACCGTACTGGCCAACTCGCCGATTTCGTTACGACCGCTAACGGTGAGAGTTGCGGTCAGGTTACCGCTGGCGATTTCCCGAATATGGGCAATAACGCGGGAAAGAGGATTAAGCAGGGTATGACGGATGCCGTACCAGACCACCACCAGAATCAGTACCAGCACGACGGCCAGCACGCCAAGCTGCCATTGGGCGAAATGGTAATCCCGCGCGCTTTGATCAAATGCCTGAACGTAAAGCTTTTCGCTAACGCTGGCGTACTTGCCCAGCGCCTCGCCGAGCGCGTTTTGCATTCCCTGCGTAGGCTGCGCAAAGTAGGCGTCCATATTGCCGCTTTCCAGAAACTGAACCAGTTCAGCCAGGGCCGCATGGTACTGCTGATATTTTTCCTCAACGTTGCCGCTGGCTTCTGCCATTTCCGGCAACGGTGTGATGTTTTTAAATTTTGCGTAATGCGTTTCAGCCTGTGCCAGCGATGCTTTCGCATTCTTCAGCAGATCGTTTTTGGCGCTGCTTTGCTGGTTAGACGCATCCATCATCATGCGCGCAGAAGAACGGCTTAAATTGATTCGTGTTTGCAGCATCAGATCCCATGTTGAGGTGAGTTCACTTTGCTGCTGTCGAAGATCGTTAGAAATAACAAAACTTTGCTGATTCTGCTGCAATGAAGAAAACAACAGACCACCGGAAACAAGCTGTAGCAGTGCGAAAACCCCCAGCACCATCATCAGCATTGTGACAACGCGGATACGGTTAAACATAAGGCACCTTCCTGAAAACGAGTTATCAACGTTATCGGCAGTGGCTGAGATAACTTTACGTTTGCGAAAAGGAAATCCTGAAGGGATGTGAAGCCTGGCGAGGGGAAGGTAAAAACGGGTGCGCAACAACCACAAATCATTCACATAAAAACACCATAATTATCATGCAAATAACATTTATATTCATCGGTGAGCACGGTCAGATTGGCTGAAACACGCTTTTTTGTGTGATTGAGATCACACAATCACTTTGTAAATACCACAACAAAATGGATAAAAAATTAAAAAAAGTTGTATCCGCTTACGCTTTAATCCAATTTATATGATGAATACTTCGTTACCACTTAATAAGTATAAAAAATGAGTAACCGATCAATAAATGTTAAATCCTTACTGAGGGCTTTTTAGTGGCAAATGCAAACAAACTCACGTTGTTTATCGTGATCTTCATGCTGGCGGGGATCCTGTCGGGTGCGGTGATCCACTCTTATGCCTCCCCCGGCGTTGTAACCGCCTGGGCCGATAATATTACGCTTCTCACCGACATCTTTTTACGTCTGATTAAGATGGTGATCGCGCCTTTAGTATTCAGCACCCTGACCGTTGGTATTATGCGTCTGGGGGAAACGTCCACCATCGGTCGTGTGGGCGGGAAAGCGATGATCTGGTTTATCAGCTCTTCTATATTGTCTATTCTGGTCGGTCTGTTTGTGGTTTCCCTTGAGCAACCCGGCAGCGGGCTGAACCTGGCGATCCCACTGGAAGCCACCGACACGGGTCTCGCCGTGGGCGGCATGAGCCTGAAAGGTTTTCTGACGCATACCATTCCAACCAGTATCGCCGAAGCGATGGCTAACAATGAGATCCTGCAAATTGTGGTGTTCTCGATGTTCTTCGGTATTGGTGGCGCATCCCTTGGTGAGAAATTCAACGCCCCGCTGGTTGCGGCGCTGGATGTGGTTTCCCACATTATGCTGAAAGTGACCGGCTACGTGATGTACGTTGCACCGCTGGCTATTTTTGCCGCCATCTCTTCCGTCATCTCCACCCAGGGGCTGGGGATCCTGCTTAACTATGCGTCGTTTATCGGCGGCTACTATGTGGCGATTTTACTGACCTGCCTGGTTCTGCTGGCGGTGGGTTATGTCATGCTGAAAAAAGAGGTATTTCGCCTGGTAAGCATGCTGAAAGACCCGGTTCTGGTCGCATTCACTACCAGCAGCTCTGAGGCCGCTTATCCGAAAACGCTGGAGCAATTAACTAAATTTGGCTGCTCACCCAACATCGTGTCATTCGTGCTGCCTATCGGTTATTCGTTTAACCTGGTTGGTTCCATGGTCTACTGTTCATTTGCCTCCATGTTTATCGCGCAGGCCTATAATATTCACCTCTCCTTCGCAGAAATCACCGTCCTGATGCTGACGCTGATGCTGGCGTCCAAAGGGATTGCCGGTGTGCCGCGTTCAGCACTGGTGGTGCTGGCTGCAACCATCCCGAGCTTTAATATTCCGGTCGCCGGGATCCTGTTACTGATGGGAATTGACCACTTCCTGGATATGGGACGTTCAGCAATCAACGTATTAGGTAACGGGATTGCAACGGCGATGCTGGCGCAGGATGAAGGTTTACTGGAAGAAGAACCGGAGCTGGTTGAGCGGGAAGCGTAAGAGGGAAATCTGCCGGATACGCTACGCTAATCCGGCCTACAACAGCAATCATTGTAGGCCGGATGAGTTATGGCGATTATGCGACGTGGGAAGCGGCAATATCCAGCAGCGCCATTTCTTCGCTGTTCAGCAGCTTCTCAATGTTGACCAGAATCAGCATCCGGTCACCCAGCGCACCCAATCCCGTCAAATATTCCGTCGACAGCGTGACCGCAAACTCTGGTGCCGGACGGATTTGATCCGTCGTCAGCGACAGGACATCCGAGACGCCGTCTACCACAATCCCAACCACCCGCTGACCCAGATTCAGCACAATCACCACGGTGTTTTCGTTGTAATCCACATCGCTCTGGCTAAATTTCACGCGCAGGTCGACGATAGGCACAATCACACCACGCAGGTTCGTGACACCTTTGATAAACGCAGGTGTGTTAGCGATGCGCGTTACCTGATCATAACCACGGATTTCCTGCACTTTCAGGATATCGATACCGTACTCTTCATCCCCCAGCGTAAACACGAGGAATTCCTGACCTGACGGTTCGCCGGCCAGTTTAGTTACATTACTCATACCGGTCATATTATTCCCTTCTCACTCAATCAGGCGGCTGTGATCGCCACACGTTGTTCGCGGTTTAACCCCTGCAATGCAGAGACATCGACAATCAGCGCGACGCTGCCGTCGCCGAGGATCGTTGCAGCAGAAATACCTGGTACTTTGCGGTAGTTGCTTTCCAGGTTTTTGACCACCACCTGGTGTTGGCCAATTAACTGATCGACCAGCAGCGCATAGCGACGTCCTGCACTTTGTAAAATCACTACAATGCCCTGAGTTGCTTCTGTTTTTGCGCCTTCAACCTCGAAGACTTTCCACAGCTCAACCAGCGGTAAATATTCGCCACGCACTTCCAGCACGCGCTCTCCTCCGGCCAGTGGATGGAGATCTTCTTCGCGCGGTTGCAGCGATTCCATCACGGCATTCAGTGGCAGAATGAAGACCTCATCCGCCACGCGCACGGACATCCCGTCGAGGATCGCCAGCGTCAGCGGCAGCAGAATGCGAATAGTAGTCCCCTGTCCCTGTTTAGACTGGATCTCAACATGGCCGCCCATCTCCTGGATATTTCGCTTTACCACATCCATACCCACGCCGCGTCCGGAAACATCCGTCACCTGTTCGGCGGTCGAAAAGCCTGGCGCGAAGATCAACATACCCACTTCGTCATCGCTCATGTTTTCGTGGATCGGCATGCCCTGAGAGACAGCTTTAGCCAGGATACGTTCGCGGTTCAGGCCAGCGCCATCATCGGTCACTTCAATACAAATATTCCCGCCCTGATGCTCCGCGGAAAGCGTCAGATTGCCAATTGGGCTTTTGCCGGATTCAAGGCGTTTTTCCGGCAGCTCGATACCATGGTCGAGACTGTTACGCACCAGGTGCGTCAACGGATCAATGATGCGTTCAATCAGGCTCTTATCGAGTTCGGTTGAGCTACCTACCTGCGTCAGCTCGACCTGTTTACCCAGCTTACCGGCCAGATCGCGCACCAGACGAGGGAAACGGCTGAACACATACTCCATTGGCATCATACGAATCGACATCACCGACTCTTGCAAATCTCGGGCGTTACGTTGTAACTGACCCATACTGGTGATGAGATCGCCATGATTGACAGGATCCAGTTCGTTAGAGCGCTGGGCCAGCATCGACTGCGTGATCACCAACTCACCGACCAGGTTAATAAGCTGATCAACCTTTTCAACCGCTACGCGGATACTCGTCGACTCGCTGGCGCGGGCTGGTTTTTCACGTTCCACGCGGCTATGTGGTGCTTCACTGGCGGTAGCTTTCACCGCAGGTGCCACAGCAACCGGCTGCGGCTCAGTGACAACAGCCACCTCTTCAGGTTCAACTGCCACAGGCGCTGCACTGACGGTTTCGAATTCAATTTGGTCAGCTTCAATGACAAAGCAGAGCACCGCGATGATGTCATCTTCTGCAAGGTTGCCATCAAGCGTTGCTGATAACGTGTCGCTACCTTTTACCACATCGGTTAAGGTCGCCAGATTCCCCAGTTCCTCTTCCAGTAAATCCACTTCGCTGGCTTTCAGACGCGAGAGAGTAATGCGTTTTTTACTCTCTTCACTGGCGGATTCTGGCTTTGCAACCGCCTCTTCCTGCATCGCGGCGCTGTCAACAACGCTCAGTTTTGCTGAGTTGACTACTGCCGGTGCGGTTTCACCTTTCGCTTCGAGCGCTAACTGCCGTAATGCCTGGCAGATGTACTCAAAACTTTCGGCATCAGGCTCCACTGAGCTTTTATAGGCGTCGAGCTGTTCCTGCATAATATCTTTCGTTTCCAAAAACAGGTTGATAATGTCGGCATTGAGCTGCATCTCGCCACGCCGCGCTTCATCCAGCAGGTTTTCCATCAGATGGGTCGTTTCCTGCAAAATGGTAAAGCCGAAGGTGCCCGCCCCGCCTTTAATCGAGTGCGCTGCACGAAAAATGGCATTCAGCTGTTCGGAATCCGGGGCTTCAGGAACCAAATCAAGAAGGTGTTGCTCCATATCAGCCAACAGTTCGTCAGCTTCATCAAAAAATGTCTGATAAAAATCGCTAATATCCATGCTCACGCTATCACCTCGGATTGGCTGGTGGCGATGTGGGAACGCTTACCGGCGGGAGTTCCGCTGGCCGTTGTAAGACACTTACCGGCTCATTCTGGCTTTCAGCGTTTTCATGCAAAATGGCCTCTTCTGCCTGCTTATTGAGAACCAGCAGGCTAATACGGCGGTTGATAGCGTCTTCGGGACCGCGATCGCTCAGACGCATCGTGGCGGCCATACCTACCACACGTAATACTTTTCCATCATCCAGACCGCCGCTAACCAGCTCGCGACGCGATGCATTTGCGCGATCGGCGGACAATTCCCAGTTGCTGTACCCTTTCTCACCATTCGCGTAAGGGTAATCATCCGTGTGACCGGAAAGGCTAATCCGGTTAGGGATCCCGTTGAGCACCGGAGCAATCGCGCGCAGGATATCGCGCATGTACGGCTCAACTTCAGCGCTACCGGTCTTAAACATCGGGCGATTCTGACTGTCGATAATCTGTATCCGCAGCCCTTCCTGAACTAAATCAATCTTTAAATGCGGACGCAGCGCTCGCAGTTTGGGATCGGATTCAATCAATTGATCGAGATCGCCGCGAAGTTTGCTCAAGCGGCTTTGTTCCATACGTTTTCGCAGGTCATCAATATTCGGCTGCTTGTTCACCTCGCCCTGCTGCTGGGTGTAATCATCCCCGCCGCCTGGAATCGGGCTTTGGCTATTCGAAATACGATTTCCCCCGGTCACTGCTGTGGCCAGCGGCGTACGGAAATATTCGGCAATCTGGATCAATTCTTTAGGGCTGGAAATAGAAATGAGCCACATCACCAGAAAGAAGGCCATCATCGCGGTCATAAAATCGGCGTAGGCGATTTTCCACGAACCATGCGCCCCACCACCGTGACCTTTATGTTTGCGTCGCTTTACAACGATAATGGGATGGGCCTGATTTTTCATGCGTCCTCGGTCGTCTGCTGCGCAGTTGGATTTCTCACCGCACGAACATGCTCTTCCAGCTCGATAAACGATGGTCGTTCGCTGGAATACAGAGTCTTACGACCAAACTCGACGGCAATTGGCGGCGCGTAACCATTCAGATTGGAGAGCAGCGTTATCTTCACGCACTGCATCATTTTGGTTGTTTCAGCGCTTTTCTGCCGCAGAACGCTGGCAAGCGGAGAAATAAATCCATAGGCCAGTAAAATACCGAGGAACGTCCCTACCATCGCATGCGCAATCAGCGAACCCAGCTCAGCCGCCGGACGATCGGCAGAAGCCAGCGCATGGACAACCCCCATGACCGCCGCCACAATGCCGAACGCCGGTAATGAATCACCCACCATTGCCAGACTGTTAGCCGGAACTTCGGCCTCACTTTCGTGAGTCTCAATTTCTTCGTCCATCAGCGCTTCAATTTCAAACGTATTCATATTGCCGCTGATGATCAAACGCAGATAATCGACAATGAAATCAAGCATTACGGCATCCGCAAGAATGCGCGGATAGCTAGCGAAGATTTCGCTCTCTTTGGGGTTTTCGATGTCGCGTTCAAGCGAGAACATGCCCTGCTGACGTGACTTGGCCATCAGGCGATACAGCAGCGCCAGCAGATCCATATACATCGCTTTGGTGTATTTTGAACGACGAAAAAGCATCGGGATCGCTTTCATCGTCCCTTTGATGGCTTTCCCGTTATTGCCGACGATGAATGCCCCAATACCCGCGCCACCGATAATCACCAGCTCAGCCGGTTGATAGAGTGCCCCAAGGTGTCCGCCGGTCATCATGTAACCGCCGAAAACTGTACCAATAACAACCAGGTAACCTAATAAGATAAGCACGACATCATCCTTTCGCAATTGACTATGACAGGATGCGCAGTCGGGCAATTAACGTAAGGTCAGGACAAAAAAAAGCAGCGGTAATCGCTTACCGCTGCTGGAGTGTTTATCCACACCGTATCAGTTAAACAGCCTGTTCGATCTGTTCATCCAGCAGTTGTGGAATAATATCGGCAGCATTCTGGGAAAGTTTACGTCTTTTTACGGCCCGTGATGGCGGCTGACATAAACTGCAGGCAAAGCTACCTGCGGGTTGGTGTGCGTGGGTGATAAAATTCCCACCGCAGCAATTGCATTGGGACAACTCCAGCAATCCGCTGTCGACAAAACGAACCAGCGTCCATGCGCGAGTTAGCGCCAGCAGCGGCCCCTCTTCCGGCTGCGGGCACTGCTCAAGATATAAACGGTACGCTTTGATCACGGCATCCACGCCGCTGCACAAACCGGTTTTGAGCAGGAATTGCCATGCGTTGCAAAACATTGAAGCATGAATGTTTTGTTCCCACGTCATAAACCAGTCGGTGGAGAACGGCAGCATCCCTTTTGGCGGAGGGCTACCGCGTAATTCTTTGTACAGCTTGATAAGTCGACCACGGCTTAATTGCGTTTCGCTTTCCAGCATTTGCAAACGGGCGCCCAATGTGATTAATTCCATTGCTAACTGGATATCACGCGCTTCCTGAACAATGCTTTTTTCGCTCATCATCAAGCCCTTTTCTTACGTGCTGCATCATCAATGTCGCTTAACAGGCGTGTTGAAAGCATGATACCGGTATGAATTTGCTGAAGATCGTCAACGCGGGAGTCTTGCGTCAGGCGAGTAACAGTCTGGTGATCGTCGAAACGGAAATGACATACCAGTTGGTTTGTTTCGGCCAGTTTGACCATTTGAGGAAGTGTTAATGTTGCCAACGTGTCCGCCATTTCCTCGCTGATACCAAGGCGAAACATCGCAGATGCTTTGTCCTGAACGATCAAACGCTGTGCAAGCAATAAATATGACAAATTGATGTCATAAATGTGTTTCAGCAACTCGGATGTATGCATTATTTGCATCCATAATAACCAACATTGTTTTCATGCGGCAAAACCGCACCCCGTGATGTCACCGGGAAGGCCCGGTAAAAAAAAGCAAAAGGTCAAATACATAGCAGCGTGACGACACTTACGCGTTGTCTAAACATTCCCTTTTAAGAAGGCAGCGTCCCTTACAAGCTCACATCAATTCTTACAAATGTCTAAGATTTTTCCTAATTCGACGCAACTCTACCCGCCGTCAGTTACACATACAACGGAGCTATGCTGCGAAATTAAAGAATATGTGATCGAGATCACATAAACCAGCCAAACACTTAACATAAATCCATCAGCGCGGCTTTTACTTTGCTTATTTTTTGACCCCGCATTGTTCATTTCAATTCCTGGCGTACGAATATTCTTTCATTAAAAGCGAATAGTATTTTGTTCACAAACGTTAATATCACGTCGTGAAATAGCGAGTTGGATCACATATTTAATGCAAAACACCATTTTAATTAAATGCTTTGTAAACAAAGACTTAAATAATAAGGTTGATTAATTAATACCAGACAGTGATAACCGCTTAAATGTTAAAATATGTTTGTTTTTTATTAACACATTGTTTTCATTAGCAGTGAGTTTTACTTAAGTTACCTGAACATATCTGCAACCAATATGAATCGATTATTCTATTTATAAGAATAATTAATGAATAATCACGATGACATTCACACTATGAAGGAAGGAAACGTTGCAGTATGGAGTAAGCTGAGTAAAGCTGAAAAATCCTCTCATAATTCTTGAAAAAAAGGAGCGAGTTATGAGCTATTCGCACATTCTTGTTGCTGTTGCCGCCACCCCTGAAAGTCAGCAGTTGTTAGCCAAGGCGGTTTCTATCGCTCGCCCTGTCAACGCCCGAATTAGCCTGATTACACTGGTCTCAGACCCCGAACTGTATAACCAGTTTGCTGCCCCCATGCTGGAAGACCTGCGTGAAGTGATGCAGGAGGAGACTCAGGATTTTATCGACAAGCTCAGCAAAGAAGCAGAATACCCCATTGAACATACCTTCATTACCTATGGGGCTCTGAATGAACATATCCTGGATGTCTGCCGTAAACACGCTGTTGATCTGGTCATTTACGGCAACCATAACCACAGTTTTTTTTCGCGCGCGTCCTGTTCAGCGAAAAGCGTGGTCGGAGCCAGCCAGGTGGACGTTCTGTTAGTTCCGCTGGCTGGAGATTGATCTTCATTTTTTGAAGGTCACGCCAGTTTAGAGCAGGAAGAAACGTTACCTGGCAATGGCTGTTTACTCTGGCGTAGGGACACTTTTTCCAGATCGCAAATGAACTGCGCCTGCCAGCTGTCGATATCATTTTTAATGATCGTTTCAAGCATCTCAGCGTGGCGGGAAATACGCTCAGCAAGTGGCATCGTCAGCGCCTGGTTTAATGCGCCTGCCACTTCATCCCGATCATAAGGATTAACAATAAGCGCGGAAGTTAACTCATTCGCCGCCCCGGCAAATTGCGATAACACCAACACACCAGGATTAGCAGGATCCTGTGCGGCCACAAACTCTTTTGCCACCAGGTTCATACCATCGCGCAACGGGGTCACCAATCCTACGTCAGAGTAGCGGAAGATCTTCATCAGCAATTTACGATCAAAGTACTGGTTCAGATAGTAAAGCGGCGTCCAGCCTAGTTGCCCATATTTGCCGTTGATTCGCCCTGCTTCTGTTTCCAGTTGGTGGCGAATATCCTGATAAGCCTGCACCTCTTCACGCGAAGTCGGCGCTATTTGCGTATAGCGAATTTTACCGTGGTGCTGCGGATAATGTTCCAGTAAAGCCTCATAGGCCTGAAAGCGCTCCGGCAAGCCTTTGGAGTAATCCAGACGCTCCACGGAGAAAATATTCTGCACATTTTTAAGCTCCGCTTTTAGCTGTGCCAGTTTTGGCGGCAGCGGTCCGGACGCCTGTCGTGCAATCTCATCAGGTTCAATACCGATGGGATAGACCTGAGTGCGAAACGCTTTTCCCCATGCCTGGTGGTGCTTATCTTTATGCGTGGACACCCGAGTCTGGGCTGCGAGACAGTCCAGAAAAGCCTGACGATCGTTTTCGGTCTGGAAACCGAGTAAATCGAAATCACACATCTGCTCAAGCAGCGCCTGATGTGGGGGGAGCGCATTAAAAATTTCCGGCGTCGGAAAAGGAATATGCAGGAAAAAACCGATGCGATTACTCACGCCTCGCTTACGTAACTCGCAGGCAAACGGCAACAGATGGTAATCATGAACCCAGATAATATCGTCATCGCCAAGCAGCGGCAGAAGTTTATCCACCAGTAAGGCATTAACCCGTTGGTAGCCTTCCCAGGCAGAGCGCTGAAACTGTACCAAATCGAGGCGATAGTGAAACGCAGGCCATAAAACGGCATTTGAAAACTGGCAGTAATACTCTTCGTAATCTTGCTCACTCAAATTAAACGAGGCCCAGGTGATATTGCCACGCGTGACCTTTTTTAACGGTTTATCTTCATTACCTGTATCACCACTCCAGCCAAACCACAAACCACCAGCAGCTTTTAACGCGCCCAGTACACCGACCGCGAGCCCACCCGCGCTCCCTTTATCATCTGGTGAGGCGATACGATTAGATACTACGACTAAACGACTCATAGCCACCTCTTCTGTTATTCGTTGCTTTCGATTCTTGCTGCGAAGAGTTAATTTGCTCCAGCCAGCGCCAGACATCACTCACGCCATCCAAACGCCATGTCGCCTGCGTCGGCCCGATCCCCACCTTTACGGAAATACCACCAGCGCGGTTAACCACAGCAAATCCTGTTTCATCTGTCAGGTCATCACCGAAAAACACAGGGATCCGGCCTGCAAAAGGCGCTTCCTGCATAAATGCAGCTATCGCGTCGCCTTTATTGCTGCCCTTAGGCTTTATTTCCACGACACATTTTCCGTGCTGCAGAGCAAGTTGCGGCCATCTACGCGTGATGTGTTCAGCCAGGGTAATCAGCGCCGCTTCGTGTTCGGGTGCCTGGCGATAGTGCAACGCGAACGCCATGCCTTTGGTTTCCAGCGTTGTCCCCGGTAACGTCACCAACGCTGCGTGTAATAACGCCCCGGCTTCACGCTCGATACCTTCAGGCAGATGTACTATGTGCGTTTGACCATTGATATCACGGCGTTCTGCCCCATGCACTCCGGCAAGCGGAAAACGAAACGGAGTAGTGAGTGCGTCAAGCTCAGCCATTGAGCGCCCTGAAATCAATGCCAGCGCATCCGCATTATGCGTCGCTAACTGATGTAAACATTGCAGGATTGTCTTAGGGACAACGACCTGGTCGGGAAAGGGTTTAATCTCAGCAAGTGTCCCATCGAGATCAAAAAAATAAGCACAGTTTGCAGATTGTTCAGGGGGTAAGATCAGTGATGCTGTCACCCGGTTATCCTCCTCATCATGGTCAGAACGCCACGCGGATCGCGGCGTATAGATGATGTATGACGGATATAAGTATAGACAGTGTGACCATGCTCGCCATTTGGAAAAACAATCGCCAGCCGGGTAGCGGCTGGCGATGGGCAGAAGCTAGACTAAAAAGTTGGGGTTTAAATCATCAAACGGTACGCTTCGCTTTTTGCTTGTAACGGTCGAAGATCACCGCCGCCAGCAGGATGAGGCCGCGTACTACATACTGCGCGAACGGAGAGATATTCAGCAGGTTCATCGCATTCTCAACTGTACCCAGGATCAGCACCCCGGCCACCACATATGAGATTTTTCCGATGCCGCCTTTAAGCGAAACGCCCCCTAGCACGCAGGCTGAAATCACGATCAACTCATAACCGATTGAGGTCATGGGCTGGCCGCTGGTCATACGCGATGCGAGGATAATCCCGGCAATGGCGGAGACCAGACCGGATAGAATAAAGATAATAATCTTGGTACGAACAACCGGAACCCCAGCCAGGCGTGCCGCCTCTTCATTGCCCCCAATGGCCAGCGTATTACGCCCAAACGTGGTTTTGTTCAGCAGTAAGCCAAAGACAATAAAACAAACCACTGTGATCCAGATAGGCGCCGGCAGACCAAACCAGTTAGCATAGCCGAGTGTGAAGAAACGCTCGTCTTCAATTCCGACTGCCTTGCCGTCGGAGATAATATAGGCCAGACCACGTACAATCTGCATTGTCGCAAGAGTAGTGATCAGGGCGTTAATTTTTAACCGCGCAATCACGAACCCATTCACCAGACCACACAGAATACCGAGCAGCAGCCCGGCAGCCACGCCAATCCACAGACTTTCGGTCATGTTAATGACCACGGCAGTGGTAACACCAGCACAGGCAATCACAGATGCGACAGACAGGTCGAAATCACCGGATGCCAGGCAAAACAGCATCCCGCAGGCAACCATACCCGACATCGATACCGCCAGCCCTAACCCCTTCATGTTGATGAAAGTAGCGAAGTTTGGCACAAAGAGGGAACAAACCAGGAACAGCACGGCGAACACCACCAGCATGCCGTATTGATCCCAAATGCGGCCCAGATTTAGCGCCGACTTCTCTGCGCCAGAACCCGATGTAGAAACGGAAGACATCATACTCTCCTTATTCAGGCTACAGCCTGGCTGACTTTAGGCATAGCAAGGCTCAACGCCTGGCGCTCATCCGCCTGTTCATGAAGTAACTCACCGGCAATTTCGCCTTCTCTCATCACCACAATACGGTCGGCGACACCGAGCACTTCCGGCAGGTCACTGGAAGCAAACAATACGGCCACACCGCGCGCTGCGAGGGCATAAATCACGTTGTAAATTTCATGCTTGGCGCCCACATCAATGCCGCGTGTAGGCTCATCCAACAAAATCACTTTCATCTCTTCCGATAACCAACGACCAAGGATAGCCTTCTGTTGATTACCGCCGGAGAGGTTCATGATCAGTTGCTCTGCACCCGGCGTTTTGATGTTGAGTGAACGAATATGGTGATCGGCATTGGTCTCTTCCCAGCCGTTGTTGATCACGCATCCCCCCAGAACATGCTTACGCCGTGCACTAATGTTGATGTTGTTGCGCACTGAATGGACCGGAATGATCCCTTCGGCTTTGCGATCCTCCGGGCACAGCATCATCCCTGCTGCAATGGCATGGCTTGGTTTACGGATATCGATAGGCTGTTCATCAATAAATACCTGGCCCGCCGAGATACGCGTACCGCCGAACAACCCTTTCATTAATTCGCTACGTCCGGCCCCCACCAGACCAAATAGCCCGACAATTTCACCGCTTCGCACAGATAAACTGATTGGCGTACGCACGCCTGGAGCTTTGACTTCATGCAGCCGCAGACGCTCTGTGCCATACGGCCTGGATTTCCAACCATAGATATCTCCGAGGTCGCGCCCGACCATCGCCTGCACCAGCGCATCATGATCAACCTGCTGCATATCCGTGAACGTTTTGACGTAATGACCATCTTTAAACACGGTAATGGCATCGCTGAGGGCAAAAATCTCCTCCATACGGTGCGAAACGTACAGAATGATGCGTCCTTCGTTGCGCAGCTCACGGATGACGCGAAATAAATTCTCAATCTCGCGAGCCGACAAGGAGCTGGTGGGTTCATCAAAGGCGATAATTTTGGCGTTTCGCGCCAGCGCTTTTGCAATCTCCACCATCTGCCACTGACCAATGGAGAGGTATTTCAATGGGGTATCGGGATCAATATCCATTCCCAGATGCTTCAGCTGGATTCCTGCTTCATAGTTCAGCAGCGAGCGGTTCACAATCCCGCCTTTGTGCGGTAACTGCCCTAAATAAATATTCTCGGCAACGGTCATTTCCGGGACGAGATGAAGTTCCTGATAAATAATGGCGACACCGGCATTGAGTGCGGCAGTGGTATCCGCGAACGAAACCTCCTGTCCGCGGATCGTCAAAGATCCCGTCGTTGGCGCATAGTTACCGCTGAGAATTTTTAAGAGTGTTGATTTCCCGGCGCCGTTTTCGCCCATCAGCGCATGCACCTGTCCGGCATAGCAGTCGAAACTGATATCCGTCAGCGCCTTAACGCCCGGGAACGTTTTGCCAATGCCGCGAAATGATAGATACGGGGTAGACTGTTGCATAACGTCTCCGTGAGTCAGGATTTTGCCGGCCAGGAAAACCGCCGGACGTAGGCCCGGTAAGCACAGCGCCACCGGGCATTGCGCCGGATGGCGGCTTCGCCTTCTCCGGCCTGCAACATGGCAGCATTTCTGTTACTTACCGCCTAAGCCTTTCTTCGCCAGCTCTTCTTTGAAGTTATCGCGGGTAATCAGCACCACATCTGTCACTTCAGTGAATGCCGGTGGCTCTGCACCTTTCGTTACCCAGTTGTAGAGCATTTCACTGGATTTGTAGCCGTGCACGTCCGGGCTTGGCAGCAGTGAGCCGTAGAACCCAGTCGCTTCGCCTTTAGACAGTTCGCTAACCGCGTCAACGCCGTTAATCCCGATACCAATCACGTTTGGCGCTTTGAAGCCCTGCCCTTCGGTCGCACGTACGCCACCCAGCACGGTGTTGTCGTTCATGCCGACAATCAGCCAGTTTTTGACTTCAGGATGCTGAACCAGCATGGAGTTGGCGGCGTCGAATGCGCCGGGGATGTCATTCGATTTTGTTGGGACCTGGTAAATCTGTTTTTCCGGGAAGCCTGCGGCTTTAAGTGCTTCCATTGAGCCAGAAGTACGACGACGTGCGGTATCCAGTTCGTTGGCGGTAATGGCCATTACGGCGGAGGATTTCACATCCCAACCGCGTTTTTGCATCTCCTTGTACAGCTCCTGACCCTGGCGCTCACCAATTTTGGTTGCCGCCATCATCACCAGCGGTACGGTATCCATCGGCTTACCTTTCGCGTTGGCAAACTGATCATCGACGGCAATGACTTTCATATCGTAGCCACGCGCTTTAGCCATAATGGCTGGCCCCAGTTTTGGATCTGGCGTGCAAATCACAAACCCTTTTGCTCCACTTGCAGCCAGGCTGTCGATGGCGTTCAGGGTTTTCTCGCCATCCGGAACGGCAATTTTAATCACCTCAAAACCAAGGTCTTTACCGGCTTTATCGGCAAATTTCCATTCCGTCTGGAACCACGGTTCTTCCGGCTGTTTGACCAGGAAACCGAGCTTCATGGATTCAGCGATAGCGGATTGTGACATAATGGCAGCCAGACCGATGGCAGCCAGCGCTTTAGTGAATTTGTGCATGGTTAACTCCAGCTTTAACGTTCTTTTATGTAGGGTAAAATCAGACGATTTTTTGTAATTCGGACGTAAAACAAGGCATTACCTTTTATTGATAAGATTAATGCCAGTGCTGAGAGTATTTTTAGCGGGAAATTGATTCTCCATAAGAGAGCGGCATCACACCACAGAATTACAGTAATTGCGTACATAAATTCAGCGGGAAATGACATAAAAAAACGCGATTTTGTCGACGGGAAAAAAGAGAGGTAGCAGATTAGTCCATAAGGTCAGCCAACGAATCCTTGTTCCCGAATACCGAAGCATTCGGGAGAATGATTACCATCGGTAATAAATGTGGTCAGCGTGGTCGCGAACCGGAAGGTCATCTCCCAATAGACGCGCCGCAAGCGTGAAAGCAAAATCGAAAATATGCCCTAACCCTTTACCGCTAATCAGGTTGCCATCTTCCACAACCGGCGCATCGATATATTCCCCATCCGTGACGTTTTGCCACAGATCCCCCGAACACACGTAGTGACGCCCCTTCAGCAGGCCGTTGCCACCCAGCACGCGCGCAGCCGCAGAACACACCGGGCAAATGAGTTTTCCTGCCTCGTCATGGCGAGCGATAAACTGGATGACAGCCTCACTGGCGGCAAGATTAACGCTGCCCTGCGGCCCGCCGGGTAACACAACGGCATCGTAAAGATCCGTCTGGCGCACAGCCAGCGTGCTGTCCGTCACCATCGGCACGTCATGGTAACTCACCACCGCACGGGACTCGGCGCAGGCCAGTGTTTCAACTTCGATCTGCAGGCGGCGCAGAATATCAATGGTAACAATGGCTTCCGCCTCTTCAAAACCAGGTGCCAGTAGCACGGCAACCTTTTTCATACACACTCCTCGATTTTTCCAAATACACCTAACAATAAATACCGAATCATTCAGGTGCTTAACTTTATTAATTTCCACAAAACTGATCTGGCGCAAAAAATTAGTCAGCAGATAACGTTCAACCACACATCTCAATGGTGAAATTTCTTCATCCTAAGAGCAGATAATCATCTGGTGACAGACAATACCTGATTGTGAAATTCAATTTCGTGATATGAAACACCATTTCAATATCAATATTTCGCTTTAATTATATAAATATCAACCTCTTACATTCACATGACTTATATGCACAAGCAGAAAAATCACTAATATTGCTATGACAATATGTAAAAATTCATAAATACGCAGATTTAAGGATTTTCTTATGTTGGGACAGGCGTTATGCTGAATCTCGATCGGGAGCGAATATAATTCGTGATCACTAAAGGACCGGCGGAACGGATTTATTCTGCTAACAGTTTTAATTGTACGTAGAGGTAAAGTGTAGCGGCAGCCCGTTGCACTGACGTAAGTAACGTACATCCCCCTTTCTGGAAATAAGGATATTGATATGGCTGCAGTTGGAATTGTTCATAAACTCAACACACAAATGAACCTCGAGTTCTACGCATCGAATCTTTACCTGCATCTCAGTGAATGGTGCTACGAACACAGCCTGACTGGCACCGCAACCTTTCTACGCACCCAGGCGCAAGGTAACGTGACTCAAATGATGCGTATGTTTAATTTTATGAAAAGTGCCGGGGCTAACCCCATCGTCAAGGCTATCGATGTTCCGGGTGATGAACTAACTTCCCTTGAAGAACTGTTTCAGAAAACGCTGGATGAATACCAACAGCGTTACAGCAAGCTATCTCGCTTAACCAATGAAGCAGAAGCCTTGAATGATGCAACAACCATTGATTTTCTCCACGATCTGGAAAAAGAGCAGCAGCAGGATGGCGTGCTGTTACAGACGATTCTTGATGAAGTCCGCAGCGCTAAACGTGCGGGACTGTGCATGGCACAAACCGATAAGCACCTGCTGAACGTCGTGAACTATCAACATCACTAATCTTCAATTTTCATCATGTTAATGCCGGATAACGATGCGACGCACCTTATCCGGCTGGCGCTAAATTATCTCTACGCTCACGCCTCTCATTCTACGAGGCGCAAAAAAACCTTTCTAAAACCTGAAACAACGGTTTATTTTAGTGAGATTCATTCTGCGGCGTGAATTTCAACTCGATCAAGGCAACCGCTTTTTGTATTGCGCGCATAGTGACCGGATCGGTGCCTGCAGGATGGCTGGAGAAATCGATGCTTTTCAGCTGGCTGGACATTTTTTCCCGAACTTCTACTGGGGCAATAACATCAAGAACATCCAGAATCTGCTTGATAACCAGCTGACAGGCAACAACGTCCGAGAGCAGTTCCTGATCGGCATTCAGTGTTTGGGACATAGTGAGCTCCTTTTAGAAAGGTCGTCATAGTACCCATTCAACGAACGAAACGATAGCCGCGCAGGCATTACGAATGCGCTGAAAATAAAAAAAGTTCCAGTCAGTTTCTTTTGAGATGGCAAGCACAACATGAGTGAACATTTAGCGGTTGAGAACAAACGCGGTCTATCCCCGGCTGCATTACTTGTTGCCGGGGCTTTCTTTATGGAGTTTATTGACGGCACGGTGATTGCCACCGCTCTGCCCGACATGGCGAAAAGTTTTGGCGTACAGGCGGTTGACCTGAACATAGGTATCAGCGCCTATCTGATCACCCTCGCGGTGCTGATTCCCGCCAGCGGCTGGATTGCGGATCGCTTCGGCGCCCGAAAAGTGTTTACCCTGGCGCTGGCGATATTTACTCTCGCCTCGGTTTTATGCGGTTTTTCCGAAAGCCTTGAGAGCTTTGTCGCCATGCGAATCTTACAGGGTGTAGGTGGCGCGCTAATGGTTCCTGTTGGCCGACTCGCGGTATTGCGCACCACGCCTAAACATCAGTTGATCACCGCTATTGCGACCCTGACCTGGCCCGCGTTAGTCGCGCCCATCATTGGCCCTCCCCTTGGCGGATTCATTACCAGCTATGCCAACTGGCGTTGGATTTTTTTCATTAATGCACCGCTTGGAATACTGGCGATTGCGCTGGCGCTACGTTTTATCCCGGATATTCATGACGACGAGCGCCGCCCATTTGATATAACTGGATTTATCGCAACCTCTGTTGCGATGGTAAGCCTGGTGTATGCCATGGAGTTACTGGGAACCCAACAGCCTCAGGGCTGGCTGACCGCCGGACTTTTGGCGCTAGGAACAGTGACCTTTCTGTTTGCCCTATATCATTTTCGTCACACCGCCTGGCCAATGATTCGCCTTGATGCCATGAACGTCCCTACTTTTCGCGTCACCATGTATGGCGGTTCGCTGTTTCGTGCCTCTATCAGCGCCGTGCCGTTTCTGCTGCCGTTAATGTTTCAGGTAGGTTTTGGCATGAACGCTTTTCACGCGGGTTCGCTGGTGCTGGCGGTATTTGTCGGCAATCTGACAATTAAACCTGCCACCACACCGTTGATACGCTGGCTGGGCTTTAAGAAACTGCTGTTGATTAACGGTGCGCTTAACGTCCTGGCGCTGCTGGCCTGTGCATTAATTACGCCGCAAACCCCCGTGTGGGTTATTTTGTTGGTGTTGTATCTGGGCGGCGTGTTCCGCTCAATTCAGTTTACCGGCGTCAGCACGCTTGCCTTCGCGGACGTCCCCGCGGCACAAATGAGCTACGCGAATACGCTGTTCAGTACGGCGACACAATTAGCGGTGGGATTAGGCATTTCTTTAGCCGCTATTGGCATCCGCATTGGCGATGTGGTCAGTGAAAGGCTGGCATTGGGCAATATTCCGGGGATCAGTTTCCGGCTGGCCTTTGTCGCTATTGCCATTATTTGTCTGGTAGGTATGGTGGATACGCTGCGGCTCACCCGTGATGCAGGAAGCGCAGTATCGAATAAGAACAGGTAGCCCGGAGGGTGAACGCCGCCGGGCCAACAGGATTTAGCCAATCACCTCGCGTACAAACGCTTCGATTGCTTTGTCCTGGCAGTTTTCAAAGAAGCACTGCTGGAAGCGCGGGCCTGATACAGCGGTTTTTACCAGTTCAGGATCGATCGCGCGCAGCGTGTCCAGATAATTTTCTTTTACCACAGCCGCTTTCACCTGATTCAGAATACCGGCGTTACGCACCTGAGGCTCTTTCCGCTCCGGTGGGTAGCCTTCGCCGTTACGCCCGGTGAACGCTTTTTCAAACATATAGCGCACATTCAGCTCAGCACCCCAGCCAAAACCTTTGGCGAATGCCAGAGAAAGCGCGTTGCCGTTGTTGATCTGAGAGAACAAGAACGCATCTGCAGGATCGAGGCAATAACCACACACCACACCCGGATGAATATTTAGTGACATCATTGCCCCCTGGCCCGTACCGCAGCCTGTAACAACAAAGTCTACAGCTTTGGAATTAAGCAGGATGCTGGCCATAATTCCTAAATGGATGTAGGTCAGATGATGATCATTTTCGTCGCTCATCCCAACGTTATAGACCGGAAAACCCTTCTCATCCGCAACGGCTTTAAGCTCGTTATGGATGATGGCATTTTTGCTTGCCTGACTGTTTTCCATCATCAATGCAATTTTCATTCTGTACTCTCCTGAATGCGCCGCGGTAGCCCGCTGAAAGTCATAACATTCAGCCACATTACTATTTTGCAATTACACTTTCAAATTTAATGAAATTTGGTTTTAAAAAACAAAGTTGCGCTCACATTCTTGTCTGAACAGTTCAGAATTGCCTCAAACAAATGACCTCGTTGTGATTAATCGCAGGTGATCTTCGGGCTATTCAAGCCATTGATGAGGGCCTCTGTATGCCATGATAGTGTATCTTCGAACTTTCAGAGCGATCTCATGAAGACTTTTATCCTGGCGCTTTTGCCGCTCGTGCTGACAGGATGCACAATTACAAAACAGGCACAGGTCAGCGAAGCCAGCGCCATCACTGGTGTGGTTCGCCTGACTTATAATCAGGCCATGTTACAAACGGCACGTACCGATAGCTATGTTACCCAAGGGACAGCCACCAAAGAGTGTCAGCGCCTGGGCTATGCCAGCGCAGAAGCGTTTGGTCAGCCGGTGTCAACCTGTAGCGTATATGCCGGTTCTTTATGTTTGAATACCAAAATTACGCTCGCGTGGCAGTGCCACGGCGTCGCGGTACCCCAGTCGCCTTCCTTGAGTTATTAATATTTCCGACCAGCACATTATTGCTGGTCTTCTGTCCTTTTATTATTTATATCCTCTGTTTAATAGCGTTAATGCGTTTTATTCCCATTCGTATTTTTAATAAATAAATTTATTATTTTACCTTTTGCAAATAATTAAATAACAAATTATAGTGACGCCACGTCAATATATAATAACGTTTGTGGAGCAGAACCATGCTGAAAGCAGAAATGATCGACCAACTGAATGAGCAAATGAACCTTGAATTATATTCATCTCTGCTCTACCAACAGATGAGCGCGTGGTGCAGCTATCACAGCTTCGAAGGTGCCGCCGCGTTTTTGCGCCGTCACGCCCAGGAAGAGATGACGCACATGCAGCGTCTGTTCGACTACCTGACCGATACCGGCAGCTTGCCGCGTATTAATACCGTTTCTTCACCCTTTGCTGAATATGCGTCTCTGGACGAACTGTTCCGTGTTACTTACGAACACGAGCAGCTGATCACCCAGAAAATTAATGAGCTGGCACACGCGGCAATGACCCATCAGGATTATCCAACCTTTAATTTCCTGCAATGGTATGTTGCCGAGCAGCATGAAGAAGAGAAATTATTTAAATCTGTTATTGATAAGCTGTCGTTGGCAGGAAAAAGCGGCGAAGGTCTTTATTTCATCGATAAAGAACTGGCTACGCTTGATACACAGAATTAATATTTTGGGGTAATGAAGGCAACCCGCCATCATTACCCATTAAAATCAGTGACGGCAGATCTTGCTTTCGTGCGTAGAGAAGCCGTCTTCTTTTGCAATAAACTTTCCCTTCGCCGCTAAAAACGCCACCAACTCGCCTGCCGTCATATCCGCCGCAGAACAAGTGTGAAAACGCGCCTGCTCGCCGAAACGTGCCGTAATCGCCGCTTCAAGGCTGGCATTTGAATACTGCTCACCAGATTCAATCATCATGTTAAGCACTTCGTGACCGTGAATAGATTCCATACAACCTCCTTAATAAAGTCCGTAGCCTAATGTGAACCGCACGGCGCCGCTTTGCGCTAACGCAGGTTTTTCCGCAGATAAATGTCATTTGTTATACATCTTAATGGTCAAAATGCTGTAAATATTAATGTACAGTCATTGTAACGGTGATTTGACGAAAATAGCGTTTTGCCTTAACCTGCGCCGCAGATATAACCGTTGATTATCTCTGGGACAGAGGAAAGCGTGAAAAACAGAACCCTGGGTAGTATTTTTATCGTGGCGGGAACCACGATTGGTGCCGGTATGTTGGCAATGCCGTTGGCTGCGGCAGGCGTGGGGTTTAGCGTCACGCTGGTGTTGTTAGTCAGTCTTTGGGCACTGATGTGCTACACCGCACTGTTGCTGCTTGAAGTGTATCAACATGTCCCGGCAGACACCGGGCTGGGTACGCTGGCAAAACGTTATCTTGGCCGTTACGGGCAATGGGTAACGGGCTTTAGCATGATGTTTTTAATGTATGCCCTGACGGCAGCGTATATCAGTGGCGCAGGTGAACTGCTGGCCTCCAGCATCAGCGACTGGACTGGAACAAATATATCCCCGACAACAGGCGTACTGCTGTTCACCTTTGTTGCCGGTGGCGTGGTTTGTGTTGGGACCTCGCTGGTCGATCTGTTCAACCGTCTGCTATTCAGTGCCAAGATAATCTTCCTGGTGGCGATGCTGGCTCTGTTAATGCCGCATATTCATAAAGTGAACCTGCTTACGCTGCCGCTGCAACAGGGGCTGGCGCTCTCCGCGATCCCGGTCATCTTCACCTCATTCGGTTTTCACGGCAGTGTTCCCAGTATCGTCAGCTATATGAACGGCAACATTCGTAAACTGCGTTGGGTGTTTATTACGGGTAGCGCTATTCCGCTGGTCGCCTATATCTTCTGGCAACTGGCGACGCTTGGCAGCATTAACTCGACAACGTTCATGGGGCTTTTAGCCAACCACGCAGGCTTAAACGGCTTATTGCAGGCATTGCGTGAAGTCGTGGCTTCGCCGCACGTCGAACTGGCGGTGCATCTGTTTGCCGACCTCGCGCTGGCAACCTCTTTCCTCGGCGTTGCATTGGGATTATTTGACTACCTGGCCGATCTCTTCCAGCGCCGCAATACCGTAGCGGGAAGAATGCAAACCGGCGTGGTGACCTTCCTGCCGCCGCTGGCATTCGCGCTGTTCTATCCGCGTGGCTTTGTCATGGCGCTGGGGTATGCGGGCGTTGCCCTGGCGGTGCTGGCGCTGCTCATTCCTTCGATGCTGGCCTGGCAGAGCAGAAAACATAATCCGCAGGCCAACTACCGCGTAACAGGCGGTGCTCCGGCGCTGGCACTGGTATTTTTGTGCGGCATTGTGGTGATAGCAGTACAGTTTTCTATTGCAGCAGGATTACTACCGGAAGTGGGTTAAAACAAAGGGGCTTTCGCCCCTTTCTGTTAATGCAAACAGCACTGCTTATATTTCTTGCCGCTGCCACACGGGCAAGGGTCATTACGCCCTACTTTGGCATCCACCTTCACTGGTACTTTGACCGGCGTTTCCTGAGGATGCGCCATCCAGTAAGCATGCAGGTCCAGCGCAGCCAAGCGGATGGCGTCCACGCTCTCTTCAAATGCTTCCGGCGTTAGTTTCTCAACCACCGCAAAGTTCTCTTCCGTACCGTGCAGCGCAATAGCCTCAAGTGCTGGTTTTAGCGTGTCCGGTAACGCAGACCAGTCTGACAGTGCGACGCCGCGCATATAACCGAAACACCACTCTTCAACGATGGTCAGTTCATGCTCGTCAATTTTACGCAAACCAAACAGCGGCTCAAACTGCTCAGGATATTCATCCAGACGATCGGCCGTATCCGCCATATGTTGAAACGCCAGGTTCATGAAACGCGTCATTTCTTTTTCGGAGGACCAGCGAGGGACATACTGCGCGCCGCCCCAAATCGCGACCAGCCACTGCTCTGGTTCAATTTCATACGGTGAACTCAGCACCGCCGTCAGCAAACCATCCAGTTCTGACACATCCAGAATAGCCTTGTCCGTATTGTACTTAGTCAGTACATCATCCAGCCATTCCAGTTCGCTCTCGTTTAATGGTCCCGTTTTCATAACGCTTTTCCTTAGTCAAAAAATCTTGCCTGTGATCATCCTACATGGCTGGAGGGATAACAGATACAAATGGGCATATGCGGCATACAGCTGCCGCCTGTTCAGGTTAACAGGAAACGAGGGGAATTCCGGAAGTTAACGCACAAAAGAGAACACTAAGCCGCCGGGCATCATACCGGGAAAAAACAATAAAACCACCCGCAGGTGGTTTACTGTTGTTCAATACGGTTGAGCGTTGCGGTATAGCCCGTTTTCGCCACCGCGTTAAGTAAAGTATCGGTTGGGAAACCTTCCGGTACAATCGCTTCTGCTTGTCGGGTTTTTAGGGAGGATTTGGCTTTAATCACACCGTCGGTTTCACGTAGCGCCTGATTGACCGAAATAACGCACAGCGAGCAGGTCATATTTTGTATATCCAGCACCACTTTTTGGTTAGCCGCCTGAGCCCACAGCGGCAGCAACAAGCATGCAACTAATGTGAAGATTTTCATTCAAATACCTCATAAAACCAGGCAACGAGCGTTGGATAAAATAGCACCGGCAAAATCAACGCCAGCGCGCACCAGTAGAGAATGCGCGCTTGCTTCAGCGTTAACCACCCGGAGCACCACAGTCGTTTGGAAAAATAGAGCAGCCAGAAAACGCGCAGTAATAAGCCCAATGACACCAGCATCAGGGGAATTCGCAAGAACTCGAACCGGGTGAAGACAGCAAAGCTCGCCGCCGAAATACCAAACAACAGATAGAGCAGCGGACGGCAGCCGCAGCGGCCGTCAACAGGGTGAGTCCCGCCCCTTTAGCGTTGTTCTGTGGCGACATAGCTGTAGGAGAACGCTTTAGGATCGTAGAAATTGATCGGGTCGCCATCGACTTCAGCGTAAGGATAGCCAAAGTTGTTCATCGCGCCCTGCTCCGTTGCCGGATACAGCTCGAAATCACGCCCGTAGTTAAATCCAACCCAGTTCATTTCCCAGTTACCAAACAGGTAAGTGTTTACCGCCTGGACATCGGCATCCTGATGCGATTTTTTCTCTGCCAGACGCATTTTGGTCACATCAGCAGGATCGCACGGTAACCAGCCGTAACCGGCCAGATAGAATTCGGCGCGGCAATGTTGTCCGCCGCTCACATCGGCAACCCCTGCACTGTCTGCTTTGCCAAAAGCACTTTTCGAGTAACGTTCGAGCTTATTGGCTTTGCCCAGACGGATGCCGAACAGTTCCCGCGCCGGGATGCCGCTGGCCCGTGCCAGAGCCACAAAAACAGAGCTCATGTCGGTGCATTTTCCTTTGAGCTTACCGCTTTTTAAGATCTCCGCCACATCCCCCGTGCCGCAGCCGATAACGTCGTTATCGCGCTCCATATGGCTACTCACCCACTCGTAAATCAGGCGCGCTTTTTTCAGCGGATCCTGCTCATTACCGGTAATTTTACGCGCGGTTTCCAGAACCTGCCCATCAACTGGGGTATGTGTCGTCGGCAGCAGGTACGGTTTTACATCCAGCGGATAAATAATCTGCTCCGGCGCTTGCCAGGTTTTCAACGCGTCCTGCTTCAGCGGTTCCCAGTCGGCGGTTTCAATGTCGATATCAACGTTAATCAACAGTTCGCCCTGCGAGTCAGGCCAGGTGGCAAACAGCGTTTTCGCGCCATAAGTATTATTAGTGGTAACGTACGCCTGCTTGTAGTTTCCGCTGAAGGCAAGGGCCGTCATTTGTTGAAACGCGGTGTCTACCGGAAGCGGGATCCACAGTTTCACTACGCCGCTCGATCCCTTAGGAGGGTTAAGTTTATAAGTCTGGGATAACACAAAGCGCCGACGCGCGACGGGTGCAACGGATGGCTCAGCGGCGTGAACCGTCTGGCTAATAACCGCAGGACCGACTAAACCGGCGGCGGAAAGGAGAACGCTATTTTTGATAAATTGTCGACGTTGCATTGCTGTCTGTCCATGTTGTAAGAGTTGGGCTACGGCTAAGAAGGTAAAAACCGTATGCGATCATCACAGCAGACAGACGCTGACATAAAAAGGTGAGCCGATGGAGGTTATTCATCAATAACAGACCTGTTAACTGTGAATGAAATAAGAAACTGCGCGACAGATAGTAAGCCATAGACAGGCAAAAAGTACAGCCGTGAGGGCGAGTTCAGAAAATATAGACATTCGTTGCCAGCTTACGGGCTAGCCCTCTGGCCCCCTCGCGCATGACCATATCGTGATTCCAGCGAAATACAGGTGCTGCCAGCGGGGCAAGATAATTCATCCAGCGGATCGTGGTACGCACATTCCAGTCATATCTGACGATAGTCTCTGCACCATTGGCAGAAAAAGACCACACGCCTCGCCCTTCAACCGCTCCACTGGCTTGCCCTACAAGCAGTGAGCAAGGCAAAATATTCAACACATTGATGTCAAAGGTTAAGCGATAAGGAAGCGCTCCTTTCCAGGTATAACGATGCAGCGCCCCAATGCCCTGTATATCACCTTTTTTAATCTCAACGATGCGTTCCAGACTTCCCCACCATTCAGGCCACTGATCGGGATGAGATAAAACATCCCATACTTCCTGAATTGAAGCCTCAACCCGCCAGACGGTGAAAAACTGATAGTCAGCCATAGAGCGGGCTCCTCAAGGCGAGAAGAAATTGGCAGGAAAACGGATGTTAATGACCATAGTATCCAGAAACACGGTTTCTAATCGCTGCCCATCTGGCGCATAGCTGATCACTTTGGCAGGGAGTCCGTGATAATTATCCAGCCAGACGTCATAGCGGTGAACACCATCAACCGCCATTGTTCCAGGCCCAACCACAGATACGTGCGTCGTCGCCCGTCCTGCAAGGTTTTCCTTACCAATAGTGGTCGTTGCCCCTTCACGTTGCAGATGACGAATATTGCCCAACAACACGCCGATATCAGAGCGATCCACCCGATGACCACGCTCATCCTGGATCAATGAATTAGTAGGCGACAGGTGCAAAATGGGCAACGTACCCACACCAAATGGCCATAACGTCACTTTACCGCTGACAGGATTAAAGATAAGTACCGCACCTGAATGCGGTTGGGTGAAATCCATCCGCACATAGCCAGCCTGTTGAAAGCTATAGAGAATAATTTTGCTTTCACCGGATGGCGACGAGGAGCGCATCATGACCTGATAAGACGTCAGATTATTAAATGACTGTTGAGAAAATGCTATGGGATCCGTATCCCTGACATTCTGCGAAAAGATACCCCCTTTTTCCACCGAACATGCTGAACAACTCAAGGTGAGCAATGCTGCGAACATAACTATCGGAAAAGATGAAATGTTCATAACAGCCCCCTGAACCAGCCCTGTCTGCAAACAGAAGTCATCACCTGTCGACTGGTTTTATTATAGTTCTTAACTGCATGGCACGGCTCTTCCGGCCCCTCAGACTCAGTATGGACAGAAGGTTTACATTATTGGTTATGTTTTCAGTTGAGATGACAACATAAAGCTATACTTTAATAGCCATACTTTTAATAGGTATTAATCATGAAACTGCCATCGGTATTTTCATGCGCCGTTCTCATATTACTGATGCTGGCGTCATCGTCTGCCACAGCCAGTGCGTTACAAAACCAGGCCGTCAGAGAGCAAGAGTTAAGCACGGCACTTCGAGCTGGTAATGGCGTGATCATCATTGGCGGGACGGATGATTTCGCTTTCACGCTCAGGGCACGAAACCGAATCCACAGACAGCTGGCGATACAGGATGGCTTTGGCGATCCCATCCTGATGAATGGTTTCCAGGACCACAACTACAATCCCGCCCGCGATGGGTTTATCAACAACCCAGCCCGAGGGGGCTTTATGTTTAACGCACCGATTCGGCGATAGATTGATTAGCAATAGTGAGTATATAGAGGGCAGTTTGCGTTTCTGGCAGGCTACCTGACGCAAGGTATCTATGGCTTTTAAAAAACAGGCACAAAAAAACCACCCGGAGGTGGTTTCACGACACTGCTTATTGCTTTGATTATTCTGTTCTTTCCCATGGTACCCGGAGTGGGACTTGAACCCACACAGCGCGAACGCCGAGGGATTTTAAATTCTACGTAGGATCAATGAGTTACATAGCAGTGCATTGCGAAACTTTGCTGCCGTTGAATGGTCGTCTTTGCAACCACTGGCAGAAAATGGATAGCCGTAGATTGCGTTGAGCACAGAAACAGCACAGGGTAATCGTCTACCTGGTCCTGTAAAGGAGGTTGTTGCCACACAAGCTAAAGAGCTTGACCTGCCCCCAGTATTCGGTACAACTGTCAGTTAGTAATGGACTGACCCCACCCCGGTAGACGATCCTGCCCTATAGTTTGAGTATAGGGGGAGCATATGGGCACACCACGATTTACACCTGAATTTAAGGAAGAAGCCGTCCGACAGATAACGGAACGCGGTTATTCCGTTGCCGAAGTATCTGACCGTCTGGGCGTTTCTGCCCACAGCCTCTACAAGTGGCTACGGGCTATCAAACCGGATAACAGCGAGCAGCATGCCCGGGATTTACTGGAAGCCAAAAGCGAGATCCTGAAACTACGGGCGCAGCTAAAACGTACCGAAGAAGAACGGGATATCCTGAAAAAGGCCGCGCGGTACTTTGCAAGGGAGCCCGACTGAAGTACCGCTTTATCAATGAGCACCGCACTGTATGGGGTGTGATGACAATGTGTCGGGTACTGGATGTCGCCCGGGCCGGGTTCTACGCGTGGCTGCATAACCCGGTCTCGGCACGTGATAAAGATAATCAGCGTCTGCTGACGCTTATCCGTGACTCCTATTCACTGAGCGGAGGCGTATACGGTTACCGGCGGGTTCATGGCGACCTGAACGAAATCGGGGAAACCTGCGGTAAAAACCGGGTGGGCCGTATTATGCAACTGAACCGGATTAAAGCCGTGCGCGGCTATAAAGCGCCGCGTCGTATCGCTGGCAGACCTTCAGTGGTTGCCCCTAATCGCGTGCAGCGGCAGTTTACTGTTGTCCGGGCCAATCAGGTCTGGGTCACCGACATTACTTATATCCGCACCTGGCAGGGCTGGCTGTATCTGGCGGTGGTTATCGATCTCTTCGCCCGTAACGTGGTGGGCTGGTCGATGAAGCCCACTCTCTCACGCGAACTGGCGCTGGATGCACTGATGATGGCGGTCTGGCGACGTAAACCCGACGGCGAGGTCATCGTGCACTCAGACCAGGGAAGCCAGTACGGCAGTGACGACTGGCAGCGCTTCTGCCGGGCTAATAACCTGGTCCCGAGCATGAGCCGGCGTGGCAACTGCTGGGATAATGCGGTGGCCGAATCGTTCTTCAGTTCACTGAAAAAAGAGCGCATCAGGAAGAGAATATACAAAACCCGGGATCTAGCCCGGGCGGATATCTTCGATTACATTGAAGTGTTCTACAACCGGGCCCGGCGCCACAGTCACCTCGGCGGCGTCAGTCCGGAGGCCTTCGAACAGGCCTCGTCGTGAGGACAGAATTTGTCTACGGGCGTGGGGTCAGTCCAAATAGCCTAAATAGGCTGATTCGATGTGTTTGCGGGAAAAAAATCGGCCCAGATCCGCGAAATTTTAATCAGCGAGTCAGCTTGGGAAGAAATGACCTGCTTATTCGCACCTTCCCTATCCCTGCATTTGCAGAACACCCCACATCGTTCAGTCAGGCAAAACGATTTGCCCGAGAAATTTACCAAGACAACCAGAGTACGTTTTACTGTGGATGTAGCTATAACACCTAAAATCGGAGCTAAATATATAAAAAATTGGAAACAACGACATCAAATACCAATATTTGGCTGGAAACATGAATCAATACTCGACGAAATAAATCAAATCGATAATGATGACTTGTTGTATGTGAACCTGTGCATTTATAGCAGTTTAAACATAAAAACTATGGATGAGGTATCGCTTGAAGTTCGTGGATTTTGAAAAATTCTGATTGTGTGATGGTTACAGTGCTTACGACAATATTGACGGGATATTCCCTGTTGGTTGCTGGGCACATGCTAGACGTAAATATGAAAATGCGTTAAATCAGAAAAGCGCGTTAAAGGCCGAGCGAATATAGCAAAAAGTTATATCGGCAAACTCTACGCATTGGCACAATAGGCGAAAAGTAAAAACCTAACCCCAGATGAACGCTACCAACTTCGACAAGAAAAAGTATTGCCTATCTTAGCAAAGTTCAAAGCTTGGCTCGATTCTGTATTCCAACTTATTGATTACAATTAAAAACTGAATGACAATCTAAAAATTAAAGAACCATATTCATAGCCAAGAATCCGACACCTCCAGCCAACACCAAGATACCTAAAACAACTATGGTTCGTAGCCCGCTTATCGATCTTTGCTGAGACTCCACCGCTGCCTCTAACTTGCTTTTCAATTCCGCTAATTGTTTAGCAATGCGGCTATCAATTGCTGTGCAGCCTTGTTCAAACTGATCAGGTGTTACAAACTTCAAGGCTGCAACCTCACGCCTTAGTTTCAACTGTTCATCTTTGATCTGGCCTAGAAGATCATTCAGTGACGTAAGGCGACCGTCAAACTCTTCAAATTTATTCGAGTTCTTCGTAACCAATTCAGCCTGTTCATAAGCTAGACTTGCGAGCGTTGATTTCGCTGCCTCTATCTCAGTTCTTGCATCGTTGACGGCGCTCAACAGGCCATTAAACTCTGCCACTTGCGTCGATTGCTCTTCGAGTGAATCGATTACCCGGTGTAGTTTCTGTATGTCATTCACCAATTAATCCCCTTGTATAGGCTGGTAAGTTTTTCAAGTCTAATTGCTAGTGGAGCTAACAAAGTGTGATAGGAGAACGGATCTCCTAGCTCTTCATTTACCTCCTCAAGAAAATCCAAATCATCAAATTTCTCATGGACCAAACGAGCAAAGCGGCTTCGCGCATTTTCAGAGAACATTGGCTTTAGCTGCATAGTTTTTCGGACCAGCTCTAGTGCTTCATCCCTATTATCACTGATCAACCGATCAAATGACGATGCCATTCTTCGCTCTCCATCTGCATCATCAAACTCATCGGAAGCTAGTCGCAGCACACCACTCAAGTAGTTCAAGAATGCATTATCTTTGTATGACTCTAGGAATCGAGAAATCTGACCTCGTAGGATCGTCATCTTCTCGCTGCCTACTAGATGTTCCGTGCCCTCTTCTTCATCAGTTTCAAAAAAAACTGATGGCCATAACTTCGCCGATGCAGAATTCTCAGCCATATAGAGCAAAAGTTGGCTCGACTTGTCGTGTCTGAAATAACCCTCCAACTTCTCCTTAAATTCTTTGCCATCCATCCTGCCTTCAGCAAATGAACTACAGTGTTCATAAACGTTCTTCTGTGACTGGCGGCGGTTGTAGACAAAATGGTCATAGGACCAAAGTAAAAGAACAAGAAAGATAAATTGCGATTTATCGATAGACCCTTTTCTCAGCTTGTCGCAGAGAATTTTGTAGTACTGGTTATCACTACTGAACACATCAGCGAGCTTAAACTCAGGATCATACTTTCTGACGGTATGCTCAATTTTCTTTTCCAGGCCTTCTTCCGATAGGCACTGGAACTCGACATAGAGCGTTCCATTAAAAAAGTCTTCGATTACCCAGTCAGAGACAATACCTAATTGAGAAAGACGGTAGATAGCCTTTTCCAATTTAAACTTTTCCGTACCAAACTGCCTGGCAGTAATGATCACCGTGTTGTGTTCCTGATTGTACTTAAAGAATTCGTATACATTTGCCATCAACTTGAACTCATCATTGATTGTGTCCAAGCCGTTTGTCATCAGGAATAGATTTGTGTTCAGGTCGCTATCGCGACTCAATGACTTCACGTACTCCTTCAGATCTTTGACGTTCGTGCTAGCGTCCCAAATCTTGTCGAGAATAGCTGAATTGGGCTCTTTTGTGAGAAGCACATAGCAATCTGCGGGTACTTCCTTGAACAGTTTTTTATCTCGCCCGGCCCTGCCTGCTTCCTGATACAAGGCCTCCATCGACCCAGGTATTCCGAAGTGAATCGTATAGGCAATATTCCCCTTATTCACGCCCATTCCGAATGCCTTAGTGGCAGTAAGTAGGCGGTATTTATTTTCTTTAAATTCGTCTTGAACTTGGCGCTTATACCTATCGAAAGCCTCTCCCTGCAATCCACCCATTTTCGGAGCCGACCCCGAAAAATATCTAACATCCATCTTCAAGAGTGTTGAAATTCGGCCCGCTAAGCTATGACAACCCTTAGCTCCGTTGACGGTAGGTGTGAATATGATCCCCGCCTTATTGCCGTCTTCCCGATCGGAATTCCATTTACCCTCCATTTCAGAAACAAGCTTGACGACTGCATCACCTTTAAGGCCTTTATCGTCGATAACGTGGAATGAGAGTTCCTCGCGAGTGAAGTCCATTGGGGTACGGACAAAATCATCGGGGATATCAAACTCTGTTTGAATATCCTTTAAGACGTTAACTGATGCTGTTGCCGTTAGGCCTATATAACTTGCACTAGGAGCAAACCGTTCGATTGTATTTGCCAGGTTCAGATAAGAAGTCCTGAAATCATGTCCCCACTCAGACAAACAGTGAGCTTCATCGATCACCGCGTAGGCAAATGAGAGATCTAGTCCGATAGCCAACATCTCTTTTCTAAACGCATGGGTTTGGAATCGCTCAGGCGATATGAAAACGAAGAAGTACTTACCACGTCCGAAATCTCTCTGAACTTTGGCCTTCTCTCCTGCCTTCAAATCACTTGTAATAAAATTGCTTCGAGTGAAGCCGATGCTATCCAAATCTGCTTTCTGGTCATACATCAAACTTTTTATCGGGCACACGACAAAGCTAACGGCTGGTTGCAGGACCGCAGACAGCTGGTAACAAATCGACTTACCCGAACCTGTAGGCAGCAATCCTATTGTGCCGTTTTTCGAAAGTGCAGATCCTATGATACCAACCTGCCCTTCCCTGAAATCTACATCCTCTAGGTATGGTAGAAACAGGTTGCTGAGGAAGTATCTCAGCGACTCTCGCTGCTCGCTGCCTGGGCTAAGATCTAGCTTGTAGGTAATGGGGTTACTACATGAAAGCTCGAAAAAGTCATAGTCAATCAATTGACTGGTTTCTATTGAAACAGCATCAGAATCTTCGAAGTTTCGATAGAAATCGAAGTAATCCGTACGTGAATATATGACGTCTTGGTTAACTTGAAAGGAATCGTCATAACGCTCCAGTAAGCTGAAGTCGATGAATATATTTTCACCAGACCGTTCGCTCGGAAGCTCATCTGATTCGATCAGCGCAACCTCAATTCGCTTTTCTTCAATGCCGATGAGACGAAAGATATTCGATAACAAATCGTTCAGGTCGTCCAGTGCCGCTTCAGCAAAATCAGTTCCATCACGATTGACTATGAATAGTTTTTTCAACTCCCCTAGTCTGATCTGACCTCGTTCAAGAAGCTCTAATAACAGTATCTGGAAACGCAACGCCGAGGTCAGCCTCAATCGCGAGTCAGTAACATCGACTCCATTTTCATAAGCCTCTTGGTAATTCAATAAAGAAATACCATTAGGAGGCGTTAGGACACCATTTCGCTCTAGACTATCAACGATCTGAATTTGAGAAATAATCGAATTTATCTTACTGATAAATGACTGATTCTCAGATGCCACTTCTTGAACAGTGAAACGAACTGTCTTCAGTCCCAAGGTTTCAGTAAACGCATCCCTCATCTCATCTAAATGCTGAGAATTTTGGTGCTGTTGACCATCTATCTCAATAATTAAACCAACTTGAGGAATGTAAAAATCTACCTGTCGGTTCTGGAATTGTTCAACGTAGACCTGAGTCATATCGTAAATCTGAACTTCAGGGAGCATTAGTTGTTTTACAAAAATGTACTCACCGAAATACTTTGGAATCAGCTCATCAAAAAACCTTTTCGCTGGGTAGTACCCAGAATGCTTGTTGCCTCGAATCAATCTATTCCAAAAAACTGGCTTATCTGACACAAGAGCCTGAGCTGATGTATTAAGACCGCTCTTCTCCAGTTCAATGCCAAATGCCTTCCTCAGTTTCCGCGAGGCTATTGTTGGCTTCCCTCTCTGAAGCATATTCTTAAGAACTTGAATTGCTGCAAATAGCTGTCCAGACGCCGTTTCAGACGAGATAGAATACTGGAGAAGATTGTGGAAAATGAAGTTATGGTTGGTTCTCGCGTAGTTAGCAGAAAACTTCTTGCTTACAAGCCTGCTACTAGACTTCGACCTGACATGTCTAGATAGTTCACTTTCGTCCGCCAGCGAGTCGATGATTGGGTTGTACAAATCTGAAAACAGTTGGTTATTGTGTTGTTGTTCTTGGCTGTCAGTGCCTAGCTCCAATCTATAGAGAGTTTTAACCAACGTAAAAATGTAAATACTTGAATTCGGAAAAGCTTGAGATAGACAGCGTGTTATCTCATCAGTTGTAGCCCCCGAAGTTAATACGTCGTCAACGATCAGAAATGTCGGATTTGAATTAGCTTCTATTGAATCAAAATCGGCTTTATAGGCACCTCTGACCTGGTGGAGTCTTTGTGCTGCAGTGCAATTAGTCGATTTATCTAATACGTGATCTTTCTCTAATATCTTAGGTTGGTAAGAAGCCCCTAAAGCAACAGCCAGCGATTTGCCCAAGGTATCTAATGCTTTATCGCCATCTTCAGCCCTAAGCTCAGCGTGACCTAACGCTCGAACAACTATATCTATGGCTGGGAATGAAGGAGCTAGCTCAACAGTCTTGTTAACCCAGCGGCGAACAGAAGTATTCTTGTTATCTTTGAAAGACCAAACTTCCTGTTTGATACCATCTAAATAGAATCCCAGATGAAGTTTATTCCCAGATTGTATTAACTCAGAACGTCCAGTTCTTGCAGAGCTCCGCGTCGAGTTTTTTCCAATAAGCTCGGTGAGACCGCTTATTCCCTTATGTGACGAATCGATCTCCGAGGCAGAACCCCAATCTACTGAGAAAAACTCAACTCCTGCATTGGAAGCAGCGTCTCGATCTAGGTTACTATCTCCTAAATAAATTGACTCGTCGGCGCTAACACCGAAGTACTCGAGAATACGAGTAACGCCCTCAGGGCTCGGCTTATGCTGCGTTACATCATGGTAGGCTACTACATAATCAACAGTGATACTGAAGTGTTTGAGTAGCCCCTGAACGTAGTTCGAAGGCGCATTCGAGAAGATAGCAACCTTGATTCCAACCGACCGAGCCGTTGTAACAAGGCCGACAACGTCCTGATAGATGACACAACCATTAAAGTACCTGGGTATGTCTCTCCATCGGCCAGCTGACCGAAGTGGTTCGAGGCTTGATGTATCAATAAGCGTGTCATCAAGATCGAGGACGATGACCTTTATCACAGCAGGCCACCTTTTGCTTTCAACGACCTAAATGAACTCGCGATATCTTCTAATTGAAGACGAATATCTTCATAAGATTCGCTCGTGTAGGGTATCGCCCTCCCTTCGTTAACTAGCTGTTGAGTTCCTGAAATTGCCTTGATAGTAAGATCTGGATACTTAGCTTTATGTGCGTCAGGAACGAAGACAGGACGCATCATAGAGATAGCAGATTTGACTGCGTGCATCGTCCCACCATCTATCGAAGTTTCAATAGCAAAGACGGCAGTAGATAAACCTGCTTGTATCCTGTCTCGCTTAGCAAAGAACGCAGGTATTGCTTTGGTTCCTGGTGCATTCTCTGCAACTAGAAGTCCGCCCTCGTCCAATATTTCCTTAGCGAGTTCCCGATTACTTGCGGGAGAAATAGACTCCACATCGACAAGAACAGAAATCGTTGGTGTTTTGGCGTCTAATGCCGCGCGATGAGCAATTGTATCGATACCCAGTGCAAGTCCACTGACTATCGTGAAGCCATAAGTCGCAAACTTTTGAATAGTTTTAATCGTTATGGTTTCCCCCTTGGGGGTGTTTTCACGAGTGCCTACAACCGCTAATGAAAGCCTATTATCTAAGAGGTTCAGATTGCCTTTGCAGTATAGAAAAGGAGGAGGTTTCGGGAGACCGTATAACGCAATTGGATAGGTTTTCGTACCGAAGAGAACAATCTCAACACCTTTATTTTTGAACGAATCAATCTCAGCTTGTACTTCGACCCTGAGAGCTTGGAAGTTCGCAGTATCTAAGAAGCTTTCGAGAGTTGCTCGAGATTTACCGTTTGATATTTTTAGATTGGAGGAGTGGTGTGCCAGTTCTTCGAGTGTTGCCACTCCGCTATACGCTGAAAACTTTAAGATGGACAGAACAGTTTCATCACCAACGTTCATTAGCCTCTTGACAACAAGAGCATCTACTATGTTCACATCCACTCCAAAAACACAACAAATTCTAGTCCATTAACCACAAATTTACTTGTATTCGACCGAAAACACAATAAAGTCAATCTCTATAAGTAGATATACCCCACGGCAAGTGTTGTGGTCAACTAAAACTGGCCACCGCGTTAGAGTTTTTCCAGTATCGGTTTTCTGATTCGTTTGGTGGTAACCCACCATGGTAATGACTCCAACTTATTGATAGTGTTTTATGTTCAGATAATGCCCGATGACTTTGTCATGCAGCTCCACCGATTTTGAGAACGACAGCGACTTCCGTCCCAGCCGTGCCAGGTGCTGCCTCAGATTCAGGTTATGCCGCTCAATTCGCTGCGTATATCGCTTGCTGATTACGTGCAGCTTTCCCTTCAGGCGGGCTCCACCGATTTTGAGAACGACAGTGACTTCCGTCCCAGCCTTGCCAGATGTTGTCTCAGATTCAGATTATGTCGCTCAATGCGCTGAGTGTAACGCTTGCTGATAACGTGCAGCTTTCCCTTCAGGCGTGATTCATACAGCGGCCAGCCATCCGTCATCCATATCACCACGTCAAAGGGTGACAGCAGGCTCATAAGACGCCCCAGCGTCGCCATAGTGCGTTCACCGAATACGTGCGCAACAACCGTCTTCCGGAGCCTGTCATACGCGTAAAACAGCCAGCGCTGGTGCGATTTAGCCCCGACGTATCCCCACTGTTCGTCCATTTCCGCGCAGACGATGACGTCACTGCCCGGCTGTATGCGCGAGGTTACCGACTGCGGCCTGAGTTTTTTAAGTGACGTAAAATCGTGTTGAGGCCAACGCCCATAATGCGGGCTGTTGCCCGGCATCCAACGCCATTCATGGCCATATCAATGATTTTCTGGTGCGTACCGGGTTGAGAAGCGGTGTAAGTGAACTGCAGTTGCCATGTTTTACGGCAGTGAGAGCAGAGATAGCGCTGATGTCCGGCAGTGCTTTTGCCGTTACGCACCACCCCGTCAGTAGCTGAACGGGAGGGACAGCTGATAGAAACAGAAGCCACTGGAGCACCTCAAAAACACCATCATACACTAAATCAGTAAGTTGGCAGCATCACCGACAAATGAGCCCATTGGAATAAGTTAGAAACTACATATCTGCCAACAACATCCCAGCCATACCATCCAGTCGCTTCTTAACCTTTTCCCAGCCCGGCATAACCTGCCCCATCAGACGGTAAAACTCCTCGCTGTGGTTGTGCTCAGCCACATGGCATAACTCATGTAGCAAAACATAATCGATACATTCTGAGGATGCCTTAACCAGCCATGGATTCAGGGTCAGACAGCCTTTTGCTGAACAGTTGCCCCATTGCGTTTGCATCGCCCGCAGACGTATCGGAGGACGCTCACTGACCCAAAGGGTCTGCGGAATCAGTAAATCAAGCCTGCGCTGAAAAACATCTCTGGCACGTTCCCGATACCATTCAGCCAGCAAGGCTTTAATCTTTTCTGCCGATTTGTGTCTGACAGTCACTTCCAGACGCCCACGCAACATTTTCACTCGTTGCGGCACAGTAGCGTCTTCTGTCACTTTCAACTGATATTGCTTACCGAGATAATAATGGCTTTCTCCGCTGACATACTGACGCGGAACAATGTGTGTCTGTTGCTCCCTGAAATCACGCAGTTGCTGGTATATCCAGCGCCCACGTTTTTTCAGCGCAGACAATACCTCGTGCTCCGGTGTTTCAGGCGGTACAGAGGCCACAACCCGGCAGTCCGGATAAACCTTGATGAGCACCCTGCCCTTTACGACCTGACGCGGAACACACTGTACGACGATGACCTCATCACCATAGACAATGCGTAACGCTTTCATTGATGGCGATTCTTTTTCACTCATGATTTCATCAAACCAACGCGCAGTATCTGGATGATGGTTTCCACAATACGGTTTACCTGATTCATTCCGGCACCAATTTCCCGGCAGGCCGTAAACAGCAGTGGTAGCAGACTTGTCTTAACGACTTTCTCAATGTCCTGGGGGTTCAGGGAGTTTTCTGCCACCGCTTTGACGATAATGTTGTCCACTTCAAAAGCCAGCTTCGTCCACTTATCCTGCACCTGAACGTCGTTTACCGCAAAAACCTCAGGTAGCTCTTTTTTAAATACACCGTAATACGCCTGAGCATGCTTGTTTACCGCCAGTGCATCCGGGATATCGCTGAGCTTACGGGCTTCAACCTGTTCTTCAAATTCACGGAACAAGAGATACTGTTTCAACGGATGGTCGAACAGTTTTTCAGCCTCTTCAATAGCCATACGCAGGAGTTTTGAAAAGGCTTCCTGAGCATACGGGTCATCACGCAGCTCCTGCTCAATCATCTTTGTCACACGGGTTTTAATGATGTCGGTTTCATTGCGGGTTTTATTGTTGTCCCACTCTTCGGGCTTTTCGCTCTTGCCCATTTTACCGACTTCATACACGCCATCCGGTTCACGAACCTCAACGCCGGTGACATGCTTATCCAGCAGTTTTTTCACCTGCTCAGCGTAGTCGTCATAATTGACCTGCTCTCCACTTACCTGCATCGCCCACTGGCGCAGGCTGGACATCTGTTTTACGGTTTCTTTATAGAGATTTCGGTCTTGTTCCGTAAAGCTCTTGTCGGTGAAGAAGGTAGCGGACTGCAGTGCCACTTTCAGGCATCCGGCAAAGGCCGTTAACGCCTCGAAGAAATCATCACGGGTTTTCTGATGGATATCGACCATCTCTCCGTCACGTTCTTCCATTTTAGGCACCAGTACCGCACGTAACTGCTCAGTATCATTTTTGTTTTTAACACCGGCAAATATGGCCCACAGCTGGTTATACAGATGCGGTAGACGCTTGTATTCAGAGCTCATGGCGCTGTACAGCCCGTCAATATCTTTGATATCGTATCCGCCCTGAGTTCGGGAGGCGAGGTCCTGATATTTGCCGATAGTCGTGTCCAGCTCAGCCAGAATACCGCGATAATCAATCAGCAGGCCAAACTTTTTCAGTGGATGCAGACGGTTTACCCTTGCAATCGCCTGGATAAGGTTGTGGGACTTAAGCGGCTTGTCGATATACAGCACGGTATTCTTCGGTTCATCAAATCCGGTGAGCAGTTTATCAACGACGATCAGTAATTTGAGCTTATCATCAGTATCGAAACGACTGATGATATTGCGGGTATACACAGACTCATCCTGCGTGCCGACGTTATCTTTCCACCATTTCGTCACTTCCGGCAGTTTGCTTTCATCCACCTCAGTATTCCCTTCCCGGGTATCCGGCGGGCTGATAACTACTGCTGACTCAAACACCCCGGCTTCATCAAGATACTTTTTATATTTGATGGCGGAAATCTTGCTGTCGCAGGCAAGCTGGCCTTTCAGTCCCTCATCAATATTCTTCGAGAAGTGCGTGGCGATATCGAGTGCGATCAGACGGATGCGATCATCTGCACTATAAACCTCACCTTTACGGGCATATTTACGCTTAAGGTCGGCTTTTTGCGCTTCGCTTAACCCATCGGTAATACGATCAAACCAGGCATCTATTGCCCGATCGTTAACCTCAAGGTCGGGAATACGTTCTTCATACAGCAAAGGTGTAACGGCTTTATCTTCTACCGCTCGCTGCATGGTATAAGCGTGGACAATCGGTCCGAATTTATTGGTGGTCTTATCTTCTTTTAGCAATGGCGTACCAGTAAATGCAACAAAGGCGGCGTTCGGCAGTGCCAGTTTCATTCGCACATGGTTCTCACCACCCTGGCTACGGTGTCCTTCATCAATCAGTACGATGATGTCGGGGCTGGTATTGACGCATTCAGGAAGTTTTGTCGCTGAATTAAATTTCTGGATTAGGGTGAAAATGATGCGTTCTTTACCGGAGCCAATCTGTTTCGCCAGCATCTGCCCGGATGTCGCCATTGCATTGGCTTTGTCTTTTTTCCCGGCCAACTCGCCGCCGGATGCAAAGGTACTGCTGAGCTGCCCTTCAAGATCGACACGGTCCGTCACCACCACAATGCGACACTGCTTCAGGCTGTCATGAAGAATCAGCGCCTTACTGAGGAACACCATGGTGTACGATTTACCGGAGCCCGTGGTATGCCAGATCACACCACCTTCTCTGCCCCCGTCCGGTCTGCGGGTGCTTATGCGTTCCAGCAGCCTTTTAATCCCGAACACCTGCTGATAGCGGGCGACAATTTTCCCGGTCTTTTTATCAAACAGGGTGAAAAAGCGGGTCATCTCCAGCAGACGTTCCGGTGAAAGCAGGCTGATGAGCAGCTTATCCTGCCCGCTGACGGCCAGTTCACCGGCGGCGATTAACTGTTGGTACCAGTCGAGATCGGCTGAAGGACGATGATCAAACAACGCATGAATTTGTTCAGTCGATAACTTATGGTTGCGCAGCGCATACATCTGCGCGTAAGTAATATCTTCTTCGCGCCATGCCGCCCAGAATTTCATTGGTGTATGACAGGTACCGTAGCGCCCGTCATGCCCGTTAATCGACAGTAATATCTGGCTGTAAGCAAACAGCTGCGGGATTTCGTCGTTGAGCTGATTGCGGATACTCTGGGATATCCCTTCGTCAATGGTTGGCCCTTTCTTGCCGTGACCCGCCGGGCTTTTCGCTTCAATGACGGCCAGCGGGATACCATTCACAAAACACACAATATCCGGTCTGCGGGTTTCGACACCGCCTGACCGCAATACCGTAAATTCTTCGGTAAAATGGAACTGGTTATTTTCCGGATGTTCCCAGTCGATCAGCGCAATGGTGGGGTTCACCTTCTTGCCATCGACAAACTCCGTGACGGCGATACCGTAGAGCAGATGGTTATACATCCGTTCATTGGCTTTGAGCAGCCCTTCATTGAGCGCCGGAGAACAGACCTGTGATATCAGGTTATCCAGTGCTTTTTCCGATAACTGGCAGGTTTTGCCACCCGCCATAAAGGAACGCTTCGACAGCTCTTCACGCAGAACCGGACGCAGCACCACCTCATCCTGTTTATAGCCCCGGTAATCCATAATCTGTTTCGGAGATAAAAACGTCCAGCCGAGGCTGGTCAGTAACGTCAGTGCCGGAATTTTGGCGCTGTATTCTTCCTGGAATTTTGGCGTGTACGTCTGGTTCATCATTAATCCTTTTCTTTCTGGCGCTACTCGCTACTGGTCACATGAAGATTCATCAATGCAGACAGCACTTCTTAAATTTTTTACCGCTGCCACACGGACACGGGTCATTTCGCCCGGGCATGTTTTCTGCCCCCTTCACTGGAACAGGCCGGGATGATGCCTCTGACATTCTCACTGACAACCAGTACTGATAAAGTGCCAGTGCAGCAGGCTGAATAAGGGAAATACTTTTCTCAAACTGCTCTCCGGTCATTTTCTCAAGTACAGGAAAATTCTTCTCCACGCCATGAAGAGCGATCACTTCCAGAGAAGGCCGTAACTCACCGGGAAGACCAGACCAGTCATCCAGTGACTTTCCTTTCATATAACCAAAACACCACTCTTCCACAATGGTATATTTTTCCCCCTTTACCTCACGCTCATTGAAAATCGGTTCAAACTGTTCAGGGGCCTCATACAGGCAGCCAGCGATATCGTTCATATGCTGAAAACACAGCCCCACAAAACGCGTCATCTCTTTTTCGGTGGTCCAGCGAGGGTGGTAATCACCTCGCCCCCAGATAGCACTGAGCCAGGTATTAGGGGAAATCGTATTCGGGCCAGAGACAACCGCCGTCAGGAAGCCATCCAGCTCAGAGAAACAGAGTACAGAGTCATCATTGCCGTATTTCAGCAACACCTCTTCCAGCCAGTCGATTTCCCGGTCAATCAGCGGCCCGCTTTTCGTCAGTTTCATTCGGCAACCGCCTCATCGACCTTAACACGACGTTTTCCAGTCAGTAGCTGTTGCATCAGGGCTTTTTTCTCATCTCTCAGGCAGGCGAGTTTTTTCTCAAGTGTGGAGATTTCAGCATCAGCAGCGGAAAGGACGGCGGCGATTTTTTGTTGTTCTCTTATACTGGGTAAGTCTAGTTCAAACTCTTTAACCATTCCGGCGTTTAGGTTGGACTGTGTACCTTGCTGGCCTTGCAGTTTTATTTTTTCTTTTAATGATGTAAGATAGAAATATAAAAACTCATAATTTAAACAATCTTTTGGTCTAATACCCAAGATTGCCTGCGAAGATGTTAAATTTACAGCAGCAATGCTGCATTCACCTATAGAAGCATACATAGCATAAAGAACCGAGTTTTTTGGATATATTCTTGCGGATGAACTGTTCAATCCTAATTCAGTCAGATATTTTTCAGTTGTAGCAATCCACTTTCCATTAGATGTCATATCAGAAATAGATACCCATGGGATATTCCCGCCATAATACTCTTCAACCGTTGATTTCGGAGTACCTCCACTGTTCATATCGGCTATCGCACCCAGTTTTACTCTCTTCCACTCCCCACTAAACCTCACCCCATTCTCATCCAGCAAGCGTTTTTTCCCGGTAAGCAATTGCTGCATCAGGGCTTTTTTCTGCTGCTGACTGTTGGTGAGAAGCTTTTCCGTCACTGAAATCGCGTTATCCCAGGTTGACAAGATTTTGGCTATTTTCTTTTGTTCGGTAAGTGGAGGAACAGGAACCGGAATTGACTTTACGATTCCTCCGCTCAAGTTTTGTTGACCGCCGCTATTAGCCATTTCCCGAATGTTTTCATATTGACTTATGAGAAACTGGTAGTAAAAATCCACTTCATAACCCGTATGTAAAACTATCGCTGCACATGCCTGATTAGTTGAGGCATCTATACCCAACTTAGCAACTTGTCCTCTTGTTTTCCCTTGCCCATACATAGCCATAAGGATTGTACCCGCAGGAAATAACTTGGCGGAAGAATTTGCAAGGCCTTCCTCAGTAATCTTCTCGACCGTATCTTCAATAATCTTAAATTGAACCTCCGCTGTAGTTACCCAAGGGATATTACCATTCCAATATGCTTCGTTGTTTCTACTAGGGGTTCCACCTGAAGATACATCAGATATTTTACCTATAGAGCTTAACTCCCATCCTTTAGGCACCATAACCCAGCTCCTCCAAATACCCCACCATCTCCGTTTCCAGCTTCGCCAGTTCCACCTTCAGTTGCTCACGCTCTGCTCGCACTGCCAGCAGGTCGATCTCGCCTTCTTCCTCAAAGGTATCGACATAGCGCGGGATATTAAGGTTATAGTCGTTGTCCTGAATCTCTTTCAGGCTGGCGAGATAGGCGTATTTCTCGACGTTATCGCCTTCACGATAGGTGTTAACGATCTTCTGGATATTTTCTGCGCTGAGCTGGTTCTGGTTTTTGCCCGCCTTATATTCACGGCTGGCATCGATAAACAGTACCTTGTCATCCACTTTCTGTTTTTTGAAAATCAGAATCGCAGCAGGAATACCTGTACCGTAGAACAGTTTTTCCGGCAAGCCAATGACGGCATCCAGCAGATTTTCGTCGATCAGTTTCTGGCGAATTTTACCTTCGCTGGAACCACGGAACAGCACACCGTGTGGCACAACTACGCCCATACGCCCCGTTCCTGGTTTCAGGGTTTCGATCATATGCGAGATAAAGGCGTAATCGCCTTTAGTCTTCGGCGGTACACCGCGACGGAAACGACCAAATTTATCGTTCTCAGCCTCGTCATGGCCCCACTTATCCAGGCTGAAGGGAGGGTTAGCTGTCACGATATCAAACAGCATCAGGTCGCCATTTTTATCGAGCAGTTTCGGGTTACGAATGGTATCGCCCCACTCGATTTTGTGGTTATCTTCGCCGTGAAGGAACATATTCATTTTCGCTAGCGACCATGTAGATCCAATCGCTTCCTGACCGAACAAGGCATAGTTACGGCTGTCATGCCCGGAGACAATTTTACGTCCGCACTTCATCAACAACGAACCGGAACCACAGGCCGGATCGCAGATGGTATCACCGGGTTGTGGGTCGAGCAGTTCAGCAATCAGGTCTGATACTTCCGGCGGAGTATAGAACTCCCCGGCTTTCTGCCCGCCGCTGGCCGCAAAGTTTTTGATCAGATATTCGTAGGCATTACCGATAACGTCCAGCGTACCGACACGGCTCGGCTTCAGGTTAAGATCTTGACCGGCAAAGTCTTCCAGCAGCTGACGCAGGATGGTGTTCTTCTGTTTTTCTTCACCTAGTCGATCGGTGTTAAACGAAATATCCTGGAACACGCTTTTCCCGGCGTCTTTCAGTTTGGTGCCATTAGCTTCTTCAATCGCATGCAGAGCCTGATCGATACGTTCACCGTTGCCTGGCTCATGACGGCGCTCATACAGCGCATAAAAGCTGGCGCTTTTCGGCAACACGAAACGTTCATTCGCCATCATCGCTTCAATCAGTTCCGGCGCATCACCATATTGCTCTTTATATTCGTCATAGTGATCCTGCCAGACATCTGAAATGTACTTGAGGAACAGCATTGTAAGGATAAAGTCTTTGTAGGTATCAGCACTGATGGTGCCACGGAACGTATCACACGCGGCCCACAGGGCTTTGTTGATCGTATCCTGACTGATTTTGTCGTTCATGAATCATCCTGGTCTGAAGAAAAAGCTAGCGATGCAGGGCTTTGCATCGTAAAAAATTGCGGTAAATGATACCGTAAGATGCCTCTCCTGACACGCCAATATCGCAGCATTCCGGTTGGCATCGTCCCCATCATATCGATATGCCATAAACTGACACAACCTGTCTCGCCACTCGCAAAAAACCAATTATCTTAGTAAGATAACATCCATATTAGCTATGGTGTAAAACTGCCGTTGGGGTAATGATATATCCCGCTATCACTACATAAAGCCTCTCATGTGGCTTTAAATGTTAAAAGGGCATGACTATGTTTGAAGCTTACCTTGGCAATCCGAAGCGAAACATTAAAAACGCTCATATCCTCGAAAAATATCAAGCAGACATTGACGCGTTATCCACAATGTTTTCTGAGGATGATTTGCTTAGTCTGATGACTCAGGCTGGCCCTGGAAATGCAGTGTTTATGAAATCCGCGCGTGAGGTACTTTATGTTCTTCCCTCAAGTGGTGTTAATTCTAATCAAATCAATTTCTTCCAGGACACTTCGTATTGGTATAAATGGCGGGAATTGCAGCAGCAGGAGTTCCACAGGGCTGCAGTACTTATTTATAAGAATTCATCCCGAAAAAACAAAATACCTCAAGCTATAATTGAACAACTTGATGAATTTATTCTACAAGAAATTGGTAACGCCGGACGCTGTAAGAAAGGCATTCTATCTCTTTTTCTACACTCTTTTTTAGATAATATGTATCACTCTGAAAAATTCATGAACCCGGTTGAAAACTATCAAAATGGGGTAGCAACTTTCAGACACTTCCAACGAACGCTAACGCGTTACAATACGTATGTAACTAATCATCTCCAATCGACTGAGTGGTTGAAAAGAGTGCCTAAAGTAGGTCATCTGGAACAGGACGATGTTTCAACTTTAGTATTCACATATTTTTGCTCAAAATATTTTTTCAATTACATCTTCAATGTTATTTCTTTCATGAAAACAACACAAATAATTACGAATGGTTATCTCCACCACCCTAAAATGGTTCCGATAATTACACTTTCAATGTTGCCCTATGATGTACTGAGTGAGATATACAAAAAAAATGGCTATAATATTGAACTCACATCCCCAGATGAATTTATTGTAAAGAACACTTTTCAGACAGGAAAGGCGAATCTGACAGGTTACAAAAAAACAACCGAGCAGTTGATACGAAAAACATACATTTATATAGCACTATTACTTCACCCGGAATGGTCCCCTTCTGCGAAAGAAGTACGCACCTTCCTTGAAGGAAAGAACCAAACTATAAAAGGATTAATGGACTTCAAATCCACATCACTTGGTCTTAATTCTCAAATCAATAATGTTACACTCCTCAGTAAAGAAATATACTTTGATAAATTTATGGAGTTAGCCAGAAGGAATAACCCATTAAAAATGTAACGCATGCTTTTGAAAATATTTCCAGTAATTGTACGCATAACTTTTCATTGCATTCATTATTTTTCACCTGATGAACTGTGAAAACTGAGACTGGCATACAGTAATCTCGCACCGTATTTTTTCCGTGTTATTTTACAGGAGAAATACGATGCCTATTCTGGAACTGCGTTTCAGCAACAAATCACTTCACCAACTTCCCCATCCCCTCACGGGCTGTCAGGAATACCGTGATATTCACTGCCAAAACCTGCGTGCTCTGGTGTATCCCAATCGGATCACGCTGGCCTTTCGTGCCACTATAAACAATCAGCGTATATATGAAACCCTGGGTCAGTTCCCTCAGCTCTGCGTTGAGGATGCCCGTCAGCATGTGATGAAACTGCTTGCTGATAAAAATCGTCTTGCGGTTCAGTCCCGTCGATTCACTGTGGAACAGGCCATCAATGACCTGTGGCTACCGGATTTGCAGTTGTATAAAAAGAGTCCTCAGTCAGAGTTGTCAAAACTCAACCTCTACGTTCGCCCGTTCTGGGGCAAGCGGCAACTTCGCGACATCACGGCAGGGGAACTAGAACAATATGCTGCTGGCTTACGGGAAAAATTACGTCCGTCAACAGTAAACCGTATTCTCGCAATATTGTCCAAAATATGCTCTCTGGCAGTACGTGCTGGATGGATCACACATTCCCCGATGTCACATGTCCGCTATCTGAAAGAAAATAACATTCGCTATCGCACACTATCAGCGACAGAAATCCCGCGCTTTATTGACGCGGCAACAGCGCTGCAAACACCGGCAGCTGATTCTATATTGCTTGCTCTTTATACGGGGATGCGTATTGGTGAGGTATGTACCCTGAAATGGGAGTACTGGCACCCGGATATGCATCAACTCATACTGCCTGATACAAAGTCCGGACACCCTTTCACCTGCCCACTTGCACCTCCAGCCATTGCAGTTGTCCAGTGCCAGCAAGACCTGATGCTCAGCAAAACTTACATTTTTCCACAACTAACCGACAATGCCCGCCCTCTGGCATATCCGCGTGCAACCTTTGCCCGTATTTGTCGGGATGCCAACATTGATAACCTGCGGATGCATGACCTGCGCCGTACCTTTGCCACCCGGGTACTACAGGCGACCGGGGATATTGCAATCGCTTCCCATCTGCTAAATCACCATTCACTCACGGCGACCCGTCGCTACGCTTTTCACAATGCAGCGACATCGCACGCAGTGGTTTCTCAGGTCATAGAAAGTTATGACACAAAAATGAACCTGTGATCTGTGATTCGTGATTGATGCAACACTCGTTTAAGGACGGTATTGTCATTGCATGCTTCTGCAGGGCCCTGCATTAAGTCATCAAAGAATGTGGATTGATATTAAATCCGCGTGGCTTCTTCTTCTCTAAAACCGGAGGTTTATGTATTTAACCATTAAGCAGTTTGCAGAAAGATTTAATCTTTCCGCATCCACGGTTGCGTCAGATATATCGCGCAACCCAGGAAAACTCCCGCCCTTCATCAGAATTGGGCGGGCTATACGATTCTCTCTTGACGATATTGTTGAGTGGGAAAATGTACATCGTCAAAACAAACTTAAAGGTGATATAAATGGTTACTAAGAACACGGAAAATAACGCTAATAATGCACTGAACATTCTTCCCGAATCAGCAAGCACAGCTGTAGACAACGATGAAAAATATCTGTCCTTTGCATTAGTTCTCGCTATCACGATTATGGACAACTTAGTAAAGCTCATCGGCACAGATGGCTTCGTTCTTTATACCTACACCCTGCAGGACACGGCTACTGCTCGTGCTGTTTTTAATGAATTAGCCAGGCGTCTCAAAAATTTCAATCGTCAGGAGGAGGTCTACACCACCGATTACCTCACCTTTCGAATGAAATACATTTACGGTGTTACCCTGTTCGAACATGATAGTAAATCTATCCTTAACCTTTTTGATAAGAAGGGTTATTCGGTATTGAGTGAATCAGGAGAACCCGGTTCTCTTGATGATATGTATCTTGACATTCAAGCACGATTACATGGCGGCTACGCCTCAAAAAAGTTTCTTCATTTACATGAACATTGTCTGTTATCTGCACACGTTACCCCGTCTGTGGAAAAGACGCAACGTGGCATCCTGATTAAAGCAGGCAGGAAACTCGTTTCCTTTATCTATGTAGATAATGAATCTCGCAAAAATGATATTTTCAAAGCTGTAGTAGACGTCATTAAATCCTGATTCATTATGCCGGGGGGGGGACAAACTCCCGGCGTTTTTTCGGAGTTAACTATGAGCAATAATTTGCAGGACATCCTCGCTGCCGCATCGGGGTATCAGTCCGTGACTTCAGAGCCAGCGCTCAATCGTAAAAGACCTAAAACGCTTGATGATTATCCTGTGATACCACCTGCATCAAAAAAAGTGTCTGTGATTTCAAGTGACCTGACACTCCATATCGGTTTTGATACCGAATATGTTTTCAATCCTGAAACACAACAGAATGATATTCTGTCATATCAGAGTTATGTTGTCTTACCCGATAATACAGGTATATCGAACATTATCTATCCACCTGACTCACAGAAAAAATCCCGGCTGTCTTTTAAGGACTTTCTCTGTCAAACGATTACACCGCTTCTTGAAACGGGTGTGATTACAAAATGGCCCGGTATTATTAATATATATGCGCATTTCATTCGTGCGGATATCGCCTCCTTTGCCAATTTCTGGTCAGACTACAAAATTCTTCTGAAAGGAATACGCGGTACTGTCAGCAGCTTCAAAAATCGTTACGGTATCGATTTTGATGAACAGCAGGAACGTCGCGTAAAGACTGAACAGATAATGTTTGACAAACGAACTTCCCCTCCGCGTTGCAGTAACGTAGCTTTCATCGATACACTGCTTATCACTCCCGGGGGTATGGGTCTGGCTGAATGTGGTGAATTACTGGGTCTTCCCAAACTCACCATTCCTGCCCCTTATTCCATAACCAATATGCGTGAATATCTTCTGGGCGACAGAGCAGGGTTTGAAGCCTATGCTCTGCGGGATGCCGAGATTGCGGTTCGTTATGCTTTACAGGTTCGCAATTTTTGCGCCCGGGAGCTGATGATTGATCGTGTCCCCGCCACCATCGGGGCGATGGCAGTTTCACGGTTCACCAAAACACTTAAAGAAAACAATATTTCTCCTGAAGTCTGCCTTGGGACACACATTAAAACCCGTGAACTCTGGCTCACGGAGAAACAGGCATTCCGGACGATTAAAAACCCCGCCAGTGTTCCTTCAAGAGAGTTGTTTGAAACGTTCCCGATCAACTGTTACCACGGCGGACGCAATGAGTGTTTTATGATGGGGGTTACACCGTCTGATCACTGGTATGACTACGATCTGGCTGGAGCGTATACCACCGGGCTATTAGATATCCTCACACCCGATTACGGGAACATCCGCCTCAGTAAAAATCCGGACGATTACTGTGGGCATGTAATGGGATTTGCGCTTGTCACATTTCGGTTCCCGGAATCAGTTCCCTATCCCAGCCTGCCGGTTCGGACCGATCAATATGGGTTATTCTTTCCATTAAGTGGCGAATCATGGGCAACGGCACCTGAAATCGAACTTGCTCTGTCGCTCGGGGCAGAGATGACGATCCATAATGGGATCATCGTCCCCTGGATCTGTGACACCTCCCCACATAACAGCGAATCAACATCGGTGTTTCTTCCCTTTGTTCAACAGGTCCGTGAGAACCGTAATCACCATATTAAAGGTTCTCTGGAGGAGAAATTCTGGAAAGAAATTGGCAACTCGCTTTATGGTAAACTTGCTCAGGGCCTTCGCGCCAAAACCGCCTTTGATACAGCCCGTGGATTAAACAGATCCCTCCCACCATCATCGGTTACTCAGCCATTCTTTGCTGCGCATGTGACGGGATTTATCCGCGCCGTTGTCGGGGAACTCATGAATGCTTTGCCTTCTGATTCATCGGTTGTCAGCGTCACAACCGATGGCTTTTTGACAAATTGCCCACTTGACAAGATAAACATGAGCGGTCCACTGTCTTCCCGCTTCCAGTCGCTGTGCGATATTGTTGATCCGGGTTCATCAATGTTGACATGTAAGCATGAGGTCAGCCAGCTTATCGCCATGAAAACCCGGGGGCAGTTAACCTATAGAGCTATTCAGGGAAAACCTGTTGTTCATGCCAGGGCTGGCGTCAAACCTCCTGCCGATATTCCACGCAGTGACTATAACGACTATATGGTAGATCTTTACCTTAATCGTTTACCCGGTCAGACGTTATCCCGAAGTACGTTGATATCAACGCGTGAGATGTGGCTGTCGGAAAGCGATCTGGTATCCCGGGAACAGGATATCCGTCTTAATCTGGAATTCGATTTCAAACGCCAGCCCGTACAGCCCGCCATGAATGAAGGGCATTTACTGATGTTTTCCCGCCCGTGGGATAATATGGAAGAGGCTCTGCAGCAACGCTCTCTTTTCGACGACTGGCGGCAAACGCATACACTGAAGACCCTGGCTGACTGGGATGACTGGTGTGATTTTCTCTATTGCCGGACGGTGTTTTCTGATATGAAACTAAAAGTCGGAAGCAAACGTAGTGATGATATTTTAGTCAGACTATTTCTCCGGGCGCTGACTCAGTGCCAATGGGGGCTTATGCTGAAAGATAAAAAAAGTTATTCCTGTAAAGAGGTTGCTGAATGGCTGACGTCAGAAGGCTATTCAGTAACGGTGACTGATGTAAAAAATGCGGTAAGAGCAAAAATACCCCAAATGAAATTTAGTTCTGTAACACCGCGAATGAAGTCACTGATGGATATCATAGCCCGTAAATATCCGACATTCTGTCTTCCAGTCTGATAACCGTTAAATCTCCCCCAACTCCTTTAACAGAAGTTGGGGGCTTAATCACAGGCAATCGGCATCAAAACAGTGAAATAACTGCCGCGCGTCAGGATGGCCATTTACATGATAGATCCGCATGGCATGACAGGTGATACTCTGGAGATTAGCCGCCAGCCTTTTCCCCATATTCACCAGTATGCCGTGTGGTATTTTACTGCTTGTACTGTTTACTGTCAGAGTAAAACAATTTGTTTCAACGCTGACCTCAATAAAATCATTTCCAAATAATGTACCGACAACCTGCCTGATTGTTTCTTCATAATCTGTCAGATCAATGACATCACGCCATCTCGCATTTACTAGTTGATACTTTCTGATATGTAAATACATAGAACCACCTTTATGTTATTTCAACTAATATGATGTTCTCCGATATTATGAAAATATTAATCATCATTGTAATTGCTGATAACCTCTCTAACCTTCGGATCTTACGTTCCCCCCTGCCTCTCCGACTTGATGGCAAAAGTGCATGGTCAAATATGCAGCAAAAACATGTCATGTACAGGTCAGGATAATAATTATCACCCTGAACGTAAAAATACACATGGACAGGATGAGTCCACATGTTATTCGATGATTCCAGCAATGTTTTAATATATTGATAATTAATGAGTTAATTTTTTTCTCCGTCACAGTAAAAGTGGACTCATCCTGTCCGTTACTTTGCTGAAAATATCCTCTTCGCTGGCATTAACCGGATAAACGAATGGGTAAGCACGATAAACTTGGATATCGACTCGGATTGATATTAACTCGCCTGAACAATGGTGAGTCACTAGCCGTCCGGGAGTTATCTGAGGAATTTAACGTTTGCGAAAAAACTATCCGTCGTGATCTTACTCAGCGCCTGTCCTATCTTAATCTGATTCGACAAAATGGTCGCTATCGCCTGTCTGACGGTGTTCTCGGTCAACGCAGCAATGCTGATTTACGTCATTTCACGCGCATCCTGGGTATTGAAGGGCTGTTCCCTCGCTGGGATGACAGACTACTGAGTATTTTGTTAGGTAACACGAAAAACAACCCGTTTCTGATAAAACAACGTCCATACGAAAACTGCGGATCATTCATGTCAATTCTGAATGTATTATCCGATGCCATCCTGTCACAGAAGAAAGTAAATTTTAATTACAAAGATAAAGAGTTTCGGGCTGTTGAGCCATACAGACTGGTTAATGACAACGGATTGTGGTATCTCGCTGCCGTCCATGACAGTACATTAAAAAGCTTTGTTATCTCATCTGTCAAAGACGTTTGCATGAGTAATATCTCTTTCAGGATAATCCCCGAAATTAATGAAAAAATAGAAAAGACAGATGGTATCTGGTATAGCGAAGACCTTATCGAAGTTCTCATTTCAGTTTCCGCACATGTTGCTCCGTGGTTTACCCACCGTCATCTATTGCCAGGACAGGAAATAATTCATACTTCCCGGTCTGGCGATTTACTGGTGATATCACGTGTAACACACACAGATCAGATAATGCCTTTAATGAAATACTGGATACCGGATGTCGAAGTAATACAACCGGCCTCAATCCGTCAACAACTTGCTGAAGATATACAATCCGCACTGAAACGTTACACCCAGCCAAGTAACGCCCCGTAATGACACGGATAATATAATTTTCATTGAGTGCTATTTTTGTAAGCTAAAAAATGGAGTTACCATGAAAAAATGCCCCGTTCTTCTTGTTGTATCAGGGTTTCTGACCGAAAATGATATATCATGGTTTAACCGAATTAAAGCAGGGTGTGGCCTTGATGTCAGATACTATAAATGGGAATCGGCAAATCTACTATCCATATTAAGTTCTGACATAGCGAACAAGTGGGTGTTATATACTCTCTTCCCCCTGAGAACATCTCCTTTATTGTCATCAATCTCCATTCCATTTAAAGCGCGTCAGGCCTGGTATAATGCAACGAAAGCAGCAGTTAATAACAGAGAAAAATTAGCACACGTAATAAACGAGATATACGTTAAAGAAAAGCGTAATGTGATCATAATGGGTCATTCTTTAGGGACTCGATTAATAAACAATACATTACCCTATATTAAAAATGATAATATTCTCTTAACAATCTCTATGGCCGGAGCCACCCCAATAACAAGTTATACAGAGAACATAATGAAAATGGCTTACGGTTCAAAAATGGGGCATTTAAATATCTACAGTGAACATGATAAAGTACTTAACACGATATACCCTCTCGTAGAGTCAGTAACGCCAATTGGGGTTCGGGAGGTGAGATTCAGACCTGCTCGGGTGATCAACTGGAAGTGGGATATTGGTCACACTGAATATATTACTTCAAACAGGATTGATTCATTAACACACTGGTTAAATGTTACCTGTGCCGATTTAGCTGATCCAGACGTAGAGCTCACTGACGACGACATAAAATTGTTTTATGATATTATTGATCTTGCGAATTTAACATGTCATAAAAACACTGTCGCACCCAAATTAATATCATTTGAGTAGTTAAAAAAAGGTTGCATTATAACGGGAGTGTATATTTACTCCCGTTAAGTTTCATATTTTATAGAATTGATATGGATTCGATTAAAAATTTCGTCTAACTCGTTCCCTTATCAAATTTGCCAGCCTTACCCTTCCAGGTGAAATAGTTTCCGTTACAATTTCAACTCTCAACAAATCACGCTGTCCGGTTCGGCGACTGACCGCGAAACGCTGACATATATCATTAACCGATACCGTATTACCGGTATACAGTTGTAGTAATATCCAGCACAGCCTTTCTGCGATCCTTTCACCGCGAGTTTTATACATCTGTAAAACCTTCAGTTATCGTCAACGATGACATAGTCCACCTCAAAACCCACATAACTGACTGTATTCATGAACATTTATTACCGGTGTAATACTGTCGTTGGGGTAATGGATTAACCGTTATCACCCTGCTACTGGAGAATGCACCATAGGGGGCAAAAACCACGAGGGATCTGAGATCCCCCGTGTCTGCACATGTTTATGCGAACGGTCCAGTACAACCAGTATCATCATCATGCTGCGATGTACTGCGCATGAAGAGGATTACAAAGATGCCCGTTTTCTTCCTGTTCATAACAGGTCAACAACTTTCCACAGTTACCGTTACCCGGTAAATCCCCATAGACAGGTAATCCATAAAATTACCCTCCCATAAGGACCAGAGTTCATTCCTCTCTGCCGCCAGTGAAATATCCCCAGCCAGATAATGGAAGACGTATTGACCTGACCAACAAAAGTCCATTTCCTTTTCCAGCTCCGGATAGACTCGTCCCATGTAACTAAAGTCTGTGACATAATCGAAATACCATTCGTTATCCTGGCGGATGAACCGCATTTCAACCGGATGAAATCCGCCGGATTCTGCACTGTAGTCCGGGTCACGAAAATTAATGACTACTGCCCTGACCGATGTTTGCTGAGATTGTTCTGCCAGAAGCGTAACGATGTGCTGCTGAAATAATTTAGTGACAGGCAGCGTTAATCCTGCCTGTTTTAAGACATACTGGGTTTGCATAATAGATTTTCCTGTAAAAGGTGAGTAGAGGTGTGTAGTAGTTTCTGGTTGTATAACAGTTCTGGTAAAGAATTAATTCTTCGCAATCCTTTCTCAATCGCCAACCTTACCGAGTGTTTTAAGACGCGCCCGCCAGTCAGCATATAAAACATGCGTAAACAACTTCTCAGGGTGCGCCTCAAGCAGACATATCTCCGGTGACCGTAAAACAGCGGCCAGGAAACCGGCATTATTGGCACTTGCCCCTTTAAAAAGGGTTCTGAATACACCAGATTTGAAGCCCGTTGTCGGTTGTACTTCGAGCACACTTTCAATCTTAGAAAGAGGGATCCAGTCTTTAGAAAACAATCCGCCGCTGCCATTTGCCAGGAGGCGCAGATAGAGATCATTATCTTTTTCAGACATTGCCAGTTGCCATGTCAGCATGCCACTGGCTTTAGGGCTGATTTTTTCCGCCTGTCCTGATTCAATGAGCAGCTTATAACTCTCTTCAGGTAATATTTGCCCGTTTTCAGTGATACCTTTTTCAATATCACTTAAATCATTATTTAACTCCAGCCCCTCGTGTTCATTATTATTTTTTCCTGACTTTGACTTTCTCATTTTCATCTCCTGATTTTAATATGATTTACAGACGGGATTCCGCCATAGACATTAATTTATCAATCCCGCCCAGAGGACAATTGGGATGAAACAACAGATAAATACCATTTCCATTATCTTCTGTAATTGATAGCATCAAGTAATATTCATCTGTCAGACGGACCACGAACTCGGGGTTAGCAATTAAATGATGAATTACATTCAGTACGTGTCGTTTAATATCTTCGGGAACATCTCCGGGTTCAATGTACATTAATGTTACACCCACCTCTCCCCAAAAATTCATTGCGGAAAGTTCATCATCAAATGGGAGTATCAGTTCTTTTCTCAAAACAGACATAACTGAATCGGGAAGAAGGAGCGACGGCAGGTCTTGCCAGTTCGAGATAAATTTCATTGAATAATCCTCATAAACAAAAAACCCGATACGTTTTAAGTATCGGGGTTACATAGACAGGGTAAAGAATCTGGAATTGCCTTCAGTGGTCATCTATATTCTTTCATAATATCCACAATCCTTGCAGATAAGCACTGGCGCATTATTTCTTTCACGCTGTTTAAGGAATCCAAATAGACGCTGTATCGCCCTGATGATTTCTTTAAGCAATTCTGGTAATTGCTCCGGGCTAATATAACCGGATGTCGATGTCAGAAACCGGTCATCGCGAGTCACCTTTGCTATATTTCCGGCAGTTTCTGTGACTGTATTCCGACTACCGCACTTAGGGCACTTTAACGGCATAATCATTCTCCACGTTTAAGAGATGCAAAAATCACTGTTCTTTACTGGTAGCTACGGGGGGTAAAAGAAGGTCGGTAACACCCTGCCCGGTCTGACGCATTCGCTCTGGTGTCAGTTTTGCGTAGCGCTCCGTACTCTGAATACTGGCATGCGCAAGCTGGGCTTTAACGTCATACAGACTGTACTGACCACTGGAGACAAGTAATGATGCGACGGAATGGCGCGTAGTGTGGAAACAGACTTCACTTTTATCTATCCCGCACTCTGCCAGTATTTTTTCATAGGCCCACCGGGGTTCTGATATTGGTTTTCCATTATCTTTTACGGCAAACAGATAGGGGTTGCTGCCAGCCCGTGGGATCGAATCAATAATGGATAATGCAACATCACTGAGATACACAGTTCTGCTGCGACCATTCTTAGTATAAGGAATGAATAACGACCTGTTATCCCGATCAATATGTTTGTGCATGACGTTAAGCATTTCTGATTTGCGGGTACCGGTTAACAACAGCATGGCTATTAGTCCCCCGGCAGCCTTATTGGGATATCGTGCCGCAGCGTCGAGGATCCTCCTGATCTCATCAGCGTCAAAAAAGCGCGTCCGCTGATTATTCTCCTTCAGCAAAGGGATCTTATCGGCTTCATTCTTCTCCAGGACATCCTGTCGTAGCGCATAACGCCCCATAGTTTTCAGAATAGCCAGTGCCCTGTTACAGGTTGACGGTGCATACTGCTGGCCGTGAATACGACCCTCAAGCATGTCGAAAAGCACCTGCTGGATTTCCCGGGCCCGAAGGTCGCAGTAACGTATCTTCCCCAGACGAGGTTCAATGTATTGCGTGAAACGCTGAACATCCTTATCCCAGGACTTTTTATGGCGCTTGATGAACGGAACATAGGTCTGGTGAAAAAACTCACTAAGCGTTGGCATAGCACGATAATTATCGCGTTCTGCCTTAGGGTCATTTCCCAGTGCAATCGCCTCCTTGTGACGACGAGCTATCTGACGGGCTGTCCCCACATCAATTTCAGGGAATCTGCCAATACTGATACTTTTTTTGGTACCGTGGAATGTGTAGCGCAGGAGGAAACGTTTGTTACCCGTTCGACCTGAGAGGCATTTGAGGCCAATGACCTCGGTATCAGATACCTCAAGCTCTGTAGATCGGGTATCTGTGTTTGCCGGAAGGGCTTTGATGGATGAATTGGTGAATCGGAAGGATTTTTGCATATTTATCCTCATATATCTGATTGATATCATGAAAATAATATATATCTGAAGGTGTTTTTATTACGGGGCAGGATTGAAGAATGGAAAGGCTATTAGACGCGTACAAACGGATATTACAGGAAGTTGACGCCCAGTCATTTAACCTGAATGAAGATAAATACTCAGGCGTCTTTTTACCCGTGCCGTTTGAAGAATACTGGCATTCACCGGTAAAAATCATGCTGGTTGGACGTGAAACCGCTGGCTGGAATACGCTGAATGGTAAGAATACGATATCACGGGTGTTGGGACTTATGCCTGACGTTACCATCGGGCAGGTGGTTGAAGAAGCTGTAGATCGATACAGGAAACATCTTCCGGTACAAAATGATGGCACCACCAACCTCAAATCACGTAGCCGCTTCACGCAATATCATTTCAGGCTGGCCCGGGAGCTTAATATTCCTCCTCAGGCTATCGTGTATGCCAATCTACTGGCGTGGGATTACGACGGACTGACCCCTCTCAATCGCCCTCAAAATGAATTGCAGGAAGTCATATTAGCCTCGCTGAAGCTACTGGCGGTACAAATTAAACACCTTGAGCCTGATTTCATCATCTTTGCATCTGGAGCCCGGAGAACAGACTACATCATAAAACAGGTGCTTACTGAGCTGGGCGGCTATGAGACTTCTTCAGTCATTCCGGGGAAGCTATGGGAGTTCAAAACAGGTAATACAATCTGTTTCAGAATTGCCCATCCAAGGGCTATGCGCGGACACCAGAAGTACAGAGATGAGGTGATTGCACGAATTAAGCAACTTTGTACTCAGGGTGGCTAGAGCATTACAGCTTGCTCAACAGGGCCCCTTCCCGGAAGAGTACCGGAAAACAGGCAAAGCAACCTGGTTCTCTATGCTGGAGGCGACACGTTCGATTCGGCATTGCCAGGCTGGAGATTGCAGCTCATTGCACCCCGTGAGCACAGGATATGCACAGGGCGTGAATTTCAGGCACAAAAAAACCACCCGTAGGTGGTTTCACGACACTGCTTATTGCTTTGATTATTCTTTACTTTCCCATGGTACCCGGAGTGGGACTTGAACCCACACAGCGCGAACGCCGAGGGATTTTAAATCCCTTGTGTCTACCGATTCCACCATCCGGGCTCGGGAAGAAATTGGAGGCGCGTTCCGGAGTCGAACCGGACTAGACGGATTTGCAATCCGCTACATAACCGCTTTGCTAACGCGCCGAAATCTTCTGGCTTTACAGCCAACATCCGCTATTGCCGATGTCTTAAATTTGGAGCGGGAAACGAGACTCGAACTCGCGACCCCGACCTTGGCAAGGTCGTGCTCTACCAACTGAGCTATTCCCGCATCACCAAGTAACTTTGTTAATCACTTGATTTTGTTATCGTCTGGCAATCAGTGCTGCCGTTCGATGCGTTGCATTCTACTTACCTGACGCAATGAGTCAACGATATTTTTCACCACTTACGATCGTTTGCTGAAATTTGCGTCGAAACGATCACTGATCAAGCAAATCTCCACGTGCAGCGCTCAAATACTGGAACATTGACCACAAAGTCAGTATCGCAGCGACGAAGAAAAGTGCGATCCCAGCATACTCTACCCAGATATTTGGACGCCACAGCAGCCAGGCCAGTGCAGCCATTTGCGATGTGGTTTTCACTTTACCGATCCAGGATACGGCTACGCTGCTGCGTTTACCCAGTTCGGCCATCCATTCACGTAGTGCAGAGATGATAATTTCACGCGCAATCATTGTTGCGGCAGGGAGCGTCACCCACCAGCTGTGGTAATGCTCGGTCACCAGGACCATCGCGATAGCCACCAGCACCTTATCAGCGACCGGATCGAGGAAGGCGCCAAAACGCGTGCTTTGGTTCCAGCGGCGTGCCAGAAAACCGTCAAACCAGTCAGTGACCGCTGCGATACAGAAGATCAGCGCACAAACAAAGGGAGCCCAGGTGAATGGCAGGTAAAAAGCCAATACAAAGAATGGGATCAGGATGACGCGAAACAGCGTGAGCAACGTAGGGATATTAAATTGCATATGACGGATAACTATCTGTTGTCAGTGAAATTACCCCTATGTTGCTACAGAGGGCCTAATGTTTCAACGAGTAGAAGATCTTTTCTGCCAGAGCTTGCGAAATACCCGGCACTTTTGCAATTTCTTCGATACTTGCGTTACGAAGACCTTGCAAACCTCCCATATATTTCAACAACATCTGGCGACGCTTTGGCCCGACACCTTCGATGGTCTCAAGCGTGCTGGTACTTTTCACCTTCGCTCGTTTTTTACGATGTCCGCTAATCGCATGATCGTGAGATTCATCGCGGATATGCTGGATAACGTGCAATGCAGGCGAATCCGGCGGCAGGCTAAAGCCCTCACCTTCCGGCTCAAAGAACAGCGTTTCCAGACCGGCTTTACGATCGGCCCCTTTTGCCACCCCCAGCAAGAGTGGGTGCTGTTTGTCCCAGGGAACGTCCAGCTCAGCAAAAACGGCTTTCGCCTGCCCTAACTGACCTTTCCCGCCGTCGATCAATATGACGTCCGGAATCTTACTTTCTTCAATCGCCTTTCCGTAACGCCGACGTAAGACCTGATTCATCGCCGCATAATCATCACCCGGCGTAATACCGGTAATGTTGTAGCGACGATATTCTGCACGCAGCGGGCCATTGGCATCAAAGACCACGCAGGAGGCTACCGTCTGCTCGCCCATCGTATGGCTGATGTCGAAGCACTCCATACGCTTCACCGCAGGTAACTTCAATACGGAGGCCAGCGCCGTCAAACGTTGCGTAATCGTCGACTGCTGAGAAAGTTTCGTGGTGAGTGCCACTGCCGCGTTGGTTCGCGCCAGCTTCAGATAACGCGCGCGGTCCCCTCGCGGTTTCGTCTGCACGTTAATCTTCCTGCCGGCCAGTTCAGACAGAGAGTCTGCCAGCAGGGTTTTATCGCTAAGATTAAAATCGAGCAGGATCTCCCCGGGTAAGGTACGCATCTGGCTCCCCTGCAGATAAAACTGCCCGACAAAGGTTTCGACGACCTCACCGAGTTCCGTGCCACCGGGTACTTTCGGGAAATAGCTGCGACTCCCCAGCACTTTACCCTGGCGAATAAACAGAACGTGCACACAGGCCATACCGGCGTCAAACGCCACGCCGATGACGTCCAGATCGTCTCCGGTATTAGAGACAAACTGTTTTTCTGTCACGCGGCGTACGGCCTGAATTTGGTCACGAATGCGCGCAGCCTCTTCAAATTCGAGATTTTGGCTGGCCTTTTCCATACGGGCGATCAGCTGCGTTAATACCTGATCGTCTTTTCCGGACAGGAACAGACGAACATACTCGACCTGCTGAGCATACTCTTCCTCACTCACCAGACCCGCAACACACGGACCGAGACAGCGGCCAATCTGATATTGCAGACAAGGTCGAGAGCGGTTGCGATAAACGCTGTTTTCGCACTGGCGGATAGGGAATATTTTCTGCAACAGCGCCAGCGTTTCACGCACCGCATAACCGTTCGGGAACGGTCCAAAGTACTCGCCTTTGGCATGCTTTGCCCCACGATGCATCGCCAGACGCGGGTGGGTATCGCCGCTAAGGAATATAAAAGGGTAGGATTTATCATCGCGCAGCAATACGTTATAGCGCGGCTGATACAGCTTGATGTAGTTGTGCTCAAGCAATAACGCTTCGGTTTCGGTGTGCGTTACCGTGACATCAATCTGCTGGATTTGCGCGACCAGCGCTTCGGTCTTGCGCGACGCAAGATTACTACGGAAGTAGCTGGAAAGCCTTTTTTTCAGGTCTTTCGCTTTCCCGACATAGATAACCGTCCCGGCGGTATCATACATACGATAGACGCCGGGCTGACTGGTCACGGTTTTCAGGAACGCTTTGGCATCAAACTGATCGGTCACTGGCTTGTTAATGTCTCCGCATTACACAGGCCATGGCGAATTGCCAGGTGAGTCAGCTCTACATCGCCATGAATGTTTAATTTACTGAACATTCGATAGCGATAGCTGTTCACCGTTTTAGGACTAAGATTCAGTTGCTCTGAGATCTCATTGACCTTCTGACCTTTGGTGATCATCAGCATAATCTGCAACTCGCGTTCAGACAAACTGGCAAACGGGGTTTCCGTTTTCTCAGGCTCAATCTGGCTGAGCGCCATTTGCTGAGCGATATCGGAGGCAATATAACGCTGCCCGGAAAAAACCGAACGAATCGCACTCACTACTTCCTGGGGGGCGGCGCCTTTGCTGAGATACCCTGCGGCCCCTGCCTGCATAACTTTTGCAGGTAATGGGTTTTCAGTGTGTACCGTCAGCATGATCACTTTAATGTCTGCCGTGGAACGCGCAATTTTGCGGGTTGCTTCCAGACCGCCAATACCGGGCATATTCATATCCATCAGCACAACGTCAACGGAATTTGAGCGGCACCATTTTACCGCATCTTCACCGCAGCACGCTTCGCCGACAACTTTTATGCCTTTTATATCTTCCAGAATGCGTCGTATCCCTGCGCGCACCAGTTCGTGGTCATCAACAAGAAAAACGTTGATCAAAGGAATATCTCCAGAATAGGGATAACGCTACCGATAGTTAATCGGTCCTATGTTAACGGGTTTTATCTCAACTTTGAAATGTAAAAAACGCCCGACTTTCGATTTTGCTCTCGTTTTTGGAAATTAGATTGTACGACGAGTGGAAACTTTCAGTCCTGACAGCCTTCTGCCACGGTTATATCTGCATAGCTGTTTCAGAATAGTGACAAAAAATTCATATTCTCCCGCTGAATGCAAAATTGGCAGTCAAAGTTGTAACAATAATTAACGAGGAAAATACTCGAAATAAACAACATGTGAAGAAAATATATGCACTGCAACATGTTGTTTATTTTAATGTCCACAACATTAGTCCGCGCAAAAAACAACCACAGATATTTTTAGCCTCGCTTATGGTATACTCCGCCGCCTTAAGATTTGACATCGCACTTTTTCATTGAAACATAACGAGGAAAATAAATGAGTACGCCTGACTTTTCCACTGCTGAGAATAACCAGGAACTGGCCAATGAAGTCACCTGCCTGAAAGCCATGTTAACGCTGATGCTGCAGGCAATGGGCCAAGCCGATGCAGGCCGCGTGATTCTTAAAATGGAAAAACAGCTCGCGCTGATTGAAGATCAATCACAGGCTGCGGTATTTTCCAACACGGTTAAGCAAATTAAACAAGCTTACCGCCAGTAATAAGAAACCGGCTGATAGCAATGCTCTCAGCCGGTTTTGCGTCTGACACTCAGAACGATAATTTACTCAGATAAGCCCGGTTGCCGCAGCATAACAGGCGATCTGCGTTTTGTTTGGCGCATTGAATTTCTTTTGCATATTCTTCTGGTGGAAGTTCACAGTATTTTCGGAAATCGACAGAATGATGGCTATCTCTGAAGAGGTCTTCCCCTCTGCCGTCCATTTCAATATTTCCTTTTCCCGCTTGCTAAAACGCATCTCTGGCGCCATAACCATGTCATCTTCCAGCCGCGTCAGTACAGACAGACTTTCCCGCACCAGAAGCTGCATCCTGAGCTCCACTTCATCGTTTGCAAAGCGACTATTACGGATACTCGCCCGCGATACCGATAAAAACCCCAACGCGCGATTAGGCAACATTAAGCATTGCGTCATCCCTTTACGTAAACCGTGATTGCGCGCGGCATCCCACAAAGGTTGCGCATCGCGAAACAATGTATCGTTCCAGGGTAAATGCCCCTGACTGTAGTTTTCAGGTTTCAGCACCGGATCAATGGCGAAATAATTTTCGGACTGATAATGCGCCACCCATGCTTTGGGATAGGTCGTATGAAGTGACGTTTAAGGTCGGGTAAAAGGTACCGGATGACGAACACAGAGCGCGTAAAAATCAAACTCTAAGTGCTGCGTCTGTTGCTGTAATTCATTATAGACATCCTCTGCCGTCGCCATTTCCTGAAAGCGTAACAGCATGCTCCGTCGCCAGGTGAAGAAATCATGATCCTGCATACTAAGTGGTAATGCCCCTGAGATTGATAATCATCCAAACATATGAAACAAGCTAACACATAAATGTATTTTATATATGCAAATTATCGGACAAATGAACAATTACTTGAGTATTACTCAACAGCGGAAGGAAGTAACAGAATCAAATGCTAATAATAAAGCAATAATTATAAATAGTTATGCGAAGAGCACTCGTCAGAAACAATCCCGGCGAGCGCTATATGCACTATTTATTGCATCAAAAACTTTTCAAGAAACTGACGGGTACGCGGCTGCTGCGGATGCGTGAATAAGGATTTTGCTGGTCCCTGCTCTACAATCCGTCCTTGATCCATAAATATCGCTCTATCGGCAACATCGCGAGCAAAGCTCATTTCATGCGTCACAATTACCATGGTGCGTTTTTCCTGCGCCAGTTGGCGGATGGTATTAAGTACCTCGCCAACCAGTTCAGGATCAAGCGCGGAGGTCGGTTCATCAAAAAGAATAACCTCAGGTCGCATCGCCAGCGCTCGGGCAATCGCTACGCGCTGCTGCTGTCCACCCGATAAACGCCGCGGATAGCTGGTTTCTTTACCTGCCAGTCCGACTTTCGCCAGCAGCTCACGCGCACGAGCTATCGCTTCAGCTTTTGGTTCACCTTTGACTATCACCGGCCCTTCAATAATGTTTTCCAGCACCGTACGATGAGGGAACAAATTAAAGTTCTGGAACACAAAACCGACGTGCTGACGTAACTGGCGAATCAGCCCTTTCTGCTGGGTCAACGAACGCGCGGTATCAATGGTAATCTCACCCACTTTAATGGTGCCCGCCTCCGGTTGCTCCAGCAAATTAATGCTACGCAGCAGCGTGGTTTTGCCCGATCCGCTCGGCCCGATAATGGCTACTACTTCACCAGGTTTGACGTCAAGATCGATCCCATGCAGCACCGTTTGCCCATGAAATTTTTTGACCAGGTTTCTGACTTCGATAGCACTCATTTCGGCTCTCTCTCCTGGCGGTTCAGTTGTTCTTCAAAATAGTTTTGCAGCGCAGAAAGCACCGTCGCCATCACCCAGTAAATCAACGAGGCCGCCAGATACATCGTAAAGACTTCCAGCGTACGCGAGGTAATCAGCTGCGCCTGACGGAACAGTTCCGGAACCTGGATAGTAGCGGCCAAAGAGGTATCTTTCACCAGACTGATAAAGCTGTTGCTCAACGGCGGTAGCGCAACGCGTGCAGCCTGCGGCAGAATTGCCCGGCGCATGGTCTGCCAGCGAGTCATACCAATACTGGCCCCCGCCTCCCACTGCCCTTTGTCGATGGAAGAGATTGCCGCACGCAGGGTTTCCGCAGCGTAGGCTGCCGTATTCAGCGACAAGCCAATCATCGCTGCCGGGATGGGATCTAGCTCAATACCAAACTGCGGCAGACCGTAATAGATCATGAACAGTTGGGCAATCAGCGGTGTTCCGCGAAAAATAGAGATATAAAAACGCGCCAGCCAGCGCACAGGCAGCAGCGGCGACAGACGCATCAGCGCCAGGATAAACCCCAGCACGAGGCCAAAAAACATCCCGCCGATACTCAGTTGCAGCGTAAAAACCGCGCCTTTGAGCAGATACGGCAGAGAATCAATTACCAGTTGGATACTTTCATGCATTAGCGTTTTTCGACCTGGTTGTTACACATGAGGATGGTAGGCAAACAGTGCAGGTGCCCCACCGGTATGAATAAAGAGGATTGGCCCTTCGTCTTTGAAGCGTTTCTGGCTGATACCGTCAATCAAACCCGCCATCGCCTTACCGGTATACACCGGATCCAACAAAATGCCTTCCAGGCGCGCCAGCAGTTTTACTGCCTCCATGCCTTCTTCGTTTGGCGTACCGTAGCCCGGCGCAAAATAATCGTCCCATAACAGAATATCCGCTGAGGCCGTCAGTTCCAGTTCACGGGCAATATTCTGCTGCAACGTTACAACTTTAGGCATTTGATCGGCGACACTGCGCGAGACGGTCACGCCGATAAGCTCGACGTCTGGCATCAGTTGTTCCAGGCCCACGGCCAGCCCGGCATGCGTTCCCGCACTGCCCGACGCCACTACTACGGAAGAAAGCGCAACGGCCCCTTCACACTGCTGGGCAATTTCCAGCGCGCTTTCCACATAACCCAATGCGCCCAACGCGTTAGAACCGCCAACAGGGATCACATACGGGCGGAAGCCCTGTGCTTCAATGCGCGTCGCCAGTTCCTGAAGTTGCGCATTCGGGTCGGTCAGTGCATCGCACATTTCAATTTGCGTATTAAACAGGTCCAGCAGCAGACGGTTGCCGTTGGTGAGATAGTTTTCCGCCGTGGTGCCAATCGGATTTTCCAACAGCGCCACGCAGTGCAGGCCAAGCTTAGCCGCTACCGCCGCCGTCTGACGAACGTGGTTAGACTGAATCGCACCCGCGGTTATCAGCGTATCAGCGCCTTCACGCAGTGCGTCTGCGGCAAGGAACTCCAGCTTACGCAGCTTATTGCCGCCCATGGCCATCGGCGTGACGTCATCGCGCTTGATGAAAATATCGCGCCCGAGGTAGTCGGAGAAGCGTGGAAGATATTCGAGCGGCGTTGGCGCGCCAATAAATTCCAGACGTGGAAAGCGCGTTAAGTTATGCAGCGGCATACAGCCTCCGGTATTCGTTGTTGTGATGTTCTTTTTATTATGCACGCTCAGGCGCAATGAAATAAAAAAAGGCGCTGTTAAAGGCGCCTTTTTTCAGCGGATGACGATTATTTCGTCACATCCGCTCCAAACCATTTTTCAGACAGGGCTTTCAGCGTACCGTCTTTTTGCATTTCAGCAATGGCCGCATCAACCGCTTTCAGCAGATCTTCATTGCCTTTGCGCAGCGCCACGCCGGACTCCTGGCGGGAGAATGCTTCACCGGTTACAGCCAGCGTATCCTTGGTTTTCTTGACCAGATCCAGCGCCGCCAGACGGTCAACCAGAATGGCGTCGATACGGCCTACACGCAGATCCTGGTATTTAGTCGGGTCATCATCATAGGTACGAATATCCACGCCCTGCACGTTCTGGCGCAGCCACTCTTCATAGTTGGTGCCCAGGCCAACGCCGACTTTTTTACCTTTCAGATCGGCAGCAGTCTTAATAACACCTTCATTACCTTTTTTCACCAGCGCCTGAATACCAGAAACCGTATACGGGGTGGAGAAATCGTATTTTTTCTTACGTTCGTCAGAGATGGTCACCTGGTTGATGACCACGTCAATGCGCTTGGAATCAAGAGAGGCCAGCATACCATCCCACTTGGTCGGCTTCAGGTTAGCTTTCACCCCAAGGTGCTTGGCCAGTTCCTCAGCGAACTCCACTTCGAAACCGGTCAGCTTGCCGTCATCGCCCTGAAAACTAAACGGGGGATAGGTCCCTTCCAGGCCCACCAGCAGCGTGCCACGCTCTTTAACTTTATTTAACAGACCTTCATCTGCATAAGTTTTTACGCTCATTCCAGCGACAAGTGCAACAGCCATTACACCCATCAGAGCCTGACGTCCCAGAAGTGCTAATTTCATAGTTACCCCGAATATTGTCATTAGTGACTGCTATTTATGAGCATAGTGTAGAGCGCTTGTCGTGATCCACAAACACCACTCTGTTACACCTTATTCTTTTTTAATATATATCAGAACTGGCTGTCCAGGAGGATTTCTGCATATGTCCCATATGCGTATGGGCTTTAAACTGCTCATACTTACGCAAGGCGATGCGGTAATTGTTGGTGCTGGTTTCCGGCAGCCACGGGGCAAGGTTTTCGTCGAGGAACCCTTCCTGCAGCAGATCGTGAGAGATATTTTGTTCGGTCAGGTGATTCCCAAGGCGACGCAGGCGGACAACGTATTCACGTACCGTGCCGTGACTCATTTCGGTCTGCTCAAATAAAAATTGTTTAAAACCGATAATGTCGAAAAAGTCGCTCTGCTCTTTGCAATGCAAATCACCGCAAAAACGACACAGTGCCACCCACTCTTTTTTCTCCTGCTCCCACTCGGCTTCATCCAACAAAGTGTCCAGGCGGGCGATGGCGATTTTATTCACAATTTTCCCGCGACGAACCAGCGTGATCCGGTCGAGCAACTTAAAACAATGGGCGCAATGCGTCTGGCTGTGTTTGAAATCTTTGAGGTAGCGGCTTAGAGGCCGTCTTTTTGATTGCTGCACCGTCATGAGAACTCCTGGTAGTCAATTCGTAATGCGGCATTGTTCAGGGGTAATGATGTACCCCTATAGCTTACCCAGCTTGGTGCGTAGACGTTTGATGGCCTGACTGTGCAACTGGCTGACCCGTGACTCCCCGACTTCCAGTACCGCGCCAATCTCTTTCAGATTGAGCTCTTCCTGGTAGTACAGCGTTAACACCAGCTTTTCACGCTCCGGCAACGCCTCGATCGCGTCCATCACGCGCTGGCGGAGGTTACCCTCAAGAAGCTGTTGTAACGGGTTTTCCTGCTGATGTTCTTCCGTCACCAGCTCAATACTATCGCCATGCTCTTCCCGCCACTCGTCATAAGAGAAGAGCTGGCTGTTATTGGTATCGAGCAACATCTGACGATACTCTTGCACAGGAATAGCCAGACGCGCCGCCACTTCTGTTTCCGTCGCGTTGCGCCCTAATTCCTGCTCCAGTTGTCCCATCGCCTGTGCCACTTCGCGAGCATTGCGCCGAACGCTACGCGGCACCCAATCCCGGCTACGTAGTTCGTCCAGCATTGCTCCACGAATACGCTGCACTGCGTAAGTGGTAAATGCCGTTCCTTGCAAAGCGTCATATCGGTCAACGGCATTCAATAACCCGATGCCGCCCGCTTGTAGCAGGTCATCCAGTTCTACGCTCGCCGGCAAACGCACCTGAAGGCGCAATGCTTCGTGACGCACCAACGGTACATAACGCTGCCACAGCGAGTGTTTATCCATTACACCTTCAGGGGTATACAGTGAATTCACGATAAACAGCCCTGCGTTAAATGAGTTATCGGCATGATTATCCGTTTCTGCAGGGGTTTTAATCGGGTGAATAGTGGGTGAAATGGGGGGTTATTTAGGGGTTACGGGTAAAGCTGAATGTAAAAAACCCCGCCGGAGCGGGGTTTGCGCAGTAAGCGTAAATTAACGCAGCAGAGACAGTACGTTCTGCGGAACCTGGTTGGCCTGTGCCAGTACAGAGGTACCTGCTTGTTGCAGAATCTGCGCTCGTGACATGTTGGACACTTCGGTCGCGTAGTCAGCGTCTTCGATACGGCTACGAGCAGAAGACAGGTTGTTTACGGTGTTACCCAGATTGGTGATAGCAGAATCGAAACGGTTCTGCACAGCACCCAAGTCAGAACGCAGGGCATCAACTTTCGCTAATGCTTTATCAATGGTTTCTAACGGTTTTTCGGTAGATTGCATCGTTTTAGCTGCGCCAGCATTGACGAGGATCGGGCTACCGCCTTGCGACTTACCTACATACATAACTTTATTATCAACAGCATTTGTTACTACACCGTCCTTGCTTACGTTGTAGTCTTGTCCGTCAACGACTAAAGAGCTACCTGTTTTCTTACCATTTTTAATATCCAGATCAGATACTGTCGCAGCTTTATTACTTACTTCTTCAGTGGTAAGCGTTCCAGCCGCTGTTTTATAGATAGGCTTATCTGTAGCTAAACTTGCATCTGCACCAGATGTACCCGTACTACCAGTGATAGTAAAGGTTACCTTTTCACTGTTGATCATAGCTTCGTATGTACCGTTACCATCAGTAGTAGCGGCGCTGGTTACTTTATATTCAACACCTTTAAGGGTGAAAACATCGCCCTTAGCTTTACCCTGAGCTGCTGCAGCTAAATTAGTAGCATCAACACCTTTACCAGAAACTTTAGTATCCTTAGAAGTAGTCAGTGAGCCGTCTAATGCGCTGATATACATTGCATTACCAGTATCATCCTTAACAGCACCACTTTCAATATTAACTGTATAAGCGTCGCCGGCAACATCATAGTTATCAGTACCTGTAGCTTTGAATTTAGAAACTAAATCACTAGCTGTTGCTTTTGTTGCACCGTTAATATTGAAACCATCCAACCCAAGCGTTTTTGCATCAATTTTAGCAAGGTTAATGGTGATAGTTTCTCCATCGTTCGCACCAACTTGAATTTTCATCTCGTTATTCTCAGCCAGCACTTTCACTCCGTTGAACTGAGTCTGATCGGAAACACGATCAATTTCTTCAAGACGTTGAGTAATTTCAGCCTGAATCGAAGACAGATCGCTGTCAGAGTTAGTACCGTTAGTTGCCTGTACAGACAGTTCACGAACACGCTGCAGATTGTTGTTGATTTCATTCAACGCGCCTTCAGTCGTCTGCGCAACAGAAATACCATCGTTAGCATTACGGGACGCCTGAGTCAGGCCTTTGATGTTAGAGGTGAAGCGGTTAGCAATCGCCTGACCCGCAGCATCGTCTTTCGCGCTGTTGATACGCAGACCGGAAGACAGACGCTCGATAGCGGAGCTCAGGGAAGACTGAGATTTGTTCAGGTTATTCTGGGTCAACAGCGACAGGCTGTTTGTATTGATGACTTGTGCCATGATCTTTTCCTTATCAATTACAACTTGATGTTATTGGGCTGTTGCCCACGGTTTCTCACCGTAACCCATGTATCGGCACCTTAAATTCGAACTTTAGAAAATTTTCACTTTCCGCCCTCTTTTTTCTTAGCCCGTGAAATACCCTCTTTATATGCCACTATTCTGCGCATTATTTTTACAAAACTATTATTAAACTTTGCGTGCAGATTGCCGATAACCCGCTTAACTACTGTTTGCAATCACAAGGAATTAGGCATGCCTTCATTTACATCACTGGGCGTTGGCTCAAACTTACCGCTGGATACATTGCTGACAAACCTGACGACCGCTGAAAAAAAGCGCTTAAACCCGATTACTCAACAGCAAAGCGCTAATACGGCACGTCTGACCGCCTACGGCACCTTAAAAAGTGCGCTGGAAAAATTTCAGACAGCTAACACTGCATTAAACAAACCAGAACTATTTAGAAGTACAAACGTTACCAGCAGTACAGAAGACCTAAAAGTATCGACAGAAGCGGGCGCGGCACCAGGAATTTACACCATTAGCGTAACGCAATTGGCGAAAGCGCAATCGTTGAGTACCACCGCAGATATAAAATCAACCAAAGATGCCTTAGGTGATACCTCCGCGGAAACACGCACTATTAAAATTGAGCAACCAGGTCGTAAAGAACCGCTGGAAATTAAGCTTAAAAGCAATCAAACCTCTCTCGACGATATCAGTAAGGCGATTAACGATGCCGATAGCGGTATTTCCGCCAGTATCGTCAAGGTAAAAGACGATGAATATCGCTTAGTTCTGACTGCGGCTGAAGGCACGGAAAGTAAAATGTCTATTTCCGTTGACGGTGACAGCAAGCTGAATGACCTGCTGTCCTATGACAGCAAGACAGGCAATGGCAAGATGGAGCAATTGGTTGGCGCAGAGAACGCTCAATTAACAATGAATGGTATCAAAATTGAGCGTCAGAGCAATAAAATTACCGATGCGCCACAGGGGGTGACGCTTGAACTGACCAAAGAAGTCACCGACGCACGAGTAACGGTCACCAAAAGCGATGAAAAAGCTACCGAAGCTATTAAAGGTTGGGTAGACGCCTATAACTCACTCATCGATACCTTTAATACTCTGACCAAATACACTGAAGTCGATCCTGGAGCAGAGGCACAAGATAAAAACAACGGCGCACTGGTCGGCGATAGCGTTGTCCGTACGATTCAGACAGGTATCCGTGCGCAGTTTGCCAACGCAAATAGTGAAGGCGTTTTTAAAACCCTGAATGAAATCGGTATTACTTCAGACGGTACGACAGGCAAGCTCAAGATTGATGATACTAAACTAAAAAAAGCTCTGGACGAAAACACCGCCTCAGTACGTGAGCTATTGGTTGGCGACGGTAAAGAAACCGGTATTACCACTAAAATTGCTACTGAAGTGAAAGGATATCTGGCCGATGACGGTGTTATCGACAGCGCACAAGATAATATTAACGCCACGCTGAAAAAACTGACTAAGCAGTATTTATCAGTAAGTGCCAGTATTGAAGACACGGTTGCACGTTATACGGCTCAGTTTACCCAACTTGATACCATGATGAGCAAACTGAATAACACCAGTAACTATCTGAGCCAGCAATTTACGGCGATGAGTAATTCCTGATAACACGAGGTAAGTATGTATACCGCGAGCGGTACCAAAGCCTATGCACAGGTCAGCATAGAGAGTGGCGTAATGAGCGCCAATCCGCATCAGCTGATTGAAATGTTGTTTGATGGCGCGAACAGCGCCCTCGTGCGCGCTCGCCTGTTCATGCAACAGGGTGATATCGTCGCCAAAGGCGAGGCCTTAAGCAAAGCCATTAACATTATCGACAATGGTCTGAAAGCAGGCCTGGATCAGGAGAATGGCGGTGAAATTGCCACCAACCTGTCCTCGCTGTATGACTATATGATTCGCCGTTTACTGCAAGCTAACTTGCGTAATGATTGTCAGGCCATTGAAGAAGTCGAAGAATTACTCGGCAACATTGCAGATGCCTGGAAACAGATCTCACCGAAAGCATCTTCCCAGGAGTCTCGTTAATGACCTCAGCCGTGGAGTTTATCAACCGTTGGCAGCGCATTGCGCTGCTCAGTCACTCACTGCTGGAACTGGCGCAGCGCGGTGAATGGGACCTTTTACTGGAACAGGAAGTTACCTATCTGCAAAGTATTGAAGTGGTCATGGAAGAGCAAACTCCACCGGGCATTACGCGAAGTATTCAGGACTTAGTGGCCGGGTACATTAAACAGACGCTGGATAACGAACAGTTACTGAAAACATTGTTGCAGCAGCGTCTGGATGAACTCAGCAACCTCATCGGTCAGTCGACGCGTCAAAAGACGCTGAATAACGCCTATGGCCGTCTTTCCGGCATGCTGTTAGTCCCCGACGCCCCCACTGCCCCATAATAATTTCCCGTCTCGTCTGAATAATCTTCCATACTCCAGAGGTCGGCCAAACGACTTCTGGAGCACGGAAGATGAAAAATCCCACGTTATTGCAGTACTTCCACTGGTATTACCCTGATGGCGGTCAACTCTGGCCCGAACTTGCCGAACGCGCAGGCGGACTCAATGATATCGGCATCAATATGGTGTGGTTGCCTCCCGCCTATAAAGGCGCGTCCGGCGGCTATTCCGTCGGCTATGATTCCTACGATCTGTTTGACTTGGGCGAATTCGACCAAAAGGGAACCGTCGCCACCAAATACGGCGATAAAAACCAGCTGCTGGCGGCGATTGACGCGCTGAAACACAATGATATTGCCGTACTGCTGGACGTGGTGGTTAACCACAAAATGGGCGCAGATGAAAAAGAAAAGATTCGCGTCCAGCGAGTTAACGCCGAGGATCGTACGCAAATAGACGATGAGATTGTCGAGTGCGAGGGCTGGACGCGCTATACCTTCCCTGCCCGCGCTGGCCAGTATTCGCAATTCATTTGGGACTTTAAATGCTTCAGCGGCATTGACCATATCGAGAATCCCACCGAAGACGGCATTTTCAAAATCGTTAACGACTACACCGGCGAAGGCTGGAACGATCAGGTTGATGATGAGTTGGGTAATTTTGATTATCTGATGGGCGAAAATATCGATTTTCGCAATCACGCGGTGACTGAGGAGCTCAAATACTGGGCGCGTTGGGTAATGGAGCAAACCCAGTGTGACGGTTTTCGTTTAGATGCGGTGAAACATATTCCGGCATGGTTTTACAAAGAGTGGATTGAACACGTGCAGGAAGTCGCCCCCAAGCCACTGTTTATCGTTGCGGAATACTGGTCCCATGAAGTCGATAAGCTGCAAACCTACATTAATCAGGTGGAGGGGAAAACCATGCTGTTCGACGCCCCTTTGCAGATGAAATTCCACGAAGCCTCCCGTCAGGGCCGCGATTACGACATGAGCCAGATTTTTACCGACACGTTAGTGGAGGCCGATCCGTTTCATGCCGTCACGCTGGTGGCCAATCACGACACCCAACCCTTGCAGGCACTCGAAGCCCCTGTCGAGCCGTGGTTTAAGCCGCTGGCCTATGCACTGATCCTGCTGCGCGAAAACGGCGTGCCGTCGGTGTTTTACCCCGACCTCTACGGAGCGCATTACGAAGACACCGGCGGCGATGGCGAAACTTATCCTATCGACATGCCGATCATTGAACAGCTTGATGAACTGATCCTCGCGCGTCAGCGCTTTGCGCACGGGGTACAGACGCTCTTTTTCGATCACCCTAACTGTATCGCTTTTAGTCGCAGCGGAACGGACGAAGATCCCGGCTGCGTGGTGGTGTTGTCTAACGGCGATGACGGGGAAAAGACCATCAATCTCGGCGCCAATTATGGCAATAAAACCTGGCGTGACTATCTGGGAAATCGTGCAGAAAGTGTGGTCACCGATGAAAACGGTGAAGCGACGTTTTATTGTAACGGCGGGAGCGTCAGCGTGTGGGTGATTGAAGACGTGTTGTAATGTTCAACCCCGGTGGCCGGTGGCTACCGGGGCGTACGGTTTATGGCAGCGGTGTGGCCAGAGGCGTTTTCTTTAACGCGTCGGCACATTCCTGTGTTGGGCGATCCACCCGTTGCAGCGTCATACCGTCATATTCCAGCGTATTGCCTTCGCGCTCGATCTCATATAGCTCGCGTTTCACCGTCACGTTGGTGAGATCGCCAGAGAGCATCGTCAGTTTCCCCGGCAGCGCAATCACCCGCTGCCACTGGCGGCAATCCAGCGTATCGCCCTCTTTCGTTATTACCAGGCTGGCAATGGCTTCCGGGCTTACCAGACTGCGTTGCGGACCTTTTGACTGCCAGTATCCTTCCAGCCCGGCTGGCGCTGGCGTTTTCACCACGTCGTTATAATTTTCTACTTCGGCGCATCCGGTAAGCGCCAGAAATACACCAACGATTGCTAATTTTTTCATCATTCATCCTGCATGCGAAGAAAATGGGATTGTGGCATTAAAGGCCTGATGTCGCCAGCATTTCGGCAGCGTTGAGAAACATTGATCCAGGCGGTGTTACCTCTTATTACTCATAGTCAAAAATTCTGAACGGTGTAGTATCCACACTTCTTGTTACATACCTTCTGAGTTCAGAGGCACAACGCATGTCATGGCAACACTTCAAACAGGCCTGGTTAATTAAATTTTGGGCCCCCGCCCCTGCGGTCATCGCAGCGGGTATTCTCTCCACTTATTATTTCGGCATTACGGGAACCTTCTGGGCCGTTACCGGTGAATTCACCCGTTGGGGTGGTCAAATCCTGCAACTGTTTGGCGTACACGCCGAAGAGTGGGGATACTACAAGCTGATTCATCTCGAAGGCTCGCCCCTGACCCGCATCGACGGCATGATGATCCTCGGTATGTTCGGGGGCTGTTTTGCTGCCGCTCTGTGGGCCAACAACGTTAAATTGCGCATGCCGCGCAGTCGGGTGCGCATTATGCAGGCGATAGTCGGCGGGGCGATCGCCGGATTCGGTGCCCGGCTGGCAATGGGCTGTAACCTGGCCGCATTCTTCACCGGCATTCCGCAGTTCTCACTACACGCCTGGTTTTTTGCGCTGGCTACGGCTATTGGCTCATGGTTTGGCGCACGCTTTACCCTGCTGCCGATGTTTCGTATTCCGGTCAAAATGCAGAAAGTCTCTGCCGCTTCGCCGTTAACGCAAAAGCCGGATCAGGCCCGTCGACGTTTCCGCCTGGGTATGCTGGTGTTTATCGGCATGATCGGCTGGGCGCTGCTCACCGCGATGGATAAACCCAAACTCGGTCTGGCGATGCTGTTTGGCGTCGGGTTTGGTCTGCTGATTGAACGGGCGCAAATTTGCTTCACCTCCGCCTTCCGCGACCTGTGGATTTCCGGTCGCACCCACATGGCAAAAGCGATCATCTTCGGGATGGCGGTCAGCGCCATCGGTATCTTTAGCTATGTGCAACTGGGTGTCGAGCCTAAAATCATGTGGGCGGGTCCGAATGCGGTGATCGGTGGCTTGCTGTTTGGCTTTGGCATCGTTTTAGCGGGCGGATGTGAAACCGGCTGGATGTACCGCGCCGTTGAAGGCCAGGTGCATTACTGGTGGGTTGGTCTGGGCAACGTTATTGGCTCAACCATTCTGGCTTACTACTGGGATGATTTTGCTCCCGCGCTTGCCACCAACTGGGACAAAGTAAATCTGCTCAACACCTTCGGTCCGCTCGGCGGTCTGCTGGTGACCTATGTGCTGTTGTTTGCCGCGCTGATGCTGATTATCGGCTGGGAAAAACGTTTCTTCCGTCGCGCAGGGCTGACGCCTGCCAAGGAGTCTGTATGAAAAATATCGTGCCTGATTATCGCCTCGATATGGTCGGCGAACCGTGTCCATACCCGGCTGTAGCCACGCTGGAAGCGATGCCGCAATTGAAGAAAGGTGAAATTCTGGAAGTGGTGAGCGATTGCCCGCAGTCAATCAACAATATTCCACTGGATGCGCGTAATCACGGCTATACGGTGCTGGATATTCAGCAGGATGGCCCAACGATCCGCTATTTGATTCAGAAGTAACTGGTTGCCGGATGGCGCTACGCTTATCCGGCAAACATTCTCTGCACGTTGTCCCTACACCTGCATCGACATGACTTCCTGATACGCCGACACCAGTTTGTTACGCACCTGAATACCCATCTGCATCGATACCGACGCTTTTTGCATATCGGTCATCACATCGTTCAGCGCAATACCCGGCTCACCGAGGGTAAATTTCTCAGCCTGGGTACGGGACGCGGTTTGCACATCGCTAATCCTGTCTAACGCCGCATGCAGTTGTCCGGCAAAACTCACGGTCGGTTGTGGCTGCATATCCTGCATTTTTGCTGACATCGCCGTGGCCTGTAACTGGCTGATGACCCCTTCAATCCCCTGTATTGCCGACATTCTGATCCCCTGGATGATTTTTTACGTAGCTGAGATTACCAGTTAGTCAATAAGATAAAGGCGTTAAATAACGATAAAAAACCACGGTTTTTAACGCATAGAAAAATTCGAAACCGCAAATAATGAGACCGTCAATTTTTCGAGTTTGCTGACCCGGGAGTGAGTCTTGTTCCACTTTGCAAAAAACGCCGTCCACGATAAGCCACGAGGTGCGAGATGAGTGCGACAGCATCGACTGCAACCCAGCTTAAACCTCTCGAGTGGTTAAACCGCCTGCGCGCGAGGGAGCCGCTGCCGTCGCTATCATCGTGGCGATGGTCCTGTGGGCCAAAGCGCCTGACTATCGCACGCTGTTCAGCAATCTTTCCGATCAGGATGGTGGCGCGATTGTCACCCAACTGACGCAGATGAACGTTCCCTATCGTTTTACTGAGGGAAGCGGTGCTATAGAAGTTCCTGCCGATAAAGTCCACGAACTGCGCTTACGTCTGGCACAACAAGGCCTGCCGAAAGGCGGCGCCGTAGGTTTTGAACTGCTGGATCAGGAAAAATTTGGTATCAGCCAGTTTAGCGAGCAGGTCAACTACCAGCGTGCGCTGGAAGGTGAATTAGCCCGTACCATTGAAACCCTGGGACCGGTAAAACGCGCCCGCGTGCATCTGGCAATGCCGAAACCGTCGCTGTTTGTGCGTGAGCAAAAAGCGCCTTCTGCCTCTGTGACCGTGAATCTTGAGCCGGGTCGCGCACTGGATGAAGGTCAGATCAGTGCGGTCACGCATCTGGTTTCCAGCGCTGTTGCCGGGTTACCTCCAGGCAACGTTACGCTGGTCGACCAGGCGGGTCATCTGTTAACTCAGTCGAACACCAGCAGCCGCGATCTTAACGATGCGCAGTTGAAATACGCCAGCGATGTCGAAGGCCGTGTTCAACGTCGTATCGAATCGATCCTGTCGCCGATTGTCGGCAACGGTAACGTACATGCGCAGGTCACCGCGCAGCTGGATTTTGCTAATAAAGAGCAAACCGAAGAACAATACCGTCCAAACGGTGATGATTCCCAGGCCGTACTGCGTTCACGCCAGTTAAACGTCAGCGAGCAGATCGGGAGCGGAGCGCCGGGCGGCGTACCGGGCGCGTTGTCCAATCAGCCAGCACCGGCTAATACCGCGCCAATCGCTAACCCACCGGCTAATCAGCAAAATGCGCAAACCACGCAGACGGCAAATAACAACAATAATGCCGGTCCGCGCAGTACGCAGCGCAATGAAACCAGCAACTATGAAGTCGACCGTACCATTCGCCACACCAAAATGAACGTCGGCGATGTGCAGCGTCTCTCGGTGGCTGTGGTGGTCAACTATAAAACGTTGCCGGACGGCAAACCGCTGCCGTTAACCGCCGATCAGATGAAACAGATTGAGGACCTGACCCGCGAAGCGATGGGCTTCTCCGACAAACGTGGCGATACCCTGAACGTGGTGAACTCACCCTTCACGGCGACCGACGATTCCATTGGCGAGCTGCCGTTCTGGAAACAGCAGGCCTTTATTGAACAGTTGATGACCGCTGGCCGTTGGTTACTGGTTCTGCTTGTTGCCTGGATCCTGTGGCGTAAGGCTGTTCGCCCGCAGTTGGTTCGCCGCAGCGAAGAAGCAAAAGCGGTACAAGAACAAACGCGTATCCGTCAGGAAACCGAAGAAGCGGTAGAAGTTCGCCTCAGCAAAGACGAGCAGACCCAGCAGCGTCGTACGAATCAGCGTCTGGGTGCAGAAGTGATGAGCCAGCGTATTCGTGAAATGTCAGATAACGATCCGCGCGTCGTGGCGCTGGTCATTCGCCAGTGGATGAGTAACGAACATGAGTAATCTTAGCGGTACCGATAAAAGCGTCATCCTGTTAATGACCATTGGCGAGGATCGCGCGGCGGAGGTGTTTAAGCACCTTTCCACGCGTGAAGTCCAGTTACTCAGTACAGCGATGGCAAACGTACGCCAGATCTCCAACAAACAGTTGACGGATGTGCTGGCCGAGTTTGAGCAAGAAGCAGAACAGTTTGCCGCGCTGAATATCAACGCCAACGAATATCTGCGCTCCGTGCTGGTGAAAGCGCTGGGCGAGGAACGCGCCTCCAGCCTGCTGGAAGATATTCTGGAAACCCGCGATACCACCAGCGGTATTGAAACGCTCAACTTTATGGAACCGCAAAGCGCCGCCGACCTTATCCGCGACGAGCATCCGCAGATTATCGCCACCATTCTGGTGCACCTCAAACGGGGCCAGGCTGCCGATATCCTGGCGCTGTTCGACGAGCGTTTACGTCACGACGTGATGCTGCGTATCGCCACCTTCGGCGGCGTGCAGCCTGCCGCGCTGGCAGAACTGACCGAGGTACTGAACGGCCTGCTCGATGGCCAGAACCTCAAGCGCAGCAAAATGGGCGGCGTGAGAACGGCGGCCGAAATTATCAACCTGATGAAAACCCAGCAGGAAGAAGCAGTTATTACCGCCGTACGCGAATTCGACGGCGAACTGGCGCAGAAAATTATCGACGAAATGTTCCTGTTCGAAAACCTGGTGGACGTCGACGATCGCAGTATCCAGCGCCTGCTGCAGGAAGTGGATTCCGAATCGCTGCTGATTGCCCTGAAAGGTGCCGAACAGCCGCTACGCGAGAAGTTCCTGCGCAACATGTCGCAACGTGCTGCCGATATTCTGCGCGACGACCTTGCCAACCGCGGCCCGGTGCGTTTGTCGCAGGTGGAAAACGAACAGAAAGCAATTCTGCTTATTGTGCGTCGTCTGGCGGAAACCGGCGAGATGGTGATCGGCAGCGGCGAGGATACCTATGTCTAACGAACTGCCGTGGAAAGTCTGGACCCCGGACGACCTCGCCCCACCGATGGCAGAGTTCGTTCTGGCCGACCACAGCGAAACGCCGCTGTCAGAAGAGACGGAAGAGCCCGAGCTTTCCGCAGAGCAACAGCTTGAACAACAGCTTGCGCAGCTGCAAATGCAGGCCCATGAGCAAGGGTATAACGCGGGGCTGGCAGAAGGTCGACAAAAAGGTCACGAGCAAGGTTATCAGGAAGGACTGAGTCAGGGGCTGGAACAAGGCCAGAACCAGGCGCGCGCGCAGCATGCGCCGATCCATGCCCGCATGCAGCAGCTGGTGAGCGAGTTTCAGAATACGCTGGACGCACTGGACAGCGTCATTGCCTCGCGCCTGATGCAGATGGCGCTGGAGGCGGCGCGTCAGGTGATTGGTCAGACGCCTATCGTGGATAACGCTGCGCTGATTAAGCAGATCCAACAGTTATTGCAACAGGAACCGCTGTTTAGCGGTAAGCCACAGCTACGCGTCCATCCGGACGATCTCCAGCGTGTGGAGGAGATGCTCGGTGCCACTCTCAGCCTGCACGGCTGGCGGCTGCGCGGCGATCCCACGCTACATCACGGCGGTTGTAAAGTCTCAGCCGACGAAGGCGATCTGGATGCCAGCGTCGCCACACGCTGGCAAGAACTCTGCCGTCTGGCAGCGCCGGGAGTCGTGTAATGACCACTCGCCTGACTCGCTGGCTCAATACGCTGGACAACTTCGAAGAGAAAATGTCGCTGCTGCCTGCAGTGCGTCGTTACGGTCGCCTGACCCGCGCAACCGGGCTGGTGCTGGAGGCTACGGGATTACAGCTGCCGCTGGGTGCCACCTGCGTCATTGAACGCCAGGATGGCAACGAAACCCAGGAAGTTGAAAGCGAAGTCGTGGGTTTTAACGGTCAACGTCTGTTTCTGATGCCGCTCGAAGAGGTCGAAGGCGTTCTGCCCGGCGCGCGCGTGTACGCAAAGAACATCGCCGGAGAAGGTCTGCAAAGCGGGAAGCAATTACCGCTTGGCCCTGCTCTGCTGGGTCGGGTGCTGGACGGTAGCGGCAAACCGCTCGACGGACTGCCCGCCCCGGATACCACCGAAACCGGTGCGCTGATTACACCGCCGTTTAACCCGCTGCAACGTACCGCAATAGAACACGTCCTGGATACCGGCGTACGTCCCATCAACGCGTTGTTAACCGTAGGTCGCGGCCAGCGTATGGGACTTTTCGCAGGTTCCGGCGTCGGTAAAAGCGTCCTGCTCGGCATGATGGCACGCTATACCCAGGCCGATGTTATCGTCGTGGGCCTGATTGGCGAACGTGGCCGCGAAGTTAAAGATTTTATCGAAAACATTCTCGGTGCTGACGGTCGCGCACGCTCGGTAGTGATTGCCGCTCCGGCGGACGTCTCGCCGCTGTTGCGTATGCAAGGCGCGGCCTATGCCACGCGCATCGCCGAAGATTTCCGCGATCGCGGGCAGCACGTATTGCTGATTATGGATTCCCTCACCCGCTATGCGATGGCGCAACGTGAGATAGCCCTGGCGATCGGCGAGCCACCGGCAACCAAAGGTTATCCGCCTTCAGTATTTGCCAAATTACCGGCGCTGGTTGAACGGGCCGGAAACGGTATTCACGGCGGCGGTTCAGTCACCGCGTTTTATACGGTACTGACCGAGGGCGACGACCAGCAGGACCCGATTGCCGATTCCGCGCGCGCGATTCTTGACGGCCACATTGTGCTGTCTCGTCATTTAGCCGAGGCGGGTCACTATCCGGCCATCGATATTGAAGCCTCGATCAGCCGCGCCATGACCGCGCTCATTAGTGAAAAACACTACGCACGGGTGCGCAACTTTAAACAGTTGCTATCCAGCTTCCAGCGTAACCGCGATCTGGTCAGCGTGGGGGCGTATGCTAAAGGCAGCGATCCGATGCTGGATAAAGCCATCGCCTTATGGCCACAGCTGGAAGCATTCTTACAGCAAGGCATTTTTGAACGGGCTGACTGGGAAGATTCTCTACAAGCTTTGGAACTGATTTTCCCTGGTGTGTGATTAAGCAGGAGAGCATAGGTCATGGCACAACATGGTGCGTTAGCAACACTGAAAGACCTGGCTGAAAAAGAGGTAGATGACGCCGCTGTCTTATTAGGAGAGATGCGTCGTGGCTGTCAGCAGGCGGAAGAACAGTTAAAAATGCTGATCGATTATCAGCATGAGTATCGCAACAATCTGAATACCGATATGGGCCAGGGTATTACCAGCAATCGCTGGATTAACTACCAGCAATTTATTCAGACGCTGGAAAAAGCGATTGAGCAACACCGCCAACAGCTCAATCAGTGGACGCAAAAAGTGGACATGGCGTTGAACAGTTGGCGCGACAAAAAACAGCGATTACAGGCGTGGCAGACGTTGCAGGACAGACAAACCTCGGCAGCGTTACTGGCCGAAAACCGTCTGGATCAGAAAAAAATGGATGAATTTGCTCAGCGCGCAGCTATGAGGAAACCCGAATGATTACTTTACCCCAACTGATTACCACCGACACCGATGTAGCCGCAGGTCTTCAGTCAGGCAAAGCGGTAGATTCACCCGAGGATTTTTTAGCGCTGCTGGCTGGTGCATTAGGTGCGGGCGACGCGCAGGGTAAAGATGCTCCTCTGTCGCTTGCCGACTTACAGGCGGCCAGCAGTAAGCTGCAAAAAGGGTCACTGCAAAAAAATGGCGATGCCACACAGTCGGTCAAATTAACCGATCTGCTGGCGCAACAAGAGCTGCAAACCGAGGCTTCTCTTACCGACATGACAGACGCTCAGCAACTGTTGTCCGCCCTCACGCCTTCACTGAAAACTAATGCTTTGACGACTCTGGGCAAAGTCGCTCAGCAGGACGAAAAAAATACTACGCTGAGTGATGACGATCTCGCCAACCTCAGCGCGTTGTTCGCCATGCTACCAGGACAACCGCCGGCTACGCCTGCCGTCGACAGCGCACCAGCCCCAGTTGATGCCACACTTTCGGCGTTATCACGTGGCACTGTACACGGCGCGGTGACTGATAATGCAGACGAATTACTGCCGGGTGATGCCAAAAAAGGCAAAGCGGATGTCACGATTGCTGGCGGTGGTGCTAATCAGGCAAACAATCCAACATTAACCCCGCTGACGGCGGCGGTGAACGCCAGAGCTGAAATCGACAGCACCCCATCACCGACCAGCGTTGGCATGACTGCGGCCCCGCTAAGTGGTCCACAAACACACGCACAACCGTTACCGACAGCCGCGCCAGTGTTAAGTGCCCCGTTAGGTAGCCATGAATGGCAGCAATCGCTGAGTCAGCACGTCACATTGTTCACGCGCCAGGGCCAGCAAAGCGCAGAACTGCGTCTGCATCCGCAGGACCTGGGTCAGGTACATATTTCGCTCAAGCTGGACGATAACCTCGCGCAATTGCAAATGGTATCACCGCACAGTCACGTGCGCGCCGCACTGGAAGCCGCATTACCGATGCTACGTACGCAGTTGGCTGAAAGCGGGATCCAACTGGGGCAAAGCAATATCAGCAGTGAAAGCTTCGCTGGCCATCAGCAGTCTTCCGGACAGCAACAGCAGTCTGGTCGCGCTCAAGGACAAGACATTTTTGCCGCTGAAGATGACGCAATACTGGCAACCCCAGCCTCGCTGCAAGCCGCTGCCCGCGGCGATGGCGCAGTAGACATCTTCGCCTAACGCCAGAGGTAGCATGATTATCCGCGTCTTTTCCACGCTTTGTCGTGGACAGGACACGGGATAATCAGCCCATAAGCTGTACCGAAACAGGAAGCCCGTATCTGATGACTGACTCCGCGATTAACAAAAAAAGTAAACGCGCTATTTGGATCCCTCTGCTGGTATTAATTACCCTCGCCGCCTGCGCAACTGCGGGTTATAGCTACTGGCGCATGCAGCAGCAGCCGTCCGCCAGCGTTAAAGCGGAACCGCCTCCACCGCCAGCCCCGGTGTTCTTTGCGCTGGATACCTTTACCGTCAATCTGGGCGATGCGGACCGTGTGCTGTATATCGGTATCACGTTGCGCATGAAAGACGAGGCGACACGTGCGCGTCTGAATGAATATTTGCCGGAAGTACGCAGCCGCTTGCTGCTGCTGTTTTCTCGTCAAAATGCGGCTACGCTCGCCACCGAGGAAGGTAAACAACAGCTGATTACCGCCATCAAAGAGACGCTCGCGACTCCGCTCGTTGTCGGGCAGCCAAAACAGGTTGTCACCGACGTTCTTTATACAGCTTTTATTCTGCGGTAAAGACATGGGCGACAGTATTCTTTCTCAGGCTGAAATCGACGCATTGCTGAATGGCGATAGCGAAACCAAAGACGAACCCATTACCGGTATCGCAAAAGAGAGCGATATTCGTCCTTATGATCCCAACACCCAACGCCGCGTGGTGCGTGAGCGTTTACAGGCGCTGGAGATCATTAACGAACGCTTCGCGCGCCAGTTCCGTATGGGATTATTTAACCTGTTGCGCCGTAGCCCGGATATTACCGTGGGGGCGATTCGTATCCAGCCGTATCACGAATTTGCGCGTAACTTACCGGTGCCGACCAACCTGAACTTAATCCACCTCAAGCCACTGCGTGGTACGGGTCTGGTGGTGTTCTCACCAAGTCTGGTATTTATCGCTGTTGATAACCTGTTCGGTGGCGATGGACGCTTTCCGACGAAAGTGGAAGGTCGCGAATTTACGCATACTGAACAGCGCGTGATCAACCGCATGCTGAAGCTGGCGCTTGAAAGCTACAGCGACGCGTGGAAGGCCATCAATCCGCTGGAAGTGGAATACGTTCGTTCCGAGATGCAGGTGAAATTTACCAATATCACCACCTCGCCTAACGACATTGTGGTGAACACCCCGTTCCACGTTGAAATTGGCAACCTGACCGGTGAATTTAACATTTGTCTGCCATTCAGCATGATTGAACCATTGCGCGAGCTGCTGGTGAATCCACCGCTGGAAAACTCACGTAATGAAGATCAGAACTGGCGCAATAATCTGGTGCGTCAGGTTCAGCATTCTGAGCTGGAGCTGGTGGCAAACTTTGCCGACATTCCGCTGAGGCTTTCCCAGATTTTAAAGCTGAAACCCGGCGATGTACTGCCGATTGAAAAACCTGACCGCATTATTGCTCATGTGGACGGCGTGCCTGTACTGACCAGCCAGTATGGCACCGTGAACGGTCAGTATGCGTTACGCGTAGAACATCTGATAAACCCGATTTTGAATTCGCTGAATGAGGAACAGCCCAAATGAGTGATATGAATAATCCGTCCGATGAGAACACTGGCGCATTGGACGATCTGTGGGCTGACGCGTTAAACGAGCAAAAAACCACGACCACCAAAAGTGCGGCCGATGCGGTATTCCAGCAGTTAGGCGGCGGCGACGTCAGTGGTGCTTTGCAGGACATCGACCTGATCATGGACATTCCGGTCAAACTGACCGTTGAACTGGGCCGTACCCGCATGACCATCAAAGAGCTGCTGCGTCTGACGCAGGGTTCCGTTGTCGCGCTGGATGGTCTGGCGGGCGAACCGCTGGATATCCTGATCAACGGTTATCTGATCGCCCAGGGTGAAGTGGTGGTGGTCGCGGATAAATACGGCGTGCGTATCACCGACATTATCACTCCATCAGAACGTATGCGTCGTCTGAGCCGTTAATCATGAACACCCAGGCAACAGTTTCTCAGCCAGCCGCCGTCCCCGGCTCACCGCTGGTGCAGGTAAGCGGTGCGCTGCTTGGGATCATCGTGTTGATCCTGGCGGCAGCCTGGGTCATTAAACGCCTGGGCTTTGCCCCCAAAAGCAACGGTACGCGAGGGCTGAAGGTTGCGGCAAGTACCTCACTGGGCCCACGTGAGCGCGTGGTGATTGTTGAGGTTGAAGATGCGCGCCTGGTGCTGGGCGTCACGGCCTCGCAAATTAACATATTGCACACCCTGCCCCCGGCACCTGCCGATGCAGAAGAAAAACCGGCCTCCCCTGCGGATTTCCAGGCCATGATGAAGAGTTTGCTCAAGCGTCCCGGGAGATCCTGATGCGCCGTTTGTTTTCCATCACGCTGGCAGGCTTATGGCTTTTCAGTCCAGTCGCCCTCGCCCAACTGCCGGGTCTGGTCAGTCAACCGCTGCCAGGCGGCGGACAAAGCTGGTCATTGCCTGTACAGACGCTGGTGTTTATCACCTCACTGACGTTCCTGCCTGCCATTTTATTGATGATGACCAGCTTCACCCGCATCATCATCGTTTTCGGTTTGTTGCGAAATGCGTTGGGAACGCCATCTGCGCCCCCCAACCAGGTGCTACTGGGCCTGGCGCTATTTTTGACCTTTTTCATCATGTCGCCAGTAATCGATAAAATCTACGTTGACGCGTATCAGCCGTTCAGCGAAGAGAAGATCTCCATGCAGAAAGCCATGGAGAAAGGCGCCCAACCGTTGCGCGAGTTTATGTTGCGCCAAACCCGTGAAGCCGATCTGGCGCTGTTCGCCCGTCTTGCAAACAGCGGTCCCTTACAGGGACCCGAAGCCGTACCAATGCGAATTTTGCTTCCGGCTTATGTCACCAGTGAATTGAAAACCGCCTTCCAGATAGGCTTTACCATTTTTATCCCGTTTCTGATTATCGATCTGGTTATCGCCAGCGTGCTGATGGCGCTCGGGATGATGATGGTGCCGCCCGCCACGATCGCGTTACCGTTTAAGCTGATGCTGTTTGTGTTGGTGGACGGTTGGCAGTTGCTTGTCGGCTCGCTGGCACAAAGCTTTTACAGTTAGAGGCGCGAAATGACACCTGAATCGGTCATGATGATGGGCACAGAGGCGATGAAAGTCGCTCTGGCCCTTGCTGCGCCTTTGCTGTTGGTGGCCCTCGTCACAGGTCTTATCATCAGCATTTTGCAGGCGGCGACCCAGATTAACGAAATGACGCTGTCCTTCATTCCCAAAATTGTTGCGGTTTTTATTGCCATCATTGTTGCCGGCCCGTGGATGCTTAACCTGTTGCTCGACTACGTGCGTACGCTGTTCAGCAATTTACCGTATATCATCGGGTAGACAACGTTATGTTGCAGGTGACCAGCGTTGAGTGGATGCAGTGGCTGAATCTTTACTTCTGGCCGTTGCTGCGCATCCTGGCGCTCATCTCCACGGCCCCAATTCTCAGCGAACGCGCCATCCCCAAGCGGGTAAAACTGGGGCTGGGATTGATGATAACCATCGTTATCGCCCCATCGATTCCCCCTGCAGACGTCCCCATCTTTTCCATCGGCGCGTTGTGGCAGGCCATGCAACAAATTTTGATCGGCATCGCCTTGGGCTTCACCATGCAGTTTGCGTTTGCCGCCGTGCGTACCGCCGGGGAACTGATTGGCCTGCAAATGGGGCTTTCCTTTGCGACATTTTTTGACCCCGGTAGCCGCCTGAATATGCCGGTCCTGGCACGACTGATCGACATGCTCGCCATGCTGTTATTCCTCACCTTTAATGGCCATCTTTGGCTGATTTCGCTACTGGTGGATACGTTTCATACTTTGCCCATTGGCGGCAATCCGGTTAACAGCAATGCATTTCTCGCGCTGGCACGGGCGGGTAGCCTGATTTTCCTCAACGGACTCATGCTGGCCCTACCGGTTATGACGCTGCTGCTGACGCTGAACCTTGCGCTTGGTTTGTTAAACCGCATGGCGCCACAACTGTCGATTTTTGTCATTGGCTTTCCTCTCACCCTGACAGTGGGTATTTCATTAATGGCGGCGCTGATGCCATTAATTGCGCCATTCTGCGAGCGCTTGTTCAGCGAAATTTTTAATTTGTTGGCCGATATCGTCAGCGAAATGCCCGGAAAATAATAACCCTTAATTTTTATCCTGTTTTACTAAGGATTGTCCTAAATTTAAAAACCGACAACATCCACCAGGATATCGCTGTCGCGGTTTATTTGTTTTTGCCTCACTCACATAACGCAACATTTACTTTACTTTAAGATGTTTCCTGGCAAATTATACGCAACTTTACGGGATAGTAAATTCGCCTGAAAACAGCGAAAGCGTCATCTTGGGTCGTTATTATTCCGTTTAGTTGTGATGCAATAATCAGGTAAGGGGAATTATCGTTACGCATTGAGTGAGGGTATGCCATGTCAACGATTATTATGGATTTATGCAGTTACACCCGGCTAGGGTTGACCGGTTATCTGGTCAGTCGGGGGGTGAAAAAAAGGGAAATCAACAATATTTCCAGCGTTGGTGAACTCAGTCTCGCCTGTGTTTCGCTGCAACCCGCTGTGGTGTTTATTAATGAGGACTGTTTTATCCACGATCCAGCTAACAGTCAGCAAATCAAGCAAATCATTAATCAGCATCCCAGCACATTATTTATTGTATTTATGGCAATTGCCAATGTGCATTTTGATGAGTATCTTTTAGTCAGAAAAAATTTATTGATCAGCTCTAAATCAATTAAGCCTGATTCACTGGATGAACTTCTTGGCGATATTCTGAAAAAGGAAGTGAATATTGCTATCGATGTTAATCTGCCGACGTTGTCATTAAGCCGTACCGAATCCAGCATGCTACGCATGTGGATGGAGGGACAGGGAACAATACAGATCTCAGACCAAATGAATATCAAGGCCAAGACCGTCTCATCCCATAAGGGAAATATAAAACGAAAGATTAAGACGCATAATAAGCAAGTTATCTATCACGTGGTTCGACTCACGGATAACGTCACCAATGGTATCTTTGTAAATACGCGCTAAGACGTTCTGACTGGTGGCGGAACCACCAGTCAGCATCAAGCAGAAGAACTCACCTCACTCTATTTTTTCCACAAAGATACCATCCTGATGACCTGATTCATTAAAGAACCAGATACCGAGCGGGTAGTCTTCCAGCGAAACCAGGTACATGGTGCCTTCACTAAACTCTTCGATTGCCAGTACCACGCCCGGCCGACGTGGGCCGCCGTCCGTTTTGACTGTAACCCGATCATTCACCTTCATCGTTTTCCTCCTGTGGCTTTGTGCCAGTGTAGAACAAATTCCTTTATGTGGCAGCGTCCGGCGCATGCGATTGCGGGTTTTCTCGACGGTCTATACTTAAGTGGTGCGCATCTGAGGTTTTGATGCGCTCCCCCGGTATCCTTAACGGTTGAGAGGTATGAGGATGAAAACCGCGAAAGAGTACAGCGATACGGCCAAACGTGAAGTGAGCGTCGATGTAGACGCTCTGCTGAAGGCAATCAACGAAATCTGCGAGAGTGAAATTCATCGCAGTCAGGACGATCCGGAACGCGTCAGCATCGACGGGCGTGATTTCCATACATGGCATGAACTGGCCGACGCGTTCGAGCTTGATATCCATGATTTTAGCGTGTCGGAAATCAATCGCTGACTGAGGGCGAAAAAAATCCCGGCCCTCATCGGGCCGGGATCAAGCTTGCTTATGCAAGAAGCACTTGAAAATTCGTTACACCAGGAAATCTGATGTGAAACAAACCTTATCTGCAATTTTTTTGCCTGACAAGTAAATAATTCTCACCAAAATGATAAATATAACTAATGGTTGAGAGCTCACCAGGTTACGATCATACCCAATGTCAGGCGTCCTGGCAGCGCGATCTTTGCTCGCCGGGCACCAGTTCATCTTCACGGAATGCTTCCCGTTTAACGCCAAAGCCGTCGTACCAGCGACACTCCACCATTCCGCTGGCATACCCGGTAACGATCATGCGTGGGCCACCCTCTTTCGAGGTGACTTCCTCACTGACAGAAAAGACCATACCTGCCTCCTGTATCAAGAGAAACCTTTACACCTTAGACGACAAAGAGACTTTTTGCGTAATTAATCCGACGACAATTAGTGCGAAACTCCGCGCAGTCTGGCAACGGTTTTTACCAGCAGAACGACTATTCCACCAATGATAAAGCCGAGCACCAGATTAAGCAGGGTTGGAAGCATTAGCGCAATCAATGAGCTTTGCTGCTGGGCAAAATGTTCTATCGCATGATGCAGCGGTGATATTCCATGTACAACAATCCCGCCCCCCACTAAAAACATCGCCAGCGTGCCAACCACCGAAAGTGTTTTCATCAGCCAGGGAGCAACAACCAGCAGTCCTTTACCCAGAGTTTGAGCAAGCATGCTGCGCTTTTCTGCCAGCCAGTAGCCGATATCATCAAGCTTAACGATAATCCCCACCAGGCCATACACGCCCACGGTCACCACTAACGCGATGCCTGATAACACCAGCACCTGATTCAACAACGGCGCATCCGCCACAATGCCGAGGGTGATGGCGACAATCTCAGCAGATAAAATGAAGTCGGTACGTATCGCTCCTTTGATTTTATCTTTCTCAAAGGTCAGTGGATCCTGCTCCGCCAGAGATGCCAGACGCTGCTGGCGTTCTTTCGGGGTCTCTTTGTGTTTACGCGCTTCCAGGGTGTGAAGAACTTTTTCCACCCCTTCAAAACAGAGAAACGCCCCGCCTACCATTAATAAGGGGGTGATCGCCCAGGAAATGAAGGCGCTAATCAATAGCGCCAACGGCACAAGAATAACTTTGTTAACAAACGACCCTTTAGCCACGCTCCAGACCACCGGGAGTTCGCGATTTGCCCGCACGCCCGACACCTGTTGCGCGTTAAGCGATAAGTCATCTCCCAAGACACCCGCGGTTTTTTTCGCGGCCAGTTTTCCCATGACCGAGATATCGTCCAATAAGGTTGCGATATCATCGAGTAAGGTCAGTAAGCTACTTCCTGCCAAAATGTTAACCCTCAATATTATTTTTTTGCAGTATTAAGTATGAAGTAAAACACGCCATGCGGAAACTGGCCTTTCTGGTCAACAAATATTTAACAATGGCATGCAATTATAAATCTCGCCAGCACGATAGTTTTGACGTTTACTATGTTGCACCTTTTTATTTCCACCGTGAGGGATTATGCGTTTCAGGCAATTGCTACCGCTTTTCAGTGCGCTTTTCGCGCTGTACATCATTTGGGGTTCCACCTACTTCGTTATTCGCATTGGCGTTGAAAGCTGGCCGCCGTTGATGATGGCTGGCGTGCGTTTTCTCTCCGCGGGCATTTTGTTAACCGCATTCTTACTAATTCGCGGGCATAAACTGCCGCCTCTACGCCAGCTCCTGAACGCCGCGTTAATTGGTATCCTGCTGCTGGCTGTGGGTAATGGGCTGGTCACCGTCGCAGAGCATCAAAATGTGCCTTCCGGTATCGCCGCCGTGGTGGTTGCTACCGTTCCGCTGTTTACGCTGTGCTTTAGCCACTTTTTTGGTATTAAAACGCGTAAGCTGGAGTGGATGGGAATAGCCATTGGGTTGGCAGGTATCATCATGCTGAACAGCGGCGGTAATTTAAGCGGTAATCCTTGGGGTGCTGTTTTAATCCTGATAGGTTCGATGAGTTGGGCGTTTGGCTCGGTGTACGGCTCACGCATAACGTTACCCGTTGGCATGATGGCCGGAGCCATTGAAATGTTAGCCGCCGGAGTTGTGCTGATGTGCGCGTCACTGGTCTCCGGGGAAAAACTGACCACTATGCCGACATTTTCAGGATTTATGGCGGTGGCGTACCTGGCCCTGTTTGGCTCTATCATTGCCATTAACGCGTATATGTACCTGATCCGCAACGTCAGTCCGGCGCTCGCCACCAGCTATGCCTACGTTAATCCAGTTGTCGCCGTGCTGCTAGGTACCGGTCTGGGAGGAGAAAGTCTGGCGCTCATCGAATGGCTGGCGCTCGGCGTTATCGTATTTGCGGTGGTATTGGTCACCTTGGGTAAATACTTATTCCCCATGAAAGCGGATGCCGTTGCGACCCCGTCGGAAAAGACGTTACAGTAAATGAATACCGAGAGTGTCGATCTGCGCGCTGGCACCGCCGCCGCAGATCCACTCGATGACACGTTCAGATAACGCGTCATCGCCGAGTTTTTCGCGCCCACGCAGGGCGCATTCCCAGACAATCAGTATACGCCAGCCCAGCGCCTGCAACATTTCACAGTCCCGCACGTCACGCTGGACATTTTTGCCAATTTTTTCCAGCCAGAATTCCGTCCGTGTTGCGGGGACTTTAAACAAGTAGCAGTTGTGATGATGCCAGAAACAGCCATGGGTAAAGATCACACAACGGTAATCATCGACCACGAAATCGGGGCGACCAGGTAACGTCGCATCCTGCACGCGAAACGTTACGCCCTGCTCTGTCAGTACGCTGGCAAGGCGTTTTTCAATGGCAGTATCGCGGGTTGCTATCGCCCGCATATTTTTACTACGCGTTGCTTTATCGTGAACGTCTGCCATGCAGGTTCTCTTTCTCGCGAATAGCAACCGCCTGTTTGATTTTCGGCTCCAACAGTCTGGCAACCGCCGCGAATGCCGGAACGACCACCGAATTACCAAACTGGCGATAAGCCTGAGTATCTGACACCGGGATCCTGAATTGATAGCCCTGTGGTGATTCAAATCCCATCAGGCGCGCACACTCCCGTGGTGTAAGCCGGCGCGGACGGTGCTGCTGGTTCAACGGATCGTCAAAATCCTTTTCACCCAGCGCCATATCCCAGCCGCGGTCGATAAGGATCTCGGCGCCATCTTTATAATAGCGTGCCGATAATGTGCGGGTTACGCTATCGGGATTATCGGGGTATACCATGCCATAGCCAAACCCATTGCCCCGCGCCTGGTGCTTTTTCGCATAGCGATAGAGATATTTCCACAACACCGGCGTCAGCACATATTTCGCATCGACGGTCGGCTCAAGCAACTCCGCCAGCGTCGTACGCCGCTGCGGATAGCGAGTGACAATATTGCGCAGCGTGAAGTCTGATTTCAATTGCAGATCGCGTCGAAATCCGACGAGCACAATACGTTCGCGATGCTGCGGCAAAAAATGTTGTCCATCGATAATTTTCGGATCGTCAGGTCCATTATCCGCCGCATCCGCGACGTCATAACCCAGCTCATCCAGCGTCTGCATGATGATACGAAACGTTTTACCCTGGTCGTGACTTTTCAGGTTTTTAACGTTTTCGAGCACAAATATGGCTGGTCGACGCGCGTCGATAATGCGCACCACATCAAAAAAGAGTGTGCCTTGTGTATCACAGGCAAAGCCGTGGGCCCGCCCTAACGCATTTTTCTTTGATACCCCAGCCAGGGAGAAGGGCTGACAAGGAAATCCCGCCAGCAGCACATCATGTTCTGGAATGTGCTGACGAATATGTTCCGCCGCCTGCTGGTCGCTCACCCCATCATGATGACTCAGCGTGACATCGCGAATATCTTCATTAAAGTGATGCTGGAGTGGATCGCAATAATTGTTCGCTTTGTAGGTACGCACCGCATGCTTGTTCCATTCGCTGGTAAACACGCACTGCCCGCCAATCGCTTCAAAGCCGCGACGAATCCCGCCAATGCCGGCAAACAGATCGATAAATCGAAAGGCATAATGCGGATGATGCGCAGGTGGCGTCGGCAGTAAGGAATGCAGATGAGTAAGCTCATTGTCGCTGAGGCGATGCCATGTTTCGTTCACCATCACTCGCTTAAAAATGGCCGGACTCCAGCGGTTCTCGCCAACACCATTCAGATGAGCAACCAGGGTTTTCACGTCATATATTTCAAGCAACTTAGCCAAAATCACCTGCGCGGTGGCCTTGTTATCATCTGTCATAGGGTTCATGGAGCCTGCTACTGAAAAATTATCCTGCATACATTTAACCGGCCGAAATGGATAACCGACAGATTAACATAAAACAGCGCGGTTGACGTCGCGGCTGTACTGGCGGCTAACCTGCTTTAAGGGGTTGAATCGCGTCAAGATCCAGCTTTTCATACTCTCCTTTTAACTCCGCACTCAGCTTCGCCATGTACGTCAGTAAGAAGTCAGCATTATGCTGCGCTAAATGGCGGCCTTGTTCAGTTTGCATCGTCGATGGCAACGTCAATAACTTGGTCTGGAAGTGATCGAGCGCGTACTGTTTATCGTCAAGACCACGCTGACGGGCAAACGGATCTTCCGCATCAAATAGCGCCACGCCTAACGCACCAGACACGGCAAACACGCGCGCTAACCCAATGGCACCCAGCGCCTCAAGCCGGTCTGCGTCCTGCACGATTTTCGCTTCAAGGGTTTCTGGCGCGATTTTGGCGCTAAAACTGTGCGCCTCAATGGCATGACACACTGCCGATAACCGCTGTTGTGGAAAATCCGGAAAATCGCGCATCAAAACACGACGTGTTTCCTTGGCTGCCAATACTGACGAGCGATGACGATCCGGATGGTTTTTCGGTAAGCTAACAAGATCATGGAAGTAGCACGCCGTCAGCACCACCAGCCAGTCTACGCTCGCATCTGGACTTAGCTTTTGCGAGGTCTTCCACACGCGACGAAAATGAGAGATATCATGGGCAGCATCCTGCCCGGAGTGGTTATCACGTAGCCAGGCTTCAAATTTTGACTGCCAGTCCTGTAGTTCCATAGGGTCTCTCTTTGCAGAAAGAAAACCACCTTAACAACAATTTCCATTTCAGACTACTGCTAGCGCTGCGATTTATATCTATATATTATTATTTTTATATTTACATAACCCCAAGGAATTAATTATCTCGTGTAATGAATATCTCTCGGTCATTACTCGTTATCGAATAACAAATAATCGACAGCAATAAAATAAACAATGCAAATAAAAAACCAAAAACCATAACTTACTGATAAATATCAATTTATACAATGAATGGCTTTATCAAAAACATACACATATAGTTATAAAAAGACAAACATGAAACAATTTGAAATATTTTAAATATATTTGTTACACGTTATATTTTAAATAAAATGAACTTCATAGATAGTATCAAAATGTAGTCTTTCGGATAGTACTACATATTCATATTAATTATTATCATAAGGGAATACATAATGAAAAGAAAAGTACTGGCACTTCTCCTCCCTGCTTTATTAGCTGCAGGCGCAGTAAATGCGGCTGAAATTTATAATAAGAACGGCAATAAACTGGATCTGTACGGTAAAGTTGATGGTCTGCGTTATTTCTCTGACGATGCTGGCAGTGATGGCGATCAGACCTATGCTCGTGTGGGCTTTAAAGGCGAAACCCAGATCAACGATATGCTGACTGGTTATGGTCAGTGGGAATATAACATTCAGGCAAACGGTACTGAAGGTGACAAAGGCGATTCATGGACTCGTCTGGCTTTCGCTGGTTTAGGTTTTGGCCAGAACGGTACCTTTGACTATGGTCGTAACTATGGCGTCGTCTACGACGTAGAAGCCTGGACCGATATGCTGCCGGAATTTGGCGGCGATACTTACACCCAGACCGATGTGTATATGCTAGGTCGTACCAACGGCGTGGCCACCTATCGCAATAAAGGCTTCTTTGGTCAGGTTGATGGCCTGAACTTCGCCCTGCAGTATCAGGGTAATAACGAAGGTAGCAGCTTAGGTCAGGAAGGTTCTGGTAACTGAATCGCCACGGGTTTAACAGACACC